>DATLDN010000198.1:0-20553 GCA_035525855.1 Gemmatimonadaceae bacterium
CGGATTTGTATATCAATGGAAAGGATTGCCGCCCGGCATTCCTGTGGTGTGGAGCAGTGACGCAACAGCGTCAGGAAAGGATCCGTATCTCGACGCTGCACTTGCCCGGCTCTAACAACTAGAGGACCGCATCTCGCGGAATCATTCCGCGAGAAATAGCTTCACGCTCATGCGAGCGATCAGTTATGCCGTTGTGTGCCTCATTGCTGCGTCGGCTTTAGCGGCGCAGACACCGGCAGTCCCGCGAACAATCCTCGCAATTGGAGCTCACGCGGGTGACATGGAGCTCACTACAGGGGCCCTGCTCATCAAGCAGCACAAAGCCGGGGATCGCATAGTCATTCTCCACATGACGCTCGGCGAAGGCGGAAATCCAAAAATGTCGCCCGCCGCTTATGGAGCACAGAAACGGCGCGAAGCGCTTGCTGTTGATTCTGTTATTGGTGCCGAAACAATCTTCGCCCCCTACAAAGACGGTGAGCTCCCAGACGATGAGGCAGTGCGATTGTATGTGGCGAATGTTATCCGGCAAGTGAAGCCCACGTACGTTATGACGCATTGGCAGAAGAGCATTCACAAGGATCATTCACGTACGAGTGCGATCGTCCAGGACGCGGTACTCCTCGCATCTCTTGAAGGTGTTTCGACCGGAACGCCGCCGCACCGCGGACTCCGTGGGATCTGGTACGCCGACAACTGGGAAGATGGCGAAGATTTTCAGCCGTACATTTACGTCGATGTATCGAACGAGATGGATCAATGGCGAAATGCCGTGACGAAATACGAATTTGTCGGAGGATCGATTTCGAGCTTCAAGTATCTCGATTATTACTCTGCACTCGCTATCGTTCGCGGTGCAGTCGCCGGCAAGCGACGCGCGATTGCATTCAACATCGATGCATTTGGTAAGCGTCGGGTGCTCGACGCTCTTCCATGACATACGCCAGGTTTGGTTTTGCATTCATGCTTGGCGCGTCGCTCGGTTGCGCTGCGCGATCTGTCACGCGGGATGTGCCACAGCCCAAAATCATCCCGCATTCAGCCTGGGAGGCAAAACCACCGCTCGGGTATCAAGCCGATGCGACGCGCCGGAATAAAAAGGCGGGCGATTCCCTTCTCTTCCATGAAATAAAGATCGGAGTCATGGCGACGAGCCTTGATTCCACAGTCAAGCCGGCGGTTGATCTCGTTCATTTGCGTCTCGAGCTCGGCGATGCAAAGGAGGATCGCGTTGCACGAGAAGGATCTGCGTTCAATTGGCATGGGTTCCATGTCGCAGTTGTTGCGATTTACGGTGAGCGCGAGCTGGGCTCAGGTCTTGTAGCGCTCGAGGTGGCGACGGTCGCGTCATTACCGCAGCAAATCGCAGCGGCGACGGTTGCTGGTGGCGCGGACATGCGGCTAAGAATTCCGCATCGAATCACACATATCACGCTGCATCATTCAGGCGATGCAGAGCCGCTCAAACCAACGGATGATGTAGTGAAGAAGCTTCGCGGCCTTCAGGCATGGGGCGCGTCGGATCGTAACTGGTGGGATGTCCCGTACCACTATCTGCTCGATCTCGACGGGCACATTTATGAGGGCCGCGATTGGCATTTCATGGGTGAGACTAATACCGCGTACGATCCGAACGGTCATTTTCTCATCACTGTCATCGGGAACTACGAGCGGCAGGAGCCGACACCAGCGGAGCTGGCGGCAATTGCCGATTTGATGGCGTGGGCGGTGAAGAAATTCGATGTGCCGCTCGAAAACATTGGCGGTCACTACAACTACGCGTCTACCGATTGTCCCGGTAAAAACCTGCGAAAGTATCTCGAGGACGGAACGTTCAAGCGAATGGTTTCTGCCCGTCTGGGCCGATAGCAGATGTCGCAAAATCTTCAGATCGTTCAGATCGTACTTCAGGCGCTGTCTTCATTCGCGATTGCCGCCGGGCTCATCTTCACCGCAGTTCAGTTCATGCAGGCTCGGAAGGCGCAGCGCGTCGCAAATTTCTCGAAGCTGGTCGAGCTGCAATCACAGCTGAGATACGTCCGCGTGCAGACACCTTCGCTTGCTGCCGCCAGTCCCGGCGACGTTGAGCATCTCCACTCTGACCGCGAGATTCAGGAATATTTTCTCAATCTCATTCAGCTCTCTCTATTCGAGATTGCGTGGTACGCGCATGAACAAGGGCAGCTTTCTGACGGCTACTTTCATTCATGGGCGAACAGAATGTGGGAGATCGGACAGGAGAAATCGTTCCGGAGCATGCTCGATAATCCGGCAATGAAGATCATGCACGACGAGTTCGACGTATACGTTCGGAATCTGGTCCGTATGCCTTCGGGGCCTACACGAATCGCATAGCGAGTTCAGGCAAATCCAGCTTACGATAGTACCCGCGACCGAAATCAGTAGCGCACTAGCTCTCGGAGATAATACCATCAGCTAGTGTCGCAATCCGATCTGCGCACGCGCGAGCGAACTCAACATCGTGTGTACTTATCAGTAACGCGCGCCCACCGGCAGTGAGATTGCGAAGCGTCTCCGCGAGCGCGATTCGCCGACTCGGATCGAGAGCCGATGTCGGCTCATCCATCAGCAACAGCTGCGGATCGAGCACGAGAGACCGCGCAATTGAAACGCGCTGAGCCTGACCGCCCGACAATTGACCAGGGAATGCATCCAACCGCTCGGCAACGCCAAGCGACTGCAGCCATTCCGTTGCTGCACTTATCGCGCGGCCGCGACTCCACCGCC
Source organism: Gemmatimonadaceae bacterium (assembly GCA_035525855.1). GTDB lineage: Bacteria > Gemmatimonadota > Gemmatimonadetes > Gemmatimonadales > Gemmatimonadaceae > UBA4720. Next base: position 2,749 of record DATLDN010000198.1, read on the forward strand.
GAACATGAATAGGAGCCAGTGTGACATTGTCGAGCACTGTGAGATGCTCGAACAATGCGTGTTCCTGAAAAACCATTCCGACTTTCGCGCGAAGCTCACCAAGTTGTGACTGCGGTGGTAGTGAACCTTTATGAAGCTCCACATCACCGAGCGTGATCGTTCCTCCGCTGAACGACTGGAGTGCAGCGATTGCGCGAAGCACAGTCGTCTTCCCTGCACCGGACGATCCCATCAACGCAACGATCTCGCCGGCATTCACATCGAGGTTTGCGCCGCGCAACACGGGTTGCGTGCCGCGAGATACCTCGAGCGCGCGAATTGTCAGCGCACTCATGTCGCGACACTCCACTTGCGTTCAAGACTCCGTGCGTAGCGAGATAGCGGGAGTGAAAACGCGAGGTAAATCACCGAGCAAAGAATTCCGGGCACTACCCAGCTTCCGATGTTCGTTGCATAAATCGCAGCTTGTTTCGTCAGCTCGACGACGGTAATAACCGAGACAAGCGACGAATCCTTGAGCAACGCCACGAAATCATTTGTCATCGGCGCTAGTGCAAGGCGAAGAGCCTGCGGGCCGCGCACGAGTCGCAGTATCTGCCACTCCGAGAATCCGAGTGTGCGTGCCGCCTCCAGCTGCACTCGCGAAATCGCCTTCAATGCCGCGCGGTAAATCTCGCTTTCATATGCTCCATAGTTCAGTCCGAGGCCGATCACGGCTGCAAAGAACGCGGGCAAACGAACGATTGATGAAAGTCCGTAGTAAATGACAAATAGCTGAAGCAGTAATGGCGTTCCGCGAATTACCTCGGCGTAAATAGCTAATGGAACCCGCACGAACGCTGGACCATATACGCGACCGGCAGCGGTTAGCACCCCGATCAACACGGCGAGTGCCATCGAGAGACAGGACAAGACGAGCGTAATCATTGCGGCGCGAAGCAGCGATGGCAGATACGCCGAGATCGACGGTCGTGACTCTGTAACCATTGACTGCTCTTCGGGCGCGGCTGCAATCACCCGCGCGAAGTGAGCAGTTTGTGTTGTATCCCAAACGCCCCATTCGCGAAATACTTTCTCGAGCGATCCATCTCGCATTCGCGCGCGCAGTATCACATCGGCTGAATCGCGCAATCGAGCGTTTCTCATAGCGAATACAGCGACATAGTGTCCAATGGCGACGGGCTGTTGGACAATTACAAACCCGGGCGTTCGCTTCAGCGACCGCTCTGCAATGATGTGATCGAGCAAAACGGCGTCGACTCTTCCAGCAATCAGATCGGAGTATGGATGAATGTCGTCGTCATATGAAATCGGAATTACCCCATGCGTCCGCTGGGCATCTAGAAGCAGCTGATACGCCATCGTTGCTCCGAGTGTCGCGACCTTGCGGTGCGCGAGAGCGGACAAACTCGTGTAGCGGGATGAGTCTGCCGGTCGCACAGCAAGAACTTCGCGAAACTCGAAGTATGGAAGCGACGCTGCGTGGCGCGCTCGTAATTCCGGACGATCCTCCAGTCCCGACATTCCGACATCGAAGTCACCGCGTTCAACAGAAGCTTCGAGCGACGACCACGCGGTCTGCACAAAAGCCGGGTCGCGCCCAAGGCCATGCGCGATCATTCCTGCGATCTCAACGTCGAAACCACGAACTTTTGAAGGATCTGACGGATCCGCCTCGACGAACGGAGCTCCGCCTTCCGCATCGCCACCCCAGCGCAGCGTTTTTACCGATGACCCTCCGGGTGAGCACGCGCCGGCAAATAGCGCGATTGCCAACAAGTGGCGGCTGAGCATCGCGCCAATGTGCAGTGGATTATCTGGATTCGAAACCCATCAGTCGTATGAGCCGTACGAGTTCTAATGTCAGCCGCGAAGTTCGCCATTCTTGCCAGCATCCCGCTGATCCTGAGCGGCTGTCGTGCAGGGTACGCGGAATCGAAGCATCTCCGCATCTCCTGTGAAGCGGGAAATTCCTCGGCGTGCCACGATCTTGCCCTGAAGCTCCAGAAGGGCGAGTACGTCCTCAAGGACGAGACGCGCGCTACGGCTCTGTTCGATCAGGGGTGTAAAGCCAATTTTCAGAAGAGCTGCGCGAGCCTGGGTCTCGTACTCCAGCGCGCTGCCGGCAAGAAGAAAGATTCCGTAGTTGCTCGCCAGGATTCTGCGCGGGCACGTGACCTTTTCACGCACTCATGCGATGCGGGTGCTGTCGAAGGGTGCAGTAACCTTGGAGTCCTGTACCAACAAGGTGCGGGTGTCCCTCCTGATTTTGGACGAGCGGCATCCCTGTTTCAGCGCGGGTGCGGCGGCAACGACATGAAAGGCTGCGCCGGCCTCGGAGAGCTTTACGCCTCCGGCGAAGGCGTTCCGCAGGATTTTGCGCGAGCAGCATCCCTTCTCGAGAAATCGTGCGAAAAGAAAAAGAAGATCATGTATGGATGTGTAGGTCTCGGCCGGCTGTATCTGGCGGGCACGGGTGTCGCCAAAAATGATTCAATCGGGGCTGACCTTTTCAAGGAACCCTGTTACAACGGTGTCTCACGTGCCTGCTTCGAGCTGGCCTTCGCATATGAAGAAGGGCGCGGTCTGAGACAGAATTATCAGACGGCGAGCATCTGGTACCGAGAAGCATGCGGGGACAAAAATGGCGAGGCATGCTTCCGCCTCGCTGGCCTCTATGACAAGGGCCTGGGTGTGCACCGTGACCCCAGCGAGGCGAAAGAGTATCGCCAAAAAGCCTGCAAATACCGTTACGCGGAAGCATGTGCTCCGACAAAATCATGATTCAAAACGGAACGGGCACGGCGTTACTCTCGGTCGAAAATCTTACGAAGCAGTACAAGAATGTCCTCGCCCTCGACGACGTGAGCTTCACTATCACCGACGGGATTACGGGCATACTCGGTGAGAACGGAGCCGGCAAAAGCACGGCGATCAAGATTTTGCTCGGTCTTCTCCCTGCGACTTCCGGGAAAGCAACGATTCTTGGCGAAGAGGCCGCCGACAATCTTTCCATTCGCGCGAAAGTCGGATACATGCCCGAGCATGATTGCCTGCCAAGTCAGGTGAGCGCCGCGGAATTTCTGACGCACATGGCAGAAGTAAGCGGACTTCCGCCAACCTCGGCGCGAACTCGCGCTGCTGACACGCTTCGCCACGCAGGATTATTCGAGGAGCGGTATCGAGCAATCGGGGGATACTCGACGGGAATGAAACAGCGCGTAAAGCTGTGTCAGGCGCTCGTGCATGATCCTGCTTTTGTTTTTCTTGACGAGCCAACTGCCGGGCTCGATCCGTCGGGTCGAGAGGAGATGTTGACCCTCATCAGGAAAACACATCGCGAGTTTGGGATCAGTGTTCTCTTTTCGTCTCACTTGATGGCAGACGTCGAGCGAACATGCGATCGGATAATCGTACTGCAGGGTGGAAGACTCGTTCACTCGGGCGAGGTTTCACAGTTCACAACCGAAACGCAGACAGTGTTCATCGAAGTGGACAGAAACAGAGATGAAGTCATAGCCGCTTTGCGAAGCAAGGGAATCGCGGTGACGAGTGAAGGAAATGGTCTGACGATCGAAGGACCCGATGAATCGGTTTACGATCTGGTGCGTGATGCTCTCGTCGAAGCTCAGGCGCCTCTTCGCCGAATGGCGCCACGTCGGCGGGAGCTGACCGAGCTGTTCGAGCGGGAGGCGAAATGACTTCCGGTACCGTCTTCGATATTGGATATCGCAACTACACGGGCGCTCGAGAAGGTCGAGGTCGCGCGTTCAAGGCGATGTACAAGGATGGAATTCGCATCGCACTCGGACTTGGCCGAGGTGGTCGCGCGAAAATTCTTCCATGGTTTTTTCTTGTAGCCCTGTCGGCGATGGGACTCGTGATGGCATTGATTTCAGGTGCCGCCGATCGCCTGGGCGGACCGGGAACCGCGAACAAGATCGATCTTCCTACACACTCGGATTTCTACGGGATCATGGGCGTCATCATCTTCGTCTTTGCTGCGCTCGTTGGCCCCGAGCTTTTGTGCAGAGACCGGAGAGATGGAGTCATCAATCTGTATCTCGTGCGTCCGTTGACCGGCTCTGATTATGTCGTGTCACGCTGGCTCGCGTTTCTCACGATCATGCTCATTGCGACGTGGTTTCCGCAATTCATTCTGTTTCTCGGATTGTCGATGGGTGATCCAGCTCCGATGCAGTATCTGGCCCACCATTGGGTCGACATTCCCAAGTTTCTCGCTGCTGGGCTTGCGATGGCGGTGTACGCAACGACGCTTGCGATGCTTACTGCATCGTTTACCACGCGACGGGCATATGCTTCCGTGTTTCTTGTCGGCCTGTTCGTCATTACCGTGCCGTTTACGGTCGGGCTGTCACACAACATCGAGGGCGCGGTGGGACAATGGATCTCGATGTTCGACCTGACGAATATCCCTGTTCACGTCAACGACATCATCTTCGATAAAATGAGCGAGATGTCGGAGCACGCTCCTGCGAAAAAGCTCGGATCGGCCGTGCTTGTGGGGTGGTATTTCCTGTGGACGATCGTTCCTGCAACGGTGCTATGGGCGCGATACAGGAGACTGTCTCCATGACGGCGCGCGTCGATCCAGTTATCCGCGTCGATGGAGTATCGCGGTGGTTTGGAAGTGTTGTCGCGGTGAGTGACGTGTCGTTCGATGTGACACCCGGTATCACCGGCCTTCTTGGTCCTAACGGCGCCGGCAAAACAACGCTCCTCCGCATGATCACCGGCCTAGCTGCGACGTCGACAGGATCCATCACCGTTCTCGGCGAGCCCGTGCGTGATAACCCCCCACTCTATCGTCGCATCGGAGTGATGTCGGAGCACGAAACGGTTTATGGGTTCATGAAAGGACGGGATTTCGTGACCATGATGGCACGGCTTCGTAACGTGTCGGATCTCGAGAATGCCGTGAATAAGGCGATCGACAGCGTCGACATGGCCGATGCACAACATCGATCGATGGACACGTATTCGCGCGGAATGCGGCAGCGAATGCGCCTCGCTGCAACGCTTGTTCACGATCCTGAGATTTTGATTCTCGACGAGCCGTTGAACGGCGCCGATCCACGCCAACGCGTCCATTTCAAGCGCTTGCTGCAATCACTTGCTGCCGAGGGTAGGACGATCGTGCTGTCGTCGCACATTCTGGAAGAGGTTGAGCAAGTTGCGGATACAGTTTTATTGATTGTGAACGGAAAACTCGCTGCTTCAGGTGAATTTCGCGCGATCCGCGCAGCGCTCGACCAGCGTCCGTATCACGTTCGCATTATCAGCGATTCTCCACGAGACCTCGCCGCGGCAGTTGTGAAGCTTCCTTCGGTCGACGCAGTTCACCTCGACCCCGACGGAGCGATCGTCGTGCTGAGTCGAAACGTGGTTGATCTGCAGATCGAGCTGCCACGGCTGGCGAAAGCGGAATCGATCAGCCTCCGCAGAGTAGAACCGCTCGATGACTCACTCGAGAGCGTGTTCGGTTACCTGGTGGAAGCATAAATGGGGTCCGTCTATAGGCTCACACTCCACCAGCTTTCAGGGCGGTGGCGACTTGTGATCATGACGGTGCTCGCTGCACTCCCGGCGATCATCGCAACCGTCATGCTGAACGATCCAAATGCGCCAACGCTCGTGGAGTTCGAAACGGCGATCGTCGGTGCAATGCTCGCTGGTTCGATTACACCCCTTGTCGTCCTGGCGACTGCAGCTGCTGCGTTCGGAAATGAGGTGGAAGATCGTACGCTCGCAAATCTTACGCTTTCACCTGTGCCTCGTTGGCAGATTGCGCTCCCGAAATTACTTGCGACGTTCACAATTGCGGCGCCATTCATCGTGCTGAGCTCGTTGCTCATGGCACACATCGCATTTCTAGGCGACTACAAGGCGACGGTCGCAGTCGTTGTGTCAGCGATGGTGGCGGTTGCGATGTACGCGTCGATGTTCGTCTGGCTTGGCCTCGTGAGCACGCAGGCGATCGGTGTCGGCCTTCTCTACATCGTTTTGTGGGAGGGATTCATCTCCGGATTCGTGTCAGGTGCGCGTTTACTCAGCATTCGATACTACGCGATTGCGTTGATGCACGGAATCGATGGGCGGCGGTTCGCATCGAGTAATGATATCAACTTCGTTGCGGCGATTATTCTTTCCACCGTCGTGATCGGAGGGTTTCTCACGCTTTCAATCCGGCGACTGCGCCGGATGGACGTTCCTTAGCCGAGCTGATAGTCGCTCGACTCGGCGCTGATTATGTTCCTCTCGTGCCGGACGTTGACACAGTCATTGTTGGCGGTGGTGCATCAGGGCTGATGGCCGCACGCGAGCTGCATCGGGCTGGGAAAAGCGTGATCTTGCTCGAGGCGAGCGACCGTATTGGGGGTCGCATTCTTACCCGCTACGGAACGAACGCAGGAATTCCGATCGAGCTGGGCGCGGAATTCATTCACGGTGAGGCCCCGGTCACTCGCCAGCTGCTCGACGAAGCGCGGCTCGCCACTGTTTGTGTGGAAGGTTTGCAATACCGATCCAACGACGGCGAGATGACCGCGGACCCCAAATTGTTCGAACGAATGGGTTCCGTGTTCAAATACCTCGATCCCGATCGCAAGACGGATGAGTCCTTTCAGGCATTTCTCGACGCGAAGCCCGGCGGCGCGAAATTGCGTACAGCGCGTGAGCTCGCCCGCGGATTCGTGCAGGGATTTTTCGCGGCGAACACTTCACTGATCAGTGCCAAGTCACTTGTCACACAGGGTAATCCCGTTGACGGTGCAGCGCAGGCAGGACGAGTCGTGAACGGATACGGGGCGCTCGTGGAGTTTCTTCAGAAAGACACAGCGAATGCGATACGATTGAGTGTCCCGGTAAATCGAATTGTGTGGAGCGAGTCCGGTGTTCGGGTTTTCGATCAACGTGGAAACGAATACAAGTGCCGATCAGTGATCGTGACCGTGCCGCTGTCGATGTTGCAGGACGCGAGTATTGCATTCGATCCGGAGATTCCAACGCTCCGCCGGGCGGCGGGACAGCTCGTGATGGGACATGTCGTACGCGTCGTTGTAATTGTGAAGGAAAGATTCTGGGAAAAGAAATCGGACAAGGCTTCCTTCGTGCATTCGCCGAACCGCGCATTCATGGTTTGGTGGACCCAGCAGCCGATTATCGCGCCCTGTCTAGTTGGATGGTCGGGTGGACCGCCCGCCCAAGCTCTCGCCGCGAGCGGAAACATTGAGGACGCGACATTGAGAGAGCTCGCGCATGTATTCGGAATAAGACGGAAGCGTGCGGAAGAATTAATTGATTCGATTCACATACACCTCTGGACAAACGATCCGCACATTCGCGGCGCATATGCCTACTCGGCGGTCGGCGGTTCGAATGCTCCGCGCATTCTGGCTCGCGAAGTCAGTCGAGTTGTATTCTTTGCAGGAGAAGCCACAGACAGCGGAAGCTCGGGCACTGTGGAAGGAGCGCTCGCGAGTGGTAAGCGTGCGGCGAGAAAAGTTCTCGCGGCGTTGGGTTAACCTTTCTTACATAATCTTGAGTCGAAGCCCACCCGGCGTAGTCCGGGAAACTTCGACAGGTGCCGTGTCCATCAGCTCGCGCACCTTGGCAGCAAGCATCTCTGATGTAAACGGTTTCGCGAGAAATGGTCGGGCTGCCGATGGCGCATTGACGCCATTTAGACTCTCGCCCGAATAACCCGACATGAGAAGTACTGGAAGAGTCGGATTTCGTTTGCGAAGCTCCGCTTCAACTTCGTGCCCGCTAATGCCGGGCATCATCACATCTGTTATTACCAGCGCGATTTCCCTGGCATTTGACGCATACACTAGAAGACCTTCATTACCGCTCGGTGCTTCGAGGACGCGATAACCATTAGCGGTTAATCCGCGTCGCGCGACGACTCGCACCATGGGATCGTCCTCGATAACTAGAATTGTTTCGCGTCCATCGAGCCTCAGCACGGGCTTCTCATCTCGCGATACCGCACGTTCCGCCTCCCCAACTCTCGGTAGAAATACCTCGAACGTCGTTCCGTGATTGAGCTCACTGTGCAGGGAAATGCAGCCTTCGCTTTGCTTGACGATTCCGTACACGCTCGCCAGACCGAGACCTGTACCTGCGCCCGGAGGTTTTGTGGTGAAGAACGGCTCGAAGATTCGCGATTGCACGTCCGGCGCAATTCCAGAACCCGTATCTCTCACAGCAAGTGACACATAATTGCCCGGAGCGATTTCACCCTCGCGAACCTGACGAAATGTCTCGTCGAGCAACGCTTCCGTCGCCTCGATCGTTAACCTTCCTCCGTTTGGCATCGCATCGCGCGCGTTTACAACGAGGTTCAGCAACACTTGCTCGATCTGACTCCGATCTGCGCGCACTAATCCGCTCGGATCGAATAGCCTTGTGTCGACGATGATGTTCGCCGGGAGCAGGCGACACAGCATCGGATGCATCTCCTCCACCAATTCGTGAACGGAGAATTCTTTCGGCTGTGTAATCTGCTGGCGACTGAACGCGAGGAGCTGAGTTGTCAGCGACGCGGCGCGTTGTGCCGCTTTCTCGATTTGAACGACATCCTCACGTCGATGGTCCTCCTTCTTGAAATCGTCGAGGAGAAATCCGGTGTAGCTGATGATCGCCGTAAGCAGATTATTGAAATCGTGCGCAATACCGCCTGCAAGCTGGCCGATTGCCTCCATCTTCTGCGATTGACGAATTCGCTCGTCGATTCTTTTTCTGGTTGTCTCATCCGTCACTAGAAAGACGAACCCGTCAGGGTGGTCGTATGCATTTCGAAGCACCGCCAGCGACACACTGACATCCACAGGTGATCCGTCTTTCCGCCGGTGTGTGCACGAAAGCCGCGCGGTTCGCCCGCTTCGCATAGCAGCTTCCTTCAACTCCCTGCACTGCGCTCCGTCCGTTGTGCTCAGCGTTGCATCGTACGTTCGCCCGATTACTTCTTCAGGCTTCCAGCCGAGCAGCGCGGTAGCCGCTGGATTCCAGCGGGATATCTGAAAATCGAGATCAGTTGTAATGACTGCTTCCGGAGAGTATTCGACAACGGCGTTCAATAGGTCGAGAGTTCTACGGAGCTCTCCAGCTTCGGCCGCACGCGCCTTGATCCTACGGTCCGCAATTGCTCCGATCACTGCAATTCCAAGAACCATCACGGTCAGAATCGCGACGGTCGCGGCGAGAGGGTAATTCCCAAGCACCGACCACGTCGATGAAACCATACGCTGATCTGCGCGGGTAAACTGGGCGGCGAGCATTCCCGTGTAGTGCATTCCGTAAACGGCCGCGCCCATCAAGGCCGCACTTCCCAGTCGCAACAACTTTCCTCGTTTGCTTTCGTCGCCGCGTAACCGCGTCGCGAGCTGGAGCGCGACATACGACACCAGAACCGCAATGATGACTGACATCGCCACCCAGCGGCGATCGTACGAGATTGCCGACGGCATTCGTACCGCCGCCATACCTGTATAATGCATTCCTGCGATTGCCGGCCCCATGAACAGGCTCGCAAGCAGCAGCTCGCGGGATGTAAGTCGTGCGCGAGCGCTCATGAAGAACGTCACCGCTGACCCCGCAATTGCAATTACTATCGACAATGCGAGCAGCGGAACGTCGTACGCGACAGGCACTGCGATCTGCAGTGCAAGCATGCCGAGAAAGTGCATGCTCCAGATGCCGATTCCCATCGCAGTGGCACTGGCGAGAATCCAATAACCTCGGCTCCGCTTCGACGATGCTATGACTCGCCCGGCCAGGTCGAGCGCAACGTACGATGCGAGCGACGCAATCAGGATTGAAAGCCCCACTATGAACGGGTTGTACGAAATGTCGAGCATGCAGGTCTCCACTGTCGCGGCTCAGTAGAGATTGACGCGCCCAAGTCCTGTGCGTCACAGGATCAGGCAAGAGTGTTAAGCCTTCCCTGCGAGCGCGAGCGCAGTTTCCAAAGCCTTCTCATATTGGACTGGAACGTCCGGCTGAAGCCCATCGGTTTCCCATCCCTCATTCGTTACCGGGTTATACGTTCGCCCGCGTGGCAGGAAAACGGAAAAGCCGTCAGTCAAGGGAATAAAATTTCCGAAGTGACCTCCGCCCGCAGTCGGTTCGCCGACAACAGTAATTCTCCTGTGATTCCTCAGTCCAAACGTGAACGACTCGGCAGCGGAGATGGTCGACCGGCTGGTGAGGACGTAGACCGGAGTGTTGGGTAAACGTTTCCCGGGAACGTCAGATGTCCACCGCTCACTTGGTTTCTCCATTCCACGCATAAAGCTCGACACGAGGTGAACTGGTTTGTCGAAGAAATAACTCGACAAGCGTTGGATGACTGGAGGGCCGCCGCCGCGATTGCGTCCGAGGTCGATGATGATCGCCTTGGTGTTCGCAAACAACGCCATGATCGAGTCAGTCAGTGCTATGGCAGCGGGATCTCCCGAGAAGCCGCTGATTTCGACATATCCGATGTTTCCTTCGAGAACCTGCGCTGACGCGAATCCGTACTCCGGCGCAGAAACTACAGCTGAGATAGCGCGCGGCCGCGACTGACTTGCTGGCTGCGGCGCGGAATCCGTCGGAGCTCTCACGATTCGCCGGCCGGAATCGTCTGCTGATGGTGGCCCGCCCGGAATCATCCGCCGTCGTACAGGCGTTCCACCAGCGGCCGGACGAAGATATTGAACACCCAGATGTCTGTCGTTTGCGACTCGCTTGAGCGTCTCGTTGATTCGTGTTGCGAGCGCATCACCCGACGTGAAAGCGTCGTACGTACCTGATCGTAGCTCGGCTCTGAGAGCGTCAGCAGCCTTTCGTCCCATCTCCTCGTAGATGTAGCCATTGATCAATGAATCGGAGAGTGCGTTGACTACGCGCGCTCGCGCGTCCGCACTTACCGGCTGCGCTGCGACGGACTCTCCTGTTCCCTGAGCACTGGCCTTACCCGCGCTGATGGAGGCCAGTGATGCTGCGAAAAGAAATGCGGACATCGCGCGGACTGCTCGACGAGTTTTCGATGCTTGCCTTCTTTTTGTCGAGCGAGCCGCCAGTTTCGCCAGGACCTCCCCGGCCAGTGGCTGTTCGACGAGGGCTTCATCTACGGTCGCAAGGACAGCCATGATATCACAGCCCGCCGCGTCGAATCTTTTGCGCTGAGCATCTCCGAGCGCTTTCCACACTGCAAAAAGCTCGGTGGACATCTCCCTTCCTCGAGGCGTGAGATCGACAAGCCGACGTCGTGCGTCGCCTCGGTCGCCGACGGCGCTGATGATGTCGGCAGCCATCATGTCGTTTGTGATGCCGATTACGCCGGGGTGGGTTAGCCTCAGTCGCTCGGCAATCTGTCCGATGGCGAGTGGTCCTTCATTGTACAGCAGCGTGTACGTTGAGGCCCACCGGGCTCTGAATGGAAGTTGCCGGGCCTGATAGATCTCTTCAGCAGATCTTAGAAGGCTTTCAGTGATGCGGCGGAAGCGGTGGTCGAGAACGGCTGGGCCGAGCTGCGCGATATAATCCATTTGGCGGTAGGAATAGGTAAGTGGTTACGTAACTACTTACCTTTTGTCCCGTCAACGGCGCAAATGGTTTCCGGACAAAAAGCCAGGCCTCAATCGACAAGTAGCCGGGGCCGGCGGGTCAAGGCCTAGGTGCGGTTGGCTTCTGCGTGGCCCGCCGCGCGATTGCACGCAACCACATCCGGCGTATCAAAGCGCTCCCGGGATAAATCAACCGCCAGTATCTAGCGAACTGGCGTTTCGTTGCGGGACTGCTGGCAAACACTCGCGTCTCGGTCGTGACGAGCGAGCCATTCGCATCAGGAAGCACGCGGAAATTGATAGCCGCAATAGCAAACCCCGGCGGAAGGTTTGCTCTGAAAACGGTAGCGCGAAGCGTATCGAACGCATGCAGAGGGGCGACCACAACCGTGCCCATTACGAGCTCACTGGCGGAATCGTCTGCGAGAATCGCAAACCCACCGCGCTTCGCCACCTCGATGAGCGGCTTGTCATCACCCGCGTTCAGGATTCCTTCAGACATGTCGCGACCGCCACGCCTTATCCACGTGAGTGCTCGAAATAATCTGATCTCACTCGCGCGAACCTTCTTCACCGCGTCGTACACCGTGGCCGGAGGTGCAGCAACCTTCATCGTATGAGATTCCGAGAATTGCCACCTCGGCATAAACTCATCGAGACGCGATTCGACGCGCGATGTCCGTGACTCCGGAGCGGGCAGGATGAAGCCGACAAGCGCAAGCGCTCCACCAACTGCGACGATCTTCAATCCCTGCGCCCGGCGACGCACCCGTAATCGGTGAATCGGTTTGATAGCGAGGACCAGACCGGCAACCATTAATAACAGGCCAGCGTAAACGATCAGCCAAACGAAGTTCACACGGATGCGCGCCGCGACGACGTCGTCACCCAGATCATGACTCCCACCGTTACAACGACAATTAACGGCCACGCCTGCGCGAGATTACGCGTGGTCAACAACCAAACGCAGAACGCAATTCCGATGAGTGCGGTAACTACGCCACCCGGAGCACGGAATCGGGCTCGCTCACCGCCCCGCCGCCGAAACACAATTAGTGATGCGCATGTCGATGCAAAAATTGCGAGACGTGATACGGCGGAAAAAGTCGCGAGCTGCGTGAACCCGCTCGACAATCCCAGCGCAAGACCCGCAATCGCACAGCCAATGATCGCAACGTGCGGAGTTCGAAAACGGGAATGCACCCGCCCAAAAAACGACGGAAGCTCACCGCGAGTGGACATCGAGTACACAATGCGAGGAACCGTCAACACAAATCCCAGCAGCCATCCGTAAATGGAAATCACGACGGCAATGGTGCCGAGCACTGCACCAGGCTGACCGAGCAGTATCCGCAGCGTGTCAGTGATTGGAGCTGCGTGATCCTTTGCATTCGGAAGCACGCCGATTACAACAAGCTGAATCAGACAATAGATCGTCGTAATCGTGAGCATAGCAACCAGCAGCGCGAAAGCCGTGTCACGCTTTGGATCACGCGCCTCTCCTACAGCGACAACGCCAGATTCGAATCCTCCATATCCGAATACAAGAATCAAAACGGCTTCGGTCCAGCTGGGGCGATCCACCGGCTGACTGGCCGCTATCTCCGAATTGAAGTGCAGCGCGCCAAATGCGATTACCGCGAATAGCGGCAACATCTTCGCAACAGTGAACACGTTCACCATCCATGAGCCCTGCCGGATTCCACTCACGTTGATCGCAGCGGCGATGGTAAAGCAGATGGTCATTGTAAGAGTGCGACCGACCGACGTTCCAACCCACGGCATGACCGAGGCGAGGTAGGATATCAGCACGTTGATTACTGCTGCTGCGGAAAACAGACGCGTCCACAGATGCAGCCAACCAACTTGAAATGCAGCTGCCGGCCCGAATGCTTCACGCGCGTACAGGTAAGGTCCGCCCGAGTCGTCGAATCGGCTGCCAACCTCCGCGAAGCAAAGAACAATTATGAAAATGCTGGCGCCGGCGACGAGAACGGTGAGTGGACTCCACCCACCCGCGAATCCCGCCAGGGCTGAAGGCAGTCCGAACACTCCGCTGCCAAGCACGGAGTTGATTACAATCGCCGTGAGTGCCCAACGGCCGATGGCGCGAACTAGCGTGGGCGAAGTCACGCGCCAATTCTACTACGAACTCCTCGCGAGCGCGTCCTTGTTATCGAACTTCGACGGTTGATCGATCCACCCGACCTGGCCGCGACGGTTTCGAATCTTCACCCACCAAACGCATACGGGCTCCGCTACGAGACGAGCACCGCAACGTTGCGGGTCCTTCGTACATATCTCGTCGTAAAACAATACGACTTCGACGCCATCGTACACTTTCCCCTTGAGCCATACCTTCATGAACCCTTCTCCCTGATATGTAAGAAGGAACAGAGTTTCGTTTGGCTCGATGTGAATTTTTCCGGAATTGCTCTGGATGTCCATCGCCTTCAGGAATTCCACGCGCCCGGCTTTCGTCGTAATCACAACACCGCTCAATGCTCTTACGCGCTCACCCTTTTTGACTGTGAACGCAACGCGCGCATTTTCGCGGCGAGCAACGCGCGCAGAAACTACCTCCGTTGCGATCCAGTCGCGATAAACACAGCCTTCAAACGGGCACGCTCCGTTATCAACGAACGGTTCCGGCGGTTTAGCCTGCGCTCCCAGATCGAAAGCGAAGAATCCCGCAAAACCAACCAGGGCGAATAACTTCATCAGATACCTTTTAATCGGCCGTAGACAAACATCGACCCGGAGAGATGCAAATGAAACTCTATACCTATCTGAACTACGGCGGCAACTGCCGTCAGGCGTTTGAATTCTACGAACAGCGCCTGGGCGGAAAGATTACGATGATCCAGCTGCATGGAGAGCTGCCTGCATCGGTGCCACGCATTCCGGGATGGGAAGACAAAGTGCTTCACGCGCGCATGGAGCTTGGAGACACGGTCCTGCTGGGCGCCGACATTCCGACCGATGTCTTTCAGCCGATGCGAAGTGCGTATCTGACATTGATCCTCGAAACTCCCGAAGAAACGGAGCAGCTATACGCACTTCTCTCAGAGAACGGAGAAATTTTTATGAAGCTGGAAGAAACGTTTTTTGCGAAACGTTTCGGAATGCTACGGGATCGCTTCGGCACGTCGTGGATGCTCATCAACGAGAAGCCGGACGTCGCTCGCTAAATCGCAATCACGGATTTTCTATCGCGGGCTGCGTGATAGAAGACCCGCGGCTTTGATTCCAGCTTCGGCAGTGATTCGCGCAGTGTCGGCGGATTGGAGCGCCACGGTTGCAAGAAATAGCGTCACTATTTTGATCATTGTTTCATCCTGGCCGTGGTCTTCGGCTCTTGGGTCTTCGCCCGCGATTGCCCGGCGAGCTGCCAGCGTCTCGATTCTTGTTCTGTGAACGGCCCGAATCCTGACGTGCCTTTTTCTGATTCGACCTCGCGCGCTCACCAGATCTCCGCGCACGAATCTCAGCAACGCGCTTCGCAATCGGTACCTCGAGTCGCGGCTCCGATCGAGACGAGTAGTCGAAGCCGGGAACCGTTACACGAGGAAGACGCCTGCCAATCGCGCGCTCGATATTGCGAAGATCTCCCTCCTCGTTCGGCGCCACAAATGTAAACGCCTCACCAGTCATCTCAGCTCGGCCCGTTCGGCCAACGCGGTGGATGTAGTCGTCTGACGCCATTGGCACGTCGAAGTTCACTACGTGTCCGAGTGCCTCGACATCGATGCCTCGCGCCGCAATGTCCGTTGCAACAAGAACTTTGTACTTTCCGCTCTTGAACCCCTCGAGCGCCATCGTTCGCTGTTTTTGCGATCGATTGCCGTGAATCCTGTCCACCCTTATTCCGTGCTTGGCGAGACTTTCGGCAAGTCGGTTTGCCCGATGCTTTGTGCGCGTGAACACAAGCGCCTGATCGATCTCGCCGCTTTGAAGAAGTGTCAGCAGCAGTGCTGCCTTCAAGTCCTGCTGCACGGGATACACTGCCTGCGTTATCCCGACAGCCGGCGACGATGTGCGCGCAAGGTTAATCGTTACCGCGTTCTTCAACATCTTACGCGCGAGCTCGGCGATCGGTGCCGGCACCGTCGCACTGAAAAACAAAGTCTGCCTTTTCGTCGGCACTACACGAAGAATGCGATTGATGTCCGGAAGAAATCCCATGTCCAGCATTCTGTCCGCCTCGTCAAGAACGAGATACTCGACTTGATCGAGCCGTGCGTAGGAAGATTTCATATGGTCGAGCAAGCGTCCCGGTGTGGCAACGAGAACGTCGACCCCACTTCTGAAAGCGTGTTCCTGCGGTCCCATTGCAACTCCGCCGATGATTGCGAACGCGGTAACCGGTGTATGCGTCGCAAGTGCGCTGAGCTGCTCGACAATCTGTGCTGCAAGCTCTCTGGTGGGCGTCAACACGAGCGCGCGTGTTTTCCCCCGCGGTTTATTAATGAGTTTGTCGAGTATCGGCAGAAGGAACGCAGCGGTCTTACCACTTCCTGTCGACGCGCAAGCGAGGACGTCGCGTCCCAGTAACGCCGGAGGAATAGCGTCGCTTTGTATCGGTGTCGGGCGAACGAATCCTAAATCCTTTAGCCCCCTTACAAGATTTCGATCGAGTTTGAATACGGTGAAAGGCACTTAGTCCCTGGCGGGAATGGGTGGTGGCAACGCGCCAGCAAACTTCCATTGCAACGGTCCATCACGAGTAAGCGCGAGATTTTCCAGGCGGGCGCGCACCATCGCAATCGGCATCGGTCCCCCCTGCAACACCGCATCGTGAAACGCGCGGTCAGTCATTTTCCCTGAGTCGACAAGCTCTTTATGCAGCGCTCGCAGCTCGAGCCCGCCGATCATGTATCCAATCTGATACAGCGGCGAATACTGCCCACCGAAGGATCGACGAACTTCCGCTTCTGCATTCGCGCGCTCGAATGCAACTGTGTCGACAAGAAAGTTCACGGCCTGATCCGGTGTCATTTTGCCGAGATGGAAATTCAAGGAGAAAATAATTCGGGCACTGCGGTGCATTCTCCAGAAAAGCGCGCCGACTCGATCCTCCGGTGTTGCATGGAACCCATGATCCCAGAGGAACATCTCCCAATACAATGATTGTCCTTCGCTCCAGAACGGTGTGCTGAACAATCGCCGGTGTGAGTTGTAACGGGCCGACATGAATCCCTGCAGGTGATGTCCAGGATTCAATTCGTGAAAAACCGTAGCGTGTGAGAAATGCGGATTGTTTCCGCGAAGACTCATGAGCTTCTCTTCCTCGGTCATGTCCACTGTCGGATACGAGACAAGGATTAGATCTCCACCAAGGAAAAACGGCGCAACTCGCTGTCGCTCGGGGCTCATCATCTCCATCCGCCAATCTTCCTTCGCGAGCTGCGGAATAGTCACCCAGTCGTGCTGATCGAAGAACGCTTCGGCTTGCCGGGCAAGATCGCGAATCAGGTCGGGCTGCTTACCGGGCTCGACATAAGTGTTCTTTACCTTTTCGACTGCGGCTTTCCAATTGTCGCCGAATCCCATCGCGCGAGCGGCCTTCTTCATTTCACTCAGGCTGAATGCATACTCACGCTCCGCGATTGCAATCAATTCCGGAGGTGAATACGGGATCATCTCGTAGCGAAGATCTTCCTTCAGTCCTTCGGCACTGATTGGGTCGCCGATGATCGGGCCTTCATTTGCCCCGGTAGCATCAGTAGAAGTCGGTTTGAACCCGACAATTTTTTCTCGAAGCGTTTTAGCGTAACGCTTCAGTGATTCATCGAGCTTTGTGTAGGGGCTCTTTGCCCACCATGTGAAGTTTGGATCGTAACCGTCGTAGTACTTATACCAGTTGGTTACGGTTGCGCGAATCTCGTCGACATTGTCAGCCGCGCGATTCGCAACGGTCTTGGAAATCCTCGGGCGCGAAGCAGAATCTCCGCGCGGTGGCGATTCAATCTTTGACCGAAGGCTATCTACCTGTGCAGCAACCGATGCAAGAGTGCTCGACGCGGCTCGTGAATCTATCGTTGTCAGATTGCGCCGAGCATCCTGAAGCACGAGCAAACGGTCCGCGAACGGGAGAAGCGACGATGTTTCGGTGCGCTGTGTCTCGCCACGATCGATGAGCGCAAGCTGATGCGTCAGATAATTGTGTAGCAGCACATAATCGACTTTGCCTTCCTGGGTCAGCTTATCGAAGTCGATTTCGGCGAGACGT
>DATLDN010000203.1:0-72468 GCA_035525855.1 Gemmatimonadaceae bacterium
ATTCGGTTGCGAAGAATGACGTGCCCGCGCAACACGATTGAAAATCCATCCGCCTTTGCTCCACGCTGATAGATCTGAAAATTCGCCGGCCAGGTAGTTCTTGCGCCGTATCCCGCGACCGCTTCGATGTCGTCGGGAGTAAGGCTCGACAGAGTTGTAAATGGGAGGAGAGTCTGCATGCTTCGGGGGAAACGGATACGCGTAGAAACGCAATGTCTGTACCGCGTTTAAACACAAAATCTATTGGGTCCCTTATTTTGGGAGCCCTTACGTTTTCCCCGGATTACCCGTCGACTTCTTCGAGTGCGCTCTTGATGGCGCGACGGAGAGTTCTGTCGCGGTCCGCACTGACCGGCAGTGTCATTGTCAACGTTGCAAAGATGCGCTGCATTTCATCAGCGATGAATGGTGTGGAATCATCGACACCGAGTG
Organism: Gemmatimonadaceae bacterium; assembly: GCA_035525855.1. Taxonomy (GTDB): domain Bacteria; phylum Gemmatimonadota; class Gemmatimonadetes; order Gemmatimonadales; family Gemmatimonadaceae; genus UBA4720. The sequence goes on from DATLDN010000203.1 coordinate 433, forward strand.
ATTCGATAGTTCGAATGGCGAGCTGTCGCAAATCAGCAAGCGTGCGGGGTTCGAGACCTGCAAGCGATTCGGGAGTCGCGACAATCATCTCTCCACTGTCGTGATCACGGCGATTTCGTCGCGGTGCAGTGAGAAGCGTCGTGATTGGTGCGAGCGTTACAACGAGCGACCCGGGACTGTGCTCGCGCCAGCTGAGAATTACTCCGCGGCGCCTAAGTGAGGGCATCAATGCGATGATCGCTTCTCTAACAACACCGACACCACCGGGACTCTGATTTCCTCTTCCCGTTATAACAAGCACCTCACCAGGCTTCATCACCTGCCGCATTCGAAGCCACGACTCCGCGCGCGTGCGCGCCTCATGCGCGGACGGAAGTGAATCGCGAAGGTTTAACGTTCGCTCGGCTCCAAAGTTTGCTTCGTCAAAACCTTGCCACAGTCCCTTGAGCGGTGACTTATGCTTTCGCATTGCTGCTTTTTATTTGCACTGCTCCGGTGCCCCTTGCGGTAAACCAAATGCTGTCGTCACCGCGATCTTCCACCCCGTCAGCGTCTTGATGAACAAACGCTCCGACACACCACTCGTCGTGACTTTGTTCTGTGTTACGCGATAACAATACGTCCCATAAACGACGCCCTTAGCGATAGGGACCACACGCAATTTTTCCGCAACCAACGTATCCGGCCACGTGCTGTCGCGTCTCGCACTCCAACCTTCAAATCCCAGTTGCGGACCATCCGGTCCGTTGCGCACGAGATTCGGCGTTTGATTGTAGGTTGCGAGATAGCGGTTCCTGTCACGTTTATGAATTGCGTCGATATTCTCTTCGAACAATCGTCTCGCTTCGATTGTATCGGCAGGATCAGACGCTGCGGGCGACATCGCTGTTTGCGACGGTGTCGCGCAGGCGACAGCCAGCATGAGTGAAAAGAATCCGAAGGCGCGCATAGTCATCGAGTTTTCCGTAAAGACGTTCGCTCTATGTTAGCGCGCCCTGAGGCAACGTGCGAATGGCGAGTGGTCCGCTGATTTAGCTCAGAATTTTTTCGAGCAGACCGACACCGCGCGCAAGTTCGTCGCGCGTCATGATCAAGGGGGGAAGCAGTCGCAGCGTGTGATCGCCGGCATTTATGACGAGTACTCCAGCCTCCCAGCCCCGCTGGATAATGTCACTCGCCTTTTCCACCACATCGAGCCCCCACATGTAACCCATTCCGCGCACTGCACGAACTTTCCCGGTTCGTCGGGCAACTCCCCGAAGCGATTCAGCTAGCCACTCCCCATTCTGTCGAACTGCCGAAAGCAATGCAGGATCACTTACGCGCCGCACCACCTCCAGCGCGACATGCGCGATCAACGGCCCCCCGCCAAACGTGGTACCGTGATCGCCCGGCTTGATAGTCTCGCCGATCTCGTCGGAAACGAGAATCGCTCCCATCGGTAAGCCGCCTGCAATCGGTTTCGCAAGAGTAACGATGTCGGGCTTTACACCAAACTGCTCGTACGCGAAGAAGCTACCGAGCCGCCCGAGGCCGCACTGAATCTCATCGAAGATGAGCGCAATTCCGCGATCCTTTGTCATCGCGCGAAGCTCGGTAACGAACGTCTTGTCCAGCACACGGACGCCACCTTCACCCTGTACGGGTTCGAGAATCAATGCAGCAATCGTTTCACTATCGAGCGCAGCGTCGAGTGCGTGCAGATCCCGCTCGCAAATACTGACACCCCCAGCTAACGGGCGAAACGGAGCGCGATACGATGGACGGTCTGTCGCCGCGAGCGATGCGAAAAGCCGCCCGTGAAAGCTTCCACGCAATGCGAGAATTCCGGTCTTTGCTTCGGAGCCCACCGCGCGTCCCCATCGCCGAACAAACTTGAACGCACCTTCATTCGCTTCAGCGCCTGAATTGCAGAAAAAAACCTTCCCGAACGAATCTCCAGCGAGAAGATTTGCGAGCTTCTCGCCGGCTTCAGTTCGATAAAGATTCGACACGTGGATGATTCCCGTGTCGAGCGCTTCGGTAATTGCGCCTTTTATTCCTGCATCACCGTATCCGAGTGCGTTGACTGCAATGCCGCTCGCCAGATCGAGATAGCGTTTGCCGTTTTCATCAATCAGCTCGACGCCTTCGCCACGCACAAATGTCATCGGAGCACGCTTGTACGTTCCGAGAATTGCGTTGCGTCGGTCTGGCGAAGCGTCCGTTGTCACTTCGGTATCAGGCGATGTTACGGTCATGTGATGACACTCTGTGCAAATGTGAGGAGAGTTCCAGCTGTTGCATCCTCTAATCCGTCGATGTTTGCAATGCGAACTCTCGCAACCCCTCCAGCTAAAGCCGCAAAACCTGCTTGAAGTTTTGCCTTCATCCCTTTGTTCACCACTCCACTCTGCGCGAGCTCATCAGCTTCTGACGCGTCGAGATTCGGCAGCAGCATTTTATTCTCATCGAGAACGCCGGTGACATCTGCAATGAGCAACAGCTCGGATGCAACCGCTGCAATCGCAATCGCCGCGGCGGCATCATCACCGTTGACGTTCAGTGCTTCCGCAGGATTTCCATCCTCAGATCCGAGTGGGGAGATGACCGGCAGATATCCGCCGGTCAGCAACAGGTCGAGCACTTCCGCATTCGCTCTCACCGGCTTCCCCACCCTGCCGAATCGGTCCTGATCGAGAAATGTGGCAGTGATCAACCCGCCGTCTTCTCCGGAAATTCCAACTGCCGGCATGCCCGCCGCTGCAAACGCAGACACGAGCTGCTTATTGATCAATCCGGAAAGAACCATCCGAACTACTTCGAGATCTTCACGCGTGGTAACTCGACGTCCGTCGACAAACGACGGTTCGAGCCCCATCGATTTCTGAAGTGCGCTGATCTGATCACCGCCACCGTGAACAACGCAAAACGATCCCGGTTCCTGTTGCCACGCAGATGCGATTCGGCTTGGAAGGTCAGGCGACGCTTGCGCACGTCCGCCGATTTTTACAACTCGCTTCATACCGGAAGTCCAGTCGTTTCCGGAATGCCAAGCATCAGGTTCGCATTCTGAACCGCCTGGCCCGCGGCGCCCTTCACGAGATTGTCGATTGCAGACGTCAACGTAAGCGTTGGTTGTCTCACCCCCGACGCATTGATCGCGCTCACACGCACGACGTTTCTTCGTACGACGTCGCGAATCGATGGCGCTTCCTTAGTGACTTCGATGAAAGGCTCGTCTGCGTAATCCTCTTCCCAAAGTCGAAGAGGGTCGGCGATCGGCTGACTCAAGGCGACGGTGATCGTCGCAAGAATTCCCCGCGCAACGGGCAACAAATGAGGAATGAAAAGCAGATCGTTGTCGGCGTTCATGTCGTTCATGACGGCGCGCATCTCAGCGAGATGCCGATGATTATTGCCAAGCGAGTACGCCCTGTAATCCTCGGCGATTTCGGCAAAGAGCAGCTCTGGCTTGGGCGTGTACCCCGCGCCCGTAACTCCGCTCGCCGCAGTGATCGAGATCGTCGACCCTGGCAACGTGAGCTTTCGTTTGAACAACGGCGCGAGCGCGATAAGAATCGCCGTCGGATAACAACCGGGATTCGCGACAGTGTTCGCGCACTTCACTTGCTCGCGCATCAGCTCGGTCAATCCGTAGGGCGCCCCATTCGCGTGCGAATTACCTGGGCGTAGATCGGACGACAGGTCTACGACTTTTGCCCCAGCGGCTGATGCACGTTCTGACCACATCGCCGATGCACCGTGTGGCAAAGCGCTGAAGACGAGGTCTGCTTCGCCGAGCGCGGCGTCTTCGCTGTCGATGAAAGTGATCTCACGCTTCCCGAGCTGCAGCGTAGATCCTGCTTGAGAGCTGGCAGAAGCGAATGCGAGCTCCATTGACGGATGTCGCGCGACGAGACCGCACAGCTCACGACCCGTATACCCGCTGGCACCCAGGACGCCGATAGAGAATTTATGCACTTATAATGCATAACATTGCATTCCGTGAGAGTCAATCATTTCACGGTCTCTTTGGCCGGCGTTTTTTGGTGTTACGGCTCTCCCGCGAGCGACTTCAAGCGGCGAAGTACGCGGTCCCGCGCACCTCCGTTTCGACACACGATGAGAATGGTGTCATCCCCACCGACTGTACCGAGTATGTCCGACCAGTTCTCGCCATCCAGAGCAGATGCGATCGGCTGCGCTCCACCCGGCACCGTTCGCAAAACAATCAGGTCGCTGACGCCATCTATTCTGAGGAACAGCTGCGGCAAAAGGGTTTCGAGAGCCACTCTGCTTTCCTCGATGGTCCCGTCCGTCACCGCATAGCGCGCTCCCTGAGGAGTTGGAACACGCGCGAGCCTGAGCTCTCGCAGATCGCGCGACAACGTGGCCTGCGTTACATCCCACCCGCGATGGAGCAGCAGCTTTCGCAGATCTTCCTGGCTGCTGACAAGCCTCGAATTCACTATTTCAAGTATCGCCGACTGCCGCTCCCGCTTGTTGGCCATTAGCTCTCCCGTGAGCACACGATACCACAATCCCTGCCTCGGGGCGAGGCCGCTTTCAACGGCACCGACATTGACGCTAGGCACGATTTTGATTAAATATACGGTAACTATGAATAGTTATTTAGACCGAATATGACTCAGACAATTGTCCTCGCTTACTCCGGCGGTCTCGACACGTCGATCATCGTTCCGTGGCTGAAGGAACACTACGACGGCGCGAAGATCGTTTGCGTTGCCGGTGACATCGGACAGGGCGACGAGCTCGAGGGCGTCCGCGAAAAGGCAATCGCATCCGGCGCTGCCGAATGCTTTATCGAAGACCTTCGCCAGGAATTCGTGTCTGAATTCATCTGGCCGACACTTCGCGCCGGCGCGATCTACGGAAGGAAATATCTGCTCGGCACGTCAATGGGGCGCCCCCTACTTGCCCGCCGCCAGGTTGAAGTAGCACGACGCATCGGCGCCGACGCGCTGGCCCACGGGTGCACCGGCAAAGGAAATGATCAGGTGCGCTTCGAGCTCACGTATGCTGCTTTTGCTCCGGAGCTACCCGTGATTGCTCCCTGGCGCGAGTGGGAGATCCGCAGTCGCGAAGATGCAATCGCATATGCAAAGCAGCACAACGTTCCGGTCACGGCGTCGAAAGAGAAAATCTATTCGCGCGACCGCAACATCTGGCACATCTCACACGAAGGTGGAGTGCTCGAAGATCCGGCTCAGTCGCCACCGGACGATTTGTTCATGCTGACGACATCGCCGCAGCAGGCTCCCGACAAACCCGAAAGCGTTACGATCGGGTTCAATCAGGGAACTCCCGTTGCCGTAAATGGAGTTTTCCTCGATCCGGTCGCAATCGTCGCGACGTTGAACAAGATCGGCGGTCGTCACGGCGTCGGGAGAATCGATATCGTCGAAGACCGTCTCGTTGGAATGAAGTCACGCGGTGTGTACGAAACACCCGGCGGTACCCTGCTGTATGTCGCGCATAGCGAGTTGGAGCAGCTGATTCTCGATCGCCGAACACTCGCAGCAAAAGATCTCATTGCGCCTCGATACGCTGATCTCGTGTACGAAGGACGATGGTGGACAACCGAGCGTGAGGCTTACGACGCATTCGTGAATATCACGCAGGAGCGTGTCACGGGTGGTGTCACACTCGAGCTATACAAGGGCAACGTAACAGTCATGAGCCGCGCGAGCGAATATGCGCTGTACGACGAACGCTTCGTGACGTTCGGCGAAGATGACGTATATCAGCAGAGTGATGCCGGCGGTTTCATTCGACTCTATTCCCTGCCCAGCCGCGTGCGCGCGCTTCATGATCAGGAGCTCGCTGCCCGGGCAGTCGCGCCTGTTACACACGAGGATTCACCCGCGCTTGCAGCGTCCTGGCAGGATTAAGCTCTGATGTCAGACGAAAAGCGCTCACATAAGCTTTGGGGTGGGCGCTTTTCCCTTCCCACCGACAAAGCGCTCGATGCTCTGAACCGGTCAATCTCCATCGACCGGCGATTGTGGCCTGGTGACGTGCGTCTGTCTGAAGCATGGGCTGCCGCACTCGGCGAAGCCGGTATCCTCACACGCGACGAAACCGACACAATGATTCGCGGCCTCGCCTCAGTGAGAGCCCGACTCGAGAACGGTGAGGAGCCCGACGCTTCGGATGAAGACGTGCACACGATGATCGATCGAATGTTGCACGACGAAATCGGCGACGTTGCATCCAAGCTTCACACCGGCCGCAGTCGCAACGACCAGGTTGCTACAGCAACGCGTCTTTGGACGATGAATGCCGCCGAAGGTCTCAGCGATTCGATTCGCGCGCTGCAGCACACAATGATCGATCATGCCGAGCAATTGCAGACGACGTATATGCCGGCGTACACGCATATGCAGCGAGCCCAGCCCGTTGCTGCGGCGCACTGGATGCTGGCTCATTTCTGGGCGCTTCAAAGAGACCGTGATCGCGTTTCCTCTTCGGCGAGGAACGCGTCCGTTCTTCCGCTTGGCTCAGGCGCGATTGCAGGATCAGCTTATCCGGTACCGCGCGATCTTATCCAGCAGAAGCTGGGATTCTCTTCCCTCTCGCAAAACAGCATCGACGCTGTCGGCGATCGCGACTTCATCGCGGAAATGCTTTTTGCAATCGCCCTGCTCGCAGTGCATCTCTCGCGGCTTTCTGAAGATTTGATTCTGTTCGGCTCATCTGAATTCGCGTTTGTGAAATTCGGCGAGACGTTTACAACGGGTTCGAGCATGATGCCGCAGAAGCGCAACCCCGACGCTCTCGAGCTCGCCCGCGCATCCGCGCCTCGCACCCTTGGCGATCTCGTCACGATGCTCGGCGTATTGAAAGGTTTGCCGAGCGGTTACAACAAGGATCTTCAGGAAGACAAGCGTGCGCTTTTCGATGCCGTCGATCTGATGGCCGTAGTACTTCCTGCGGTTCAGGGCACACTCGCCGAGCTCACTTTCGATGCAGAGCGAATGCACTCGGCTCTGTCGACGACGATGATGGCAACCGACCTCGCAGATTACCTCGTGCGAAAAGGCGCGACATTTCGCGATGCGCATGAGGCGGTTGGGACACTTATCCGCGAGTCCGAAACCACAGGCCGCGATTTAAAGGACCTCGACCTCGAGTCATTTCAGAAAGTCAGCCCACTCGTTGCTGACGACGTCCATGAATCACTGGATCCGAGAAAATCAGTAAGTGCGCGTGATCTGCCGGGCGGAACAGGTCCGGAGTCCGTGCGAATCCAACTCGAGTCTGCGCGGGATTTAGTTCGATAACAATCTAACCGCGAGCACGAAAGAAAAGGGCGCCTTTCGGCGCCCTTCCTTTTTTCAGTTAAAACAGGATCCCGAAAGTAACCGGGATGAACTGCGTTGCACTGACATCCGTGAACATGTGATGGTAGCGCGCTTCCACGTACGTGTTGAAGCCGCTTAGCGGAAACATGGCGCCAATTCCACCATTCAAACCGAACTTGTTATTCGATTCAGCACCTTCGACGTCTACCTTGGATCCGTAATACCCAGCACCGCCGATCACATACGGCCGGATTCCCCGCCCCTGAAGGTTGTAGACGAGATTCGCTGTACCGGCGATAACGCGCGCATCCGGCTGGGTGCCTGGAATATCATCGCGCCCGAGGAATTTGTTGTACATCGCCTCGAACCGCAGACCCAGTGGACTACCAATGGAAGACAGTCCAAGACCGACTGTCCCATTGTACCCTGTGTTGTAGAAGTCCGCGAAATCGCCGACAGGTATTGCAGCTCCAGCCGCAATTCCGATCGAGACCGGCTTATACGATTGAGCCGACAGCCCACTTCCACCAAGAAGTGCCGCCGCGGCGATAACTCCCATGAATGCTTTCTTCATAACCTTTGCTCCTTTGCAAATGACAATGTTTCTATGGTATACCTCAAGCGTGCCGGTTGGTTGCACATCACGTGCGCGAACTACTGGTTTATTTTATCCTTTCGTATTAGGATAATTCTGTGCGGGCCTATACCGTTGCAGCTGCAGCCGTTACCCTAGGTGTTCCAAAAAAGTGGATCGACAACGTTCTGTCTCATTACGAAGTCGAAGGCGTAGTTCAACAGAGGCAGGGAATCGTGCGCCGGATAACGCCAGCCGGTCTTTTGAACCTCGAGATAGCGCTGCATCTGAATCGCACGTTGGACATCCCGGTCAAAACCGCCTTAGCTGTCGCGAGCCAAGTGGCGAAAGCGGAGGGAGGGGAAGTCCAGCTTTCGGATGACGGGATAGTCCAACTCCGGGTCAATGTCCACTCCGTGTCCCAATCGTTGATTCAACGCCTCGACCGCGCGCTCGAGATCACACCAACGCCCAGGCGAGGACGACCCCCCCGAAAATAAAAGCGGGACGCCGTTTCGACGTCCCGCCTTGTACTGCCGGCAAAGATGCGGAGTTCCGCGTCTTAGCTGCTCTTCGTGACGTTCTCTGCCGCGGGGCCCTTCTGTCCTTCGACGATGTCGAACTCAACTGCATCTCCTTCGGCCAGCGACTTGAACCCGTTTCCGGTGATCGCGCTGTAGTGGACGAAGCAATCCTTCTGACCATTGTCCGGAGTGATGAAGCCAAAGCCCTTCGCATCGTTGAACCACTTTACTTTGCCGGTCGTACGCATTCCTGCTCCTGGTAAAGAATGTCCGGCACGATCTAAGTACCGCATCGGACACAAGCCTGTGGCGAATCCACTCGCGAATTCACCGGATGATATGCGCCTTCGTTCGGTCTGACTGGACCGAAAAAGCGCCGTTTCTCGCGGCTATTATATCACGGTCCTTGCGGGGTGACAATAGAAAATTGTTCATTTATCAACTAGTCGCACATTTGTGATATAGTACTGCGTCTCCGCAAAACACGACGTCGGCACTCCACGATGCTGCTCATACGTCAGCGATACTCTCTTTCCTGAGTTCTGTTCTATGAGCTTTGCAATCGAGTCGTTGCGGACGCTGAACTTGAAAATCTCCGGCATCGCTCCGGGAAGATTCGCCATCGCGAGCTCACCTTCCCACGTTTTGCAAAGCCAGCCTTTCTCCGAAATCTTCTGCACGTAACCGGCGCGCTCTCCCTTCGAGTAGGAATAGTTCAACGTGATCCACGACCACGCGCCGAACACAAGCGACGGAACAAGCAGCAGAAGCAGCATGACAAGGAACCCCAATCGACGTCCGCGATGACTCGGTTTGACGGGATCTTCGGCTGGTCCAACGCTTTCATCGCTCATGTGTTCGATGCTGGGGTAATTACTATTAGGGTTGACCGCATAAGATACAGATAATGACCATCGCCGACCGCAGACACACAGTTACAGCAAAGGTTGGAGGCGTGCCCATCGGGTCACGCCACCCGATCGTCGTGCAGTCCATGACGAACACCGATACAGCCGATGCTGCAGCAACGGCGGAGCAGGTGATCGCGCTCGCCAACGCTGGCTCACAGATCGTCCGCATAACGGTCAACAATGACGAAGCCGCCGCGGCGGTCCCGGAAATCGTCAGTCGCGTCGCCGATTCTGCCAACGTCGTCCCGATAATTGGCGACTTTCACTACAACGGGCATCTACTCCTTACCAAATACCCGGAAACCGCTCGAGCACTCGCCAAGTATCGGATCAACCCAGGCAATGTTGGCAGCAAGCGTCGCGACGAAAACTTTCGCACCATCGCCCGCATAGCAGCTGAAAATGAGAAACCCGTTCGAATCGGAGTTAACTGGGGCTCATTAGATCAGGACCTCCTGACAGAGCTTATGGAAAACAACGCGGCTGACCCCCAGCCCCGCGAAGCGAAACAAGTGTACATCGAGGCTATGCTTGAAAGCGCACTCCGATCGGCGGCGCTTGCGGAAGAGGAGGGGGTTCTCCACGAGAGAATCATTCTCTCTGCCAAGGTTTCCGGAGTTCAGGATCTCGTCGAAGTGTATCGGCGCCTCGCAGCACGGTGTGACTATCCGCTTCACCTTGGCCTGACGGAAGCCGGTATGGGGTCGAAAGGAATAATCGCGAGCACCGCAGCGCTCTCGATCCTGCTCGCTGAAGGAATCGGCGACACGGTTCGCGTGTCGCTGACGCCAAAGCCCAACGGCGATCGAACGGAAGAGGTCGAAGTCGCCCAACAGATACTCCAGTCCCTCGATCTGCGCAGATTCAAGCCACAGGTCACCGCATGTCCCGGTTGCGGGCGCACAACGTCGACGTTCTTTCAGCACATGGCGGAAGACATCGAAGGCTACCTCAAGGAACAGATGCCCGTATGGCGCGAGCAATACCCCGAGGTTGTCGATCTGCGAGTCGCGGTAATGGGATGTGTCGTCAACGGGCCTGGTGAATCAAAGCACGCCAACATCGGCATTTCACTTCCAGGCACATTCGAGGATCCGAAGGCTCCGGTCTATGTCGATGGAAAACTGCTCGTCACACTGAAGGGCGACTCCATCGTTCCGGAATTCTTGAAGATCCTCGACGACTATGTTGCGCGACGTTACGGAACAGAGGCGGCCGCGCTAGCGTCTTAAGGTTGGCTCTCCAGATCTTCGACAGCTGATCGGAGCTCCTCCATGATCGGTGCATCGAAAGACACTCCCTTCAATCGATCGTAAACGCCGCGATACCACTTCAGTGTTCCCTGACGGCCGCCGCTGAACCGCGACCACACTATTGAAGCGTCGTAGGCTCGTTTCAGGTCGGCAAGAATGGACCGCGCGTTGTGAAGCTTGTCGGCAGCGCACACCCAGCGAGCAGATTCACTCGCACTCGCGAGCCGCTCGATGTAATCATCCTTCTGGTCGAGCGAAGACAATTCCACACCACCGTCGTCCAACCTTCGATGAGTGACCTCGAGGACAGTTTGCAATACGGAAGCGCCGAACTTCTGCCCGATTCTTTGCTCGAGCATTTCGCGTGTGTATCCGTCTCTTACGCAATCTTCAACCACGTCGTGCAGGATTCCGGCAACAACCGTGTCGTCATCTCGGTCGTATCGAGTGAGAATTACAGCGATGTTAGCGGGATGGGTGAGGTAGGGAAGCTTCGTTCCCTTGCGAACTTGTCTGTCGTGATGCTTTGCGGCAAACGCGAACGCGTGATTGATCGCATCGGAATATCCTGTAATCTTCACCTAAGCAGCTCGCCTGAACCACTGCATGATGCGCTCGAGTCCGTCACGATCCTCGCCATTGAACGCAGCTCGCTCCTCCGAATCTATGTCGAACACAGCAATCAGCTCATCGCTTTTTCCATAAACAGGGACGACGATTTCCGACTTCGATCTGGCGTCGCAGCTGATATGACCAGGAAAAGCATCGACGTCATCGACGATTAACGTCCGTTGCTCCGCCGCTGCTGTTCCGCATACGCCTCTGCCGAAGGCGATCTCCAGACATCCAAGGCTTCCCTGGTATGGACCGACACGCATCAGCTTTCCAGGTGTGACAACTCTATAGAATCCGGTCCACAGAAATCCGAGCGCGCCGTGTACAAGAGCGGAGATGGTTGCCATCCCGGCTACTGAATCATCGATGCCGTCGAGCACGAGACGCACTTGTTCTTCGAGCTCGCGGTAAGCATCGGGGCGGGGCAGTCCGCGAAGATCGGGAATTGTTTCAGACATTCGTGCGTTCAACGCACTCCGGCAAGTTGACCGCTTCCTGCCTCGCGGGCAGACACCGATTCAAGCAGCTCCTTCGGCGAGTCGATGTGCGGAAGGTCATCATTCCACAGCACAATGCCATGTACACGCAGATCGAGTTTTCTGAATCCATCGATTGCTTTCTTCAAATCGGAAAGACGCGTATGCGCAACACGCGCACAAAGAACAACATCGGGACTTGGCATTATCGACGATGCTTGTTGCAGAACATACGCAGTCGGGGCGGCGATCACGATCAAATCATATCGCCGCTCCATTCGCGCGAAATCGCCGCGAATTCTTTCCGCAACATCCGGCGACGGCGCAGCAATACGCCGCGTACCGCTCGGCAAAACATCGAGCGGTCGATCACGTCCCACAGTCGTCGACACAATGGAATCAGGCCAGTCCGAATCGCCGGTAACAATGCCGGCAAATCCGGGATTCGGACGAACGCGCAACACGCTCGCAACTACGGACGTCGCCGGATCTACATCGACGAGCAGCGTACTCCTCGCTTCATATGCAGCTGCAGCAGCAAGATTCGAAGCGACTGTTCCAACGATCGCAGCATCGTCACCGGCGATAGTCACAATCGGTACGTTTGCTTCTGTCGCCGCGAGGTGCAGATACAACCGCCTGTAACTTTCGGATACGAGATCTATCAGTGGCGGCGCCTCGAGATCCGCTTGACGGCGCGTTCGTTCTGCAACGACTTCGGCAGGCTTCACCACAGTCAGCACTCGTGCGGCTGTCACCTGCTCAGCCTCTCTTGCATCCGCCACGCGCGGACTCTGCAGCTCCATGATGAACGCCACCGCAAAGCCAAGTGAAAGCGCGAGCACAATGGCTGCGCCCAGCATTGCCAGCGGTGGAGCACCAACATTCGCCAGATCGCGCGCACGTGAGGCTTCCCGATCGATCCTGTCGTCAGTCGCGCGAATCTGCGTCAGCGTTTGTGACGCGCTGGCGTATTGACGCTGCGCTTGTTGACGCTGCGCGATGAACTTCATCGTGTCGACTTGAGCTTGCGTGGTGACGACTGGCGCTACGGGTCGCAAAACTGCGAGTTGCGACCGGGCAGTTGCTCGCTTCGACTCCGCGATTGCCTGGATCTCCCGACCGATTGCCGTTGCTCTCGATGTCAGTGCGACAAAAACGGGATCCACTCCGCCAACCGCACCGAATGCATCGCGTTCCTGTTCTATAGCTGCAAGTGAATCTAGAAGAACTCTTACGCTTGGATCGCTCGCCATGGTGGGCGTCGAGCCGAGAGCGCGATATGAAACGGGGAGCGGGGCATTGTCTGCGCGTTCGATCAGGCGATTGAGATTCGTCACGACCGTTGTGAGCGAATCGCGTTGCGCACGCAGCTCGGGCGGAAATGTGTCGATGGGTGCGACAGGCGCTGGAGCGACAGTTCGCCGAGCGATGCCCAGCATCGAATCAGCTGCAGTAATGCCGGCCAACGCACGCAAACGCGACGAAGAAGCTTGCGTCGAATCCGGCTTCTGCTCGAGCGAAGCTGCTACAGCAACTGCAGCTTTTGTAGCCTGCCGCGGAACAACAATGAACGCAATGAGCGCACACAGGAACACGAGGCCGCCGGCAATTCCCATAGCGGCATAGCGGCGCGACGCGTTGAGCGCACGTGCCGACGTCCACAAGTAATTCAGGCTTGTCGAGGCTTTACTCATCTCTCAAGAATATACTTCGAAGTGCACGGCTTTCTGTCGACAGTGCAAACTCAGCGCCGTGTAACTGCGCTGGCTGGCTCCAGGAAACAAAAAGGAGCATCCGGGGATGCTCCTTCAAGCGACCGCAATCCGGCTCGATTTACTGAACCGTGATCTCTCCCTTCATGCCAAGGGCAAGGTGCGGAGTGCAGTGGAACGGATACTTGCCGGGCTTGATGTTCGCGAACGAAATCGTGACCGACTCGCCAGGATTCGTCTTCAGTGCGCTGGAAAGCTCGCCCATCTTATCGGAGCCCATGTTCGCATCCAGCTGACCCTTCTGATCCGCCGGAATGGTGGCAGGATCGAAGGCGACGTTGTGCGGTCCGCCGCTAACGGTGGTGAACTTAATGCCGTCGCCGGCCTTGACCGTGATGTTGGCTGGCTCAAAACGATAGCCCTTAGCGTCGCCAACCATTTTTACTTCGATCGTCTGCCCGGTGATTGCTGCCATTGTTCCGGCTGCTGCCGGGGCTGCGCCCGGTGCGGGTGCGGCAGTCGCCGGTGTGGCTGTATCAACCGCAACGCCGGCTGTATCTGTTGCATTGCTCTTGTCACCGCCTGCGCAAGCGCTGATGACTACGGTGCTTGCTGCAATTGCCAGTGTGATGAAGCGCATTCTCGAACCTCTTGTACTTTGGTGAAGTTAGGTAATCCCGCTTGAACGATTATTCCCGCGTCTTGTGAATTTATTCACAAGGACGACGCAAATCAATTCCGGGCAGCCAACCATCGGCAATGTTCGTGCGCGCAAGCCGTCAAAACCGTGAGATCAAATCCTTCTGTAGCTTGGACGGATCACCTACATACGCGAAGCGAATTCCTTTCATGTATTTCTGCGCGACGCGTCTCACTTGTTCCGGCGTAACGTTTCGCAGCTCTTCGACAAAATGATCTGCTTCGCGATAGTCGCCTCGATATAATTGCGACCGCGCAAGAAAATCTGCCTGCGCTCCGTTTGTTTCGTTATCCAGAAAATATTCAGTAAGGAATTGCTGCTCGAGACGTCCAAGTCCTTCGCGATCGAGTAATCCTTGCTGCAGCTCTGTCACCGCGGCGCGCATGAGCTTAAGCGTCGTGTCCGGCGATGCCGTGGAGATATAAAGACCGCCTGCAGTCGCGGCACGATCGAGAAACGGAGCATGGACGTCATACGTGAGGTTCTCTCTCGTACGGATCTGCGCGAACAATCGACCGGTCAAAACCGATGTCGCAATACGAAGCGCTTGATAGTCATCCGTGTTCGCGAGCGGACCGCTGTAGTAACCAACGAGATAATTCGTCGGGAGGCTGCGAGACTCTATGACTAAAGCGGATGATCGTTCTGGAATTCGTGCCGGAGGTGTCCACTTGTAGTTTCCGGCAGGCAGTTTCGCCAATGTGTTCTGCACAAGACGCTCGACATGAGCACGATCGACGTTACCGACTACAACCAGAAGCATTCGTGACTTTACGATCTGATTGTCGTGGTACGCCTTGAGAGCGGCAGCGTCTATCGATGAAATCGAGGCTTCGGTTCCGGTTCGTGGAATACCATATGGATGGCCGCTGAACGCGATGCTGTCCGCGAGAAACTCCGCAAGCGCATCGGGGTCGTCACGTCGCTGCCGAATCCCCGATAGAAACTGCGACTTTATCAACGCGACATCCGAGGGATCGAGCGTCGGCTCCATCAGGCGGCTGGCAAAGATTGCCCAGGTAGAGTCGAGAACCTCAGTAGTTGCGCGTATGCCGAACATCGTCCAGTCGTCACTCGGGTCTGTGACGATCTCGCTGCCAAGCGCCGACATTTTTCGTCGCAGGACGGCTCTTGGATATTTTGTCGTTCCGCGATCAGATACCTCGAGAAGAAGCGGCTCTATCCCGGCATTCTGCAAGGTGACCTGCCGCGTTCCGCCGAGCAGATAAAGATTCGCCGCAACGACGTTGTTGGCCGTGCTTTGGCGGAGCACTACCTGGATTCCGGAAACGTCGAAGCTGTTTGTGAGCGCCGTCAGCGCAACAGCAACCGCGAGCAGCATCAATTAACTCCCTCTGCGAGAAGCTCCTGGGACGTGAGCTTTAAGCTGGCGCGGTCTGTTGGTGCGATGAGCACGCCTGTGATGTGTGGTTTCCCTACTATATACTTGCGAGCATACGCCCGTAGGTCGGTCGTTTTCTGCTGCGCCATGTTATCCACGTAACCCATGTAGTACTCGAGACTCGCAACGCTCCACCAGAAGCCGAGCGTGTGGGCGAATCCCGAAGATCGCTCGCGATCGAACGCGGATGTAACCGCGCGATGTGCTTTCACAGCTTCGAGCTCGACGGGATCGAAATAGGTTGGCGTATCGAACTTTTTTATCTCTGCGTCGAGCGCTGCCAGCGCTTTGCGCAAATTATCCGGCGAGGTTTGCCCGCTTATTGTGATCGGTCCCGTGTGGTTGAGCGTGTAGTAATTCACGCCCAGGTTCTGCCAGAGACCACTGTCAACGAGCCGCTGCTGAAAGTTGGAACCCGCATCGTTCAAGACGTCGGAGAATACGTCAGCAGCATAGGTCGACCCTGGATCGATTCCAACACTCGGTCCCTGCCATTGAACAAACACTGTCACCGCGCCAACGCCGGCTTCGACAACAACCGCATCGTTGCGCGTCAACGCAGGAATTGGTGGAACGGGATCCGCCACGAATGGGTCGGGCCCCCGCTGCCAGCTGCCCAGCTCTTTCTCCGCAAGCGAAAAAACAGCTGCCGGATTCACGTCACCTGCAACGATCAGAACGGAATTGTTCGGCACGTAATACTTCTTCTGAATCGCTCGCATCTTTTCGGGCGTCGTCGTCGAGATCACGGTGCGATCGCCAATGACATTCTTTCGGCTGAAATTTCCCGGGTACAGCTTTGCATCCATCTGCTGGTTCAGCTGAAAGAATGGACTCGATTCGTTTCGATCGTATTCGCCGATCACCACCTGTCGTTCACGCTCCAGCTCATCCTGGCGAAAAAGCGGTGCTTTCAAGGCGGCCGCGAGAAACTGAACTCCCCCAGCGAGATTGTCTGCGGGAACTGTGAGGTAATAATTCACGCGCTCTTCGGCAGTCGTTCCGTTGAATACAGCGCCGAGATCTCCGGCGCGATCGACGAACGCTTCGGGCTGCGGATAAGTTGAATTCGCGCGGAAGAACATGTGCTCGTACATGTGCGCGAGGCCCGCGAAATCGGGTGTCTGCGTAAACGATCCATTCTTGACGTTCACCTCGATCGTAGCGAGCGGAACGCCATGATTCTCGACAACGATCACTTCGAGCCCATTCGCCAGAACTTTCCGCTGGATGATTTTCTGAAGCTCTGCGCGCTGCGCAAAAGCATAGGCGGGAAGGAGAAAGCTCGCAGCCACGAGAATTGCTATAGTGGCGCGTCGACCCGATGCTCGATTTCTTTGTGAGATGTTAGCCAACAGAAAGCCTCGATGATTGATAGCTACAAAAAACTCGCCGCGCGGCTGAATCAATCCCAGCTCAAACGAGACGAGCCACTCGCTCCATACACCACGTTCCGCATCGGTGGTCCAGCGGACCTGCTGTACAATGCCACGTCTGCAGATGATTTAGCAAATGCAGTGCGAGCAGCGCGAGACTTCGATGTGTCGTACTTCGTACTCGGCCTTGGCGCAAACATTCTCATCGGCGACAAGGGATTTCGCGGGATTGTAATCCGGAACACATCAAACGCTTACAACTTTGCGGACGATGGAAAGCTTACGGTCGAAAGCGGGGCAATAGTCGGTGAAATCATTCCGTTAGCAGTCGAGCGCGGATGGTCGGGGCTCGAGCATTACGTCGGAATACCCAGCACGGTTGGCGGCGCTATCTGGCAGAACCTTCACTTCCTCGAGCCGGAGCCCGAACGGAAGAAAACAATGTTCATCGCCGATGTGTTCGAGTCCGGAGAAATTCTCGCCGAAGAAGGCGATCGAAAAATTGTCGATCGTGATTACATGCAGTTCGGATATGACACGAGTACTCTCCACAGCCGGCGTGACATCCTGCTGTCCGCGACGTTCGCGCTGCACCGTGAAGATCCCGCTGTCATGCATCGCATCATGCAGGAGAATCTGAGTTGGCGGGGAAGCAGACATCCGTGGCTTCAGTTTCACCCGAGCGCGGGCTCGATCTTCAAGAAGATCGAAGGAGTTGGAGCGGGAAGACTTGTAGATCAGTGCGGGTTAAAAGGATTTCGCCATGGCGACGCGCAGATCTCACACATCCACGCGAACATCATGGTGAATCTCGGTCATGCGACAGCAAAGGATGTTCGGGAGCTGATCTCGATTGCGCAGGAAGCGGTGAGATCGAAGTTGGGGTTCAATCTCGAGCCCGAGATCAGCTTCATCGGTGAGTTTGCTTAGCTAGTGCTCGAGGAGCGCTGATCGACAGGCATCGAGACAGCGCTCCAGTGTCGCGGTCGTGTGATCACCCATGTGCCCGATCCTGAAAGTTTGATCTTTCAGCTTGCCGTATCCCGTCGCGACTGTGATGCCGCGCGACGCGACTTTTGGTAAGAGCGAAGTCGAGCTGACGCCGTCCGGTAACTTGATGGTGGATACGGTCGGAGATCGATGAGCAGCGTCGACGATGTTGCAGATGTCGAGGCCATCATCATTCCGACACGCAGTTACCCATTTATTGGTCATTGCCGCCATTTCAGAATGCCGGCCCCACCGATTTTCGATGCCTTCCGCGTTGATGGCCTTAACCTGGACATCCAGCGCATACATCAGTGATAGTGCGGGCGTACTTGGCACCTGCCCGCGTTCAGCAAAATGCTCCATTTCAACGAGATCGAAGTAAACACCTCGGCCCGCAACATTTCGCGCTGTGTCGATGAAAGCCTGCGACGCGACGCTAAACGCGAGGCCCGGCGGAAGGGCTAACGCCTTTTGAGATCCTGTTAGAACGTAATCTAATTTCCATTCATCGAAGCGAAGCTCTGCACCACCGAGACCGCTGACACTATCGATCAGACATGGAATTCCATGGCTGTGGGCGACATCGGAGAGTGACCGCACATCATTAAGAGCGCCCGTCGATGTTTCCGATTGGGCGACAGTAATCGCACTATACTGAGCCTTTGTTAGGTAATTATCTAATTCTTCGGGGTGATGCCATTGCCCCCAACCAACCTCATAACGATCGACCGCCCGACCGCACATCTCGGCGATATGCGCAAACCGCTCAGAAAACGCTCCATTAACCAGCGACAGTATCCGCCCTTCCGGAGCGCACCGGATTGCGGCTTCCATCATGCCCGTACCGGATGATGGAACAATGAACACCGGTCGGCTTGTTCTGAAAATTTGCTTTAAACCAGCCTGCACTCGAGCAAACAACTCCTCGAAAGCTGCGCTGCGGTGCGGAATCATTGGCCGCAGCATCGCTTCAAGAACCTCCCGCCTCACTTCAGTCGGGCCAGGCAAAAAGAAGGTGCCAAACTCCGGAAGGCTCTCGGTCATCGCTCCATCCATTTCTTCCATGTGGCTTCATCCGCCCCAACGGTGAGCTGGTTCGCATTTCGAACCAGCGGCATTCTCAATAGTAGCGGCTCCTCCGCCAGCTTATCGAGCCAGCTTTCATCCGACATCCTCGCGTGGCGAAGACCAAGCTCCTGAAATCGCCTCGACTCCGAATCGAGTATCCAGGTAATTCCAAATTTTTCGGCGAACCGACGAAGCTCGCCCTTGGCAGCTGCACGCTCCATCAAATCAACGAAATGCGTTTTCACTCGGCGCTCGGCGAAGAATCGTAGCGCCTTTCGTGTGTCGGCGCTCTTGCGCACGCCGAAGATCTGAACGGTCATGGTTTGTGGCATTTTACACTCATGACATTAATCAGAATGTCCCGAACGGTATTGCTTGTGCGTCGGTGCGTTGCCGTACCATGAAACCGTTTCGTCCTGCCTGGTGGCTGCCAGGCCCGCATGCTCACACGCTGTGGGGAAAACTATTTAGACGCGAGCCAGCGCAACCAACTGTCCGTGAACGGTGGACTACACCCGACGGCGATTTCATAGATGTCCATCGTCTGAAGAATCCATCTGCAAAGGTGCACCTCGTGATTCTTCACGGACTCGAAGGCACTGTTCGGTCAAGCTACGCCCAGGGACTTCTCGGTGAGGCGAAAACGAGAGGATGGGCTGCTGACATGCTCATCTTTCGATCATGCAGCGAGGAAATGAACCTCACCCGCCGGTTTTACCATTCGGGTGAGACAACGGATCTCGGGTTTGTGATCGATCGTTTGATCGAGGAACACCCCCAACAAATTCTATGTCTCGTTGGCGTGTCACTTGGTGGAAACGTTCTCCTGAAATATCTCGGCGAACGTGGCAAATCACTGCCGGAATCGATCAAAGCTGCCGTCGCCATATCCGTTCCGTTTGATCTCGAGCGCGCTTCGCGGCACATCGATCGGGGATTCGCCAAGGTTTATCAGCGGCACTTTGTTCGATCGTTGAAACGAAAGGCGCTCGTGAAGCTCGTGACATTTCCGGATCTCGTTGATAGGGACCGGTTGACGAGCCTTCGCACGATGTACGAGTTCGACAATGCCCTGACGGCGCCCCTCCACGGTTTCGATGATGCGCGTCACTACTATTCGTCCTCAAGCTCGCTGGAGTTTCTCAAAGGAATTAGTATCCCGACGCTACTATTAAGTGCAGTCGATGATCCCTTTCTTCCTCCGGATGTTCTGAATCAGGTTCGCGCAGTCGCGGACAAGAACCGCTGTCTTCATATCGAGTTTACTGAGCATGGAGGGCACGTTGGTTTTGTCGAAGGACGAAATCCGTTCCGGCCTCGCTATTATGCGGAGCGTCGCGCTAGTGAGTTTGCTGCAAGCCACGTCGAGCGCAGCGTAGGATTACCATCAGAGAATTTTCACCGAGGTGAACATGTCGAAGCCAGAGTTTAGGTGCGCCCGTTATCTCATTGCCGCGTTGACGGCAGCAGCGTGCACGACGACGGGAAGCAGTACAACAACCGGATCCTCAGCCTCGGCTACATCCTCGAGTGCAAGCGTTCAAACATCGTCACTGCCACCGGACGCGGGGCGTGCGCTCGCGCGACTAAACAGCTCGCCACGTCACGGCGAGTACGCGATGATAAAGGTGGGACCGTCTGATAGCCTGAGGCTCTGGGTGGTCTATCCCGAGCGCAAGACAAAAGCGCCAGTCGTTGTTGTCGTTCACGAAATTTTTGGACTTTCCGACTGGATTCGCGGCGTCGCAGACCAGCTTGCGGCAGACGGTTTCATTGCGGTCGCTCCTGACTTCCTGACAATGAAGAACCTTCCGCGGGGATCTGACAGCGCCGCCACTCAAGCCGCGGTTGCTGCAATCCGAACGCTCGATGCTGCGCAGGTACAACGCATGATCGATGCTGCCGCTCAGTACGGGATGGCATTACCCGCTGCGCAGCAACGCTACGGCGTCGTCGGATTTTGCTGGGGTGGCGGAATATCGTTTGCGCACGCGGTGCACTCTCCGACCCTCGGTGCCTCCGTCGTTTACTATGGCACATCTCCACCGACGCCACAGCTGACGAATGTCCGAGCACCTGTGCTTGGCCTGTACGGCGGCAACGATGCTCGCGTCGATGCTACGATCCCGCCCGCGGATTCTGCAATGAAGGCAATGGGAAAGACGTACACTCCGACAATTTTCGAGGGCGCGGGCCACGGATTTTTGCGACAACAGGCAGGAGCGAACGGCGCGAACATGACCGCGACGCAACAGGCATGGCCAGCCACGATCGCGTGGTTCAAGAAATACCTCGATTCCTGATTAGATGATCTCTCGGGTCCTGTTCCTCTCGTTCTTTGTCGTCGGACTTGCTGTCGGTGTTTACGCGATGCTCCATGGAATTGAGCGCCGCTCGAAGAAGCGGCGTCCGTCCGCAATTTTCAACACGCCTGTCGTTGCCGCGCTGGCCGTTGTATTCGGTGCCGCCGGTTATTTGCTCGATACGCGAACAGGGTTATCCGCTCCGGCGATTCTCGTAATTGCGGGTGTTGTTGCAATCGCAATTACGATTGGCGCAATCGCACTTATATCGCGTTGGGCGTTGCCATATGCGGGGGCGCCCACGAGCGATGATACAGCACAAGGAACTATTGCGATCGTGACACGAACGATCTCAGCGTCGAATGCTGGAGAAATTTCGTACGAGACCGACGGGATAACGCGAACGATTGCCGCCGAGAGTCTTCTGGGTACGCAGATTCCAGTTCATAGTGAAGTTGTGATCGACACAATCGATGGCGGCATCGCGCGCGTTGAATCGTGGTCGAGCGTGGAGCAGCGCCTCTAGCCTGAATTAGCGACCGCAAAAAGTTGAAGCCAGTCAGGCCAATTTCCACTGAGCTCGAAAAAATCGTCGAAGTAGATCAACCCGTTCGATTCCAGGTACTCGATCATCGGGCCGATCAGATCGTCCGACGGTAACGGTCCGATCACGACAAGCTGATCTGCAACACGAAATTCTTCATCGGTAAGATTGAATTTCGAATCGAGCTCAGCTCTGACCAACCCGCTGCTTTCATAGCGTTCTTTTCGAATGAGAATCGAAGGTCGTTGTGCATCGATTCGAATTGGCATTTGTGCTCTCGTAGTGTCGTTGCGAGAACGATTGCTCCAACCCTGCTACTTTTCAATTCATGCGCGCTAAGGAAAACACGAGCTCATTCGAATCAGAGTTTGACGTTCTGGTTGTCGGTGCGGGACATGCCGGCACTGAAGCAGCTGTCGCAGCTGCTCGAACGGGTTGTCGTGTTGGCCTTGTGACCAGCGCGCTCGAGACAATCGGTCAGATGTCGTGTAATCCGGCGATCGGTGGAATTGCAAAGGGCACAGTCGTCCGCGAAGTAGACGCTCTGGGCGGCATCATGGGTCGTGCGACCGATCTCGCAATGATTCAGTTCCGCATGTTGAACCGAAGCAAGGGCCCAGCCGTATGGGCGCCCCGTGCGCAATGCGATCGCGGTCTTTACAGACGCGCGGTTCGCGCGTTGCTCGAGGAGCATCACGACATTCATACGATTCAGGGAACAGTCGCACGGTTGATCCTAGGCGATAACGGATCCAGGGTCGAAGGACTCGAGACCCTCGAGGGTCGCCGATTCTCATCGCGCACTGTTGTCATAACCGCGGGAACGTTTCTGCGGGGACGAATGCACATCGGTACTACGACTCGTTTGGCCGGCGGAAGAGCCGGAGAATCAGCAGCGGTCGATCTTGCTGAGCAGCTCGAGGAAGCGGGATTGGTGGTCAATCGATTCAAGACCGGAACACCGCCACGAATCGACGGTCGAACAGTCGACTATTCGGCGTTGGCGCAGCAGGAAAGCGAAATCGAAGATTTCGATTATTCGTGGTCGGCGTTTTGGGACACGCCAAGGCGTGATGGCGACGCTACTCGCCATCCCGGTCAAATGCCATGCTGGATTACGTACCTCGGCGCAGAGGGAAAGAAGATCATCGAAGACAACATTGCGTTGTCGGCGATGTACGGAGGTGCGATCGCATCACGCGGCCCGCGATATTGTCCATCGGTCGAAGACAAGATTGTCAAGTTTCCGCAGGCGGAGCGTCATCAGATTTTCCTCGAGCCGGAGGGACACGACACAAACGAGCTTTACGTCAACGGACTATCGACGTCGCTTCCATCAGACGTACAGCTCGAGATTCTGCGATCGATTCGGGGACTCGAAGATGTGAGAATGACTCGCTCCGGATACGCAGTTGAGTACGACTTCTATCCGCCGACGCAGCTGGACGCATCGCTTCAGGTAAAATCCATTTCGGGTCTGTTCTTTGGTGGACAGATCAATGGAACGACCGGTTATGAAGAAGCTGCGGGCCAGGGTCTCATTGCGGGCCTGAATGCGGCGTTGTTCTCGCGCGATCGCGCGCCGGTGATTCTTGGACGACAATCGTCCTACATCGGTGTTTTGATAGACGATCTCGTCACGAAAGGCGTCGACGAGCCGTACCGACTGTTCACCTCGCGTTCGGAGTTCAGACTCACTGTGCGACAAGACAACGCCCTGCGTCGCATGAGTGATGTTGGTAACGAGGTTGGCCTTTATGACGAACGAGAAAAATCAACCATCGATCGTCGCATGAAGAGTGAGGATGATCTGCGATCGTTTGTCGATTCAACGAACGTGAGCCCGGAACAAGCGCAGCCGTTTCTCGCTGCAGCATCGAGCTCTGCGCTGTCACAGCCGACAAGAATGTCAGATCTGGTTCGACGCCCCAGAATTAATCTTTCCGATCTGCTCGGAGCACTCGATCAACAACAGTCTCGCACGCGAGAAGTTGTTCTCAGTACGGAGATGGAGATCAAATACGCCGGCTATTTCGAGCGGGAACGGGCACAGGCGGATCGGCTTCGCCAAATGGGTGATTTCGTTCTCGCCCCCGATCTTCCATACGACGACATGACATCACTTTCATTTGAGGCTCGCCAAAAACTCGCGTCAGTGCAGCCAAGGACGCTTGGTCAGGCGTCGAGTATTCCAGGCGTGAGTCCAAGTGATTTGCAGAACCTCGTGATCGAGGTGGAGCGACGTCGTAGAGGCGTGTTTGAGGTTGGGGCTTAGCCGGTCTGTTCGCCGTGCAAGAAATGCGTTGTCGAGCGTCTTAGAAGTCTGACCGTTTAAGAAAGGAGAAAGTATGAAAATCAAGGCCTTGGCTAGTGCCATGTTGCTTTCGGCGCCATTATCTGCACAGCAAAGCGCCAATATAACGCCGATAGAGCCCATTCCCCAGATAGTCGTCAGTAGTAGTGGACAGGTGAAAGTCTCGCCTGATCGAGCATCGATTCAAATCAGCGTGCAGACACGCGCTGCTACAGCTGCAGCTGCAGCAAGCGAGAACGCCACGAAACAAGCTGCGGTAATCGCCGCGTTACGTGGTCTGGGTTTGGCTGCCGATCAAATTTCGACAAGCGGCTACACCATTTATCCAGAGCAGCGATACGAGGCGAATCGTGAGCCCGTGATCACGGGTTACAACGTCACCAACACATTGACCGTTGAGATTCGGAAGTTGGAGCAGGTAGGTCCAGCGATCGATGCGGCCTTGGCGAAAGGAGCGAACATGGTGACATCGCTTCAGTTCTATGCAGCGAATACCGAGGATGCGCGTAGGCGAGCGATCGAGATCGCCGTTCAGAAAGCGCGTCTAGACGCAGAGGCGGCGGCGCGCGCGGGCGGTGGAACCCTCGGCGGGTTGCTCGAAGTGTCTATCGGAGCATATATGCCGCCTCAACCTCGCCCGATGATCATGATGCGCGCTGCCGCCGCAGCGCCCGATCAAGCTCAAACTCCAATCAACCCAGGCGAGGAAACCGTGTCCGTCGAAGTGAGTACACGATGGCGGTTTATTACCCGCTAATTGAATTTTCACGTGAAACAGGGCCGTCGGCTTGCCGGCGGCCTTTTTCACGTGAAACACATGCGGTACATTCCTGCTTCCACAAACCCGGGATGCTGTGGGCAGAGTTATCGCAGTTGCGAACCAAAAAGGCGGCGTCGGGAAAACGACAACCGCCGTAAACCTCGCGGCAAGCCTGGCAGCCGCCGAACAAAGAGTGCTGCTCGTCGATGGAGATCCCCAAGGCAACGCTACGAGCGGAATAGGCCTCAATCGCTCGGAGTTTTCCGAGACCCTCTATGACGTTTTGATCGCTGGACGCTCCATCTCGGCCATCCGGCAAAAAAACGTTGCACTTCCGCATCTTGATGTCGCGCCGGCAACACCCCACTTGGCGGGCGCCGAAGTCGAGCTGATTGATGTTCCAGATCGAGACTCCGCGATGCGACGAGCTCTCGAGCCAATACTTAAGGACTATGATTTCATCCTTATCGACTGCCCTCCATCGCTGGGGTTGATCACCGTCAATATGTTGAGTGCCGCGGACGCAGTGCTGATTCCGTTGCAATGTGAGTACTACGCACTCGAGGGGTTGTCACAGCTGCTCGACACTGTCCACCGGATTCAGCAGGGACCAAACAAGAATCTTTCGATCATTGGGGTTCTTCTCACCATGTACGACGCACGTCTCAACCTCTCACGCCAGGTCGCGCAAGACGCACGGGATTATTTCGGCGCGAAAGTATTCACGAGCATAATTCCAAGAAACGTGAGGCTGGCAGAAGCACCAAGCTTCGGAAAGCCAATCATTCTTTACGACATCGGATCGGTGGGCGCGAGATCCTACATGAGCGTCGCGCGCGAGCTAATCGAACGGACAACCGCAGGAGAATCAACAAATGGCGCCTGAAAAAACCCCGCGACGTCTCGGCCGCGGCCTCGATGCCTTATTCAGCAGCGCCCCACCTGCCGTCGAAGAGCCTCGATCAGCCTTAAAGGAAATTCCGATCACGAAGATTCGGATGAACCCCTTTCAGCCGCGAAAGGATTTTGCGCCCGATGCCCTTAAGGATTTACGGGAAAGCCTGAATTCATCGGGCCTTCTCCAGCCAATTACAGTGAGACCCTCGCGTGAAGAGGGATCGTTCGAGCTCGTTGCGGGTGAACGCCGCCTTCGTGCAGCAACAGAGCTTGGATGGAACGCAATTAGTGCCGTCGTCAAAGACATCGACGACCGTGAGCTACTTGGGTTAGCGCTGATTGAAAATCTGCAGCGAAGTGATCTCAATCCGATCGAGGAAGCGGAAGGCTATAGCCGGCTCATCCAGGAATTCGGTCACACGCAGCAGACAGTAGCATCGATGGTAGGTCGCGATCGGTCGACGATCGCGAACATGCTGCGGATTCTGCAGCTCCCGGAGCGAGTGAGACAAATGCTAAGAGATGGCTCACTCACCATTGGCCACGCGCGGCCGCTTCTCGGGTTGAGCGACGAAGCTCGAATAACGGAGCTCGCTGATGAGATTGTAAAACGAGGGTTGAACGCACGCGAGGTGGAGAACCGCGTTCGGCAATCGCCTATTGAAAAGACACCCACAGTAAAACGCGGACGCCCAACGAAAAGGGATAGTCGTCCTCTCGAGATTCGTAGCTTCGAGGAGCATCTCCGCCGACTGCTCCAGACCGATGTGTCCATCACCGCCGATGCCGACTACAAAGGCGCGATTCGAATCTCGTTTTATTCGCTCGAAGATCTCGAGCGCGTCGCGGATCTACTCGAGCCGTCGAACAAAACAACCACTCTGCAATAAGGTGCAAATTGCTACTAAATAGAGTGTTGTTAATCGGCCGAGCGGCAACCGCGGCGTTGAGTATTTCTGTCGCAATCACCGCCTGCGCGAAGAGAGACGACTCAGGAGCAGCGAACACATTTAAAGTTGCGCTTCTAACTCCGGGCCCTATCAGCGACCAATCATGGAATGGCGGCGCGTACAATGGTCTGTTGATGATCCGCGATAGTCTCGGCGCAAAGATCAGCCACATTCAAACAAAAACACCCGCTGAGTTCGACGAAAACTTCCGGCAATACGGCGCGCAGGGATATTCGCTCGTCTTCGGTCACGGATTTGAATTCCAGGATGCCGCACTTCGTGTTGCGCCACAATTTCCAAAAACCATTTACATCACAACATCGGGCACCAGCACTGCGAAAAATGTCGCAGGCATTGAGTTCGCTTTTGAAGAAGCATCATATCTCGCAGGAATGATGGCCGGCGCTCTCACGAAAACCGGTATCGTCGGAATGATCGGAGGAACCGAGCTGCCTCCCGTGAAAAGAAGCTTCAGCGCATTCGCGCTTGGCGCTCACGCAACAAATCCAAATGTCAAAACAGTTATCTCCTACATCGGAAACTGGGATGACGTTAGTGCAGGGAAGGAACAGGCGCTCACTCAGATCGGGCAGCGCGTGGATATCATCTTCCAGAACGCTGACGCTGCAGGACTCGGAATTTTTCAGGCAGCGAAAGAATCTCAGGGGGTTCGCATCATCGGCTCGAACTCCGATCAAAACAACGTCGCACCCGATGTCACGCTCGGCAGCGTGGTGATTGATCTGCCGGAAGCATTCCTCACTGTTGCGCGCGAGGTAAAAGAAGGTCGTTTTAAGCCGCGTGTAATTTCACTTGGGCTCCACGATGGAATCGTCAAGCTGGTATTGAATCCACGACTTGACGCAACGATTCCCGCAAAGGTGAAGCAGTCGATCGATTCAGCACGCAAGGCGCTCGACTCCGGCGCTGGTGACATCAAACAAGTGCAGCAATGACCGAGCTTGGTGAATCCACAAGTATTTCGCTCGACACCGTAGTCGATTATCTCGATCAGCTACTCGAGACATCCACCACTCCGGATTTTCCAAACGCAATTAATGGTTTGCAGCTCGCCAACAGCGGCACCGTAAGAAAGGTCGCAGCAGCTGTCGACTTCTCCGCGAGAACAGTTGCTGCGGCCGCTCAAGAGAATGCGGATTTGCTCATTGTTCATCATGGAATGTTCTGGCTAGGGACCGAACCCCTCGTCGGAACACGGTATGAACGGATTCGGATGTTGATTGACCGCGACATTGCTGTCTATTCCTCACACTTGCCGCTTGATCGTCACCCACTCCTTGGAAACAACGCACTGCTTGCACGAACTCTCGAGCTTGAGCCGTCGGATGGCTTCGCACGTTTCAAGGACATTTTCATCGGAGTGATGGGCACATCTGACATCCGAACGTCGACACTCATTGAACGCGCGAGAAGTTTCTCGCGCATGCACGGCGGAGAAACTATTGCACCGGGTGTTCAACCCGATCGTGTCACGCGACGATGGGCTATTTGCACAGGCAACGGCGCGTCAGCAGATACTTTGCGCGAAGCCATCGAGAACAACGTGGACACTCTTATCGTTGGCGAGGGTCCGCATTGGACTGCAGTCGACGCTGCTGAAAAAAACATCGTCATCATCTACATGGGTCACTACGCGACAGAAACCCTGGGCGTATATGCGATTGCTGCCGAGCTGGAGCGGAAATTTCACATTGACGCTGTAAACCTGTCGGCGCCGACTGGACTTTAATTAAGAGCTTGCCGAACCCGCCTTCAGCAATATCGGCCGAGCCGACTCCATCCCTCGAGTTACGCAACATCAGCAAGCGCTTTGGCAACCTTCAAGCGGTCTCGCACGTTTCGCTCACTCTCCGTCCCGGAACGGTTCACGCACTGCTCGGCGAAAACGGAGCGGGAAAAACTACGCTGATGCGAATTGCATTCGGTATGATCAGTCCGGACGACGGACAGATCACGATCGCGGGCAAGCCACTTCGATTACGCTCTCCCTCGGACGCGATCAAAGCGGGGATCGGCATGGTGCATCAGCACTTCATGCTGGTTCCTGCAATGTCCGTCGCAGAAAATTTGGAGCTGGGAAAAACCGGCAGGTACGATGCCCGTCGAGCCGCTGAGCGTGTCAAAGTAATCGGAGCTCAGACAGGACTCGACCTCGACCCCGACAGTCAGGTCAGCTCTTTGAACGTCGCAGCGCAACAGCGTTTGGAAATCTTGAGAGCGATTTCCCGCGACGCAAAAGTACTTATCCTCGACGAACCCACAGCAGTTCTTGCTCCTGCCGAATCTCAGGAGCTGCTCAAGGTCATGCGCCGGCTGGTTGGCAACGGCACCAGCATCGTACTGATCACTCACAAGTTGCGCGACGCGCTCCGATACTCGGACGATGTGTCGGTGTTGCGTCGCGGCCGTCTTGTCATGAGCGCGCCGACAAGCGCTGTCACCGAAGAATCGCTCGCTGGTGCAATGCTGGGCCAGGAGTCACCTCAGTCGGCATCTCCGTCACCTTCAGTAACCACCCCTGCCGTTGATGCGCCGGTTATTCAAATCGAAAACGCGAGTATCGATGGCGCGCTTTCTGGTCGAGCGTTGACTGGGGTAAATCTCGAAATCGAGCGCGGCGAAATTATCGGCATTGCAGCACTCGACGGTGCCGCTGCAGATCTTCTTCGCGTTCTAGGGCGAAGGGCTAATGCGCGAGCGGGAAACGCCAAACTGCCGCCGAACGCAGGGTTTATTCCTGAAGATCGGCACCGCGATGCAATGATCTCTGAGTTTCGTTTATTCGAAAACGTTGCACTGCGCGAGAGTGGCTTTCGTCGCGGACGTCTCGCCTGGTCTGCATTCCGCGCTCGAACCAATTCCATTTTGAATCGCTTTGACGTCCGAGCGCAGTCAATCGAAATGCGCGCAGGTGCGCTATCAGGAGGAAATCAGCAAAAGCTCGTACTCGGCAGAGAGCTGGATGACGACCCGGATGTCTTAGTCGCCGAGAATCCGACGCGAGGACTGGACATTCTGGCAACTGAAAATATCAAGCAGCATTTGCGAGCAGCCGCGGATCGCGGTTGTGCAATCATTTTTTATTCGAGTGATATCGAGGAGATTGTCGAGCTCGCTAACCGGACGTTCGTCGTTCGTGATGGGGCACTCATTCCAGTGGAGAGCTCTGAAGAAGCCATTGGCTACGCCTTGTTGCGCTCATGATTGATTTCGCGACGCTGACTCTTATCAGCGACATGCTCGTTCGCGCTACGCCGCTGATTCTTGCCGGCCTTGCTGTCGCTTTTGCATTTCAGGCAGGCGTTCTGAATATCGGCGCCGAAGGTCAGCTGCTGATTGGTGCTGCGTCTGCAACATCAGTTGCACTCGCACTTACACCGCTGCTTGGACGCTTGGTTCTCCCAATTGCGCTGATAGTCGGCGCAATTGCAGGAGGACTGTGGGCGTTGATTGCCGCCGAGCTACGCCGAAGATTCCGGGTGCTCGAAGTTATAAGCACGATCATGCTTAACTTCGTTGCAATCTTCCTCGTTGGATTTCTCGTGCGCGGGCCGCTTCAGGAACCGACTCACATCTATCCACAAACCGTCGAGTTGAACCCCGAAGCACGCTTGCCAATCCTGATCCCGGGAACGCGACTTCATGCTGGCTTCGCGATCGCAGTAATCTGTTGTATTGCAGGTTGGTGGATTCTTCGACGCACAGCCGCAGGATTCAGACTTCGGATCATCGGCGCAAATCCAAGCGCAGGGAGAGTCGCTGGTCGGATCGACGTCGAGAAAACTGCGAGAAACATTTTTCTTGTGAGCGGAGCACTTGCGGGCCTCGCAGGCGCAATTGAAGTACACGGAGTGACATTCGCTCTATATGAAAATCTCTCTCCGGGATACGGCTATACCGCAATCGCAGTTGCACTGCTCGCTGATTTGAATCCTTTGCTCGTGCTGGTCACTGGAGTGTTTTTCGGAGCTCTCGAGACACTTGCGAGCGCACTACAGCGAGATGTGGGTATTCCGGCAACGCTCGTCTCGGTAATAGAGGCGTTGGTTGTGCTGATTGTTCTGGCGATTCAACGCCTTCGATCCGGACGCACGACGGTCATTCGCAAGGCTGCAGCGTATGCAGCCGTCAGCGAAACGTGACCGATGTTGCCGCCGGGTTTCTGGAAAGCACGGTACGGACTGCAACACCCCTTCTATTTGCCGCGTTAGGCGAAACTGTTGTAGAGCGTTCCGGTGTGATCAACATCGCACTTGAGGCATCGATCATCTGCGGCGCGTTGGGTGGCGCGGTTGCATCGGCTAGCGCAGACCCATGGACAGCTTTGGCAGTCGCAGCCGTATCAGGACTCGCCATCTCTATTGTCTTTGCTGTTTTTGTGGTGGTACTGAGATCTGATCAGATAATTACGGGAACTGCAATAACACTTCTCGGTCTTGGGCTCACCGGAACTCTCTATCGACAGATATTCGGTCCATCAGGTGCCGCGCTCACAATTACAACGATGCACCCAACACCGATCCCGCTTCTCTCCGGAATTCCGGTAATTGGCCGAGCATTTTTTTCACAACCAGCGGCAACGTATCTGATCTACCTACTTCTTCCGGCAATGACATGGTGGATGTACAAAACGCATCCGGGACTCGGACTTCGAGCGATTGGCGAGAATCCCGAAGCTGCAATTGCTGCAGGCATACGCGCGTCACGTGTTCAGTTCACAGCAATTCTGTTCGGCGGATTGATGGGCGGTCTTGCAGGAGGATTTCTTGTAATCGCGCAAGCCGGCACCTTCAGCGAAGGTATGTCAGCTGGTCGTGGATTTATTGCGATCGCTATTGTCGTGCTCGGACGATGGAAGCCTGTTGGCGTCGCGATCGCGGCTCTTGTGTTCGGAGCGACAACCGCACTTCAGTATCTCTTTCAAACAATGGGCTGGGATCTTCCCTATCAGCTATTTCTCGCACTCCCTTATGTGCTGACACTCCTGGCGCTTGCCGGGATTGCCGGCCGGGCGCATGCGCCAGCGAGTTTGGGGAAATGGATAACAACTGAGTAGGAGCTCAGCATCCCGCGTAGGCGCTCTTCCATCGAAGTTTCCAGGTACCGTCGGCCGAACGCTCCAGTGTTCCGACTTTTCCGCCGTCTTCGTAATCGATGCTGATTACGATCACCGCTTGCTTTGTCGATTTCAATTGAACTGCGGCGAGAACGTCGGTGGTTTCGAGCGATTCTTCGGCACCAGATGAGCGCGTAGTGAACACGGCGCGGTAACCACTGCCACTAGTTGGTTGCTCTGCAACAAGAAGAGTATGCTCTTCACGCGGGTTCGCTTCTTCGTTGATCTTGCGAACCACTTCCGCAACGATCGTCGGCACCACTGAGCCATCTATGCGTGAACCTCGTTTTACGGAGAACGGAAGGCCACGGAAAACGGAATCGCCCGCGCTATTGAGTGAGTTTGCAGCTTCGAGAGCGTCGTTTACAAACCGGGATGAATCGTTGCCGTGCATCGTTCCAAGCGAATTCAGTTTCAACCCGCTTGCTTGTCCGGCTTCCAAGCCGACTCGCCACGCCCTGGGAGCGGAACTAACAAAACTTGCGACCGGCCAATTCAAGCAACCGCTCGGATCTACGCGCTGCGACGATACGTGCAAAGTCGCCTGGCCAACTAACCCCTGTTGATTAAACAGGTCAACGGAAAGTGTATCGAGGCCAGTGAGCTCGAATTGCGTTGTGGATGCGAGTGTGCTGTCGGTTAGCCCAGGGAGCACAACACCAGCCCGCGAGCTATCACTGGCGAGCGGAAGAATCATTACGCGACCGAGGCTTTGGTCCCATCCGGTTCCAGTGCTCAAGCCCGTGACCGTCGAACTTGTCGATGTGTCACTTGTGACTGCCGGTGTATTCCTCGGCGCATCATTGCAGCCGGCGTTGAACACCACGAAGATGGCACTCGAAACCAAAGAAAACACGCGGACAAAAGTCATAGATGGTAATTTGTGCCCGAAATCGTTCACGCGTCGAGGCAATGTCCTCTAATTCCCAAGCTCGGACCACGAGATGTCACATCCGTCGCACGCACAGCCGACAGTAACAGGAGAGGGCGAGATCAGGGCGTCACGAGCTCCGGCACTCGAGCGTTGGAGCTGGGCTCTCTACGATTTCGCGAATACGATCTTCTCGATGAACATCGCGACGTTGTACTTCGCGGTGTGGCTTGTGTCGGACCTGCATGCGTCGAACACGATGGTCGCGCTGGGGAATGGAATTTCGTCAGCGCTTATTGCGATATCGATTCCAATCTTTGGCGCCATTTCTGATTCCACCCAGCGACGTAAGCCATGGGTTGTATGGTTCACACTCTTAACGTGCGCAGCTACTGCCTTTCTCGGTATCGTTGGCCAGACACAAGTACCTCTCATTGGTGATTCGATCATAGATCCGATCAGCTCGGCGCCCTACGTGCTCAGCGGCACAGTTGCAGTTCTCATTATCGCATCGTTTGTGGCCGCGAACTACTCGTACCAGGGTGCTTTGCCGTTTTACAACGCGATGATGGCGGAGCTTGTGCCGCCGAACGAGCAAGGACGATTGTCAGGTGCTGGAACAGCTCTCGGATATTTCGGGGCGATTGTCGGAGTACTCCTCGTTACTCCGTTCTTCAGCAGCTCCATGCCGTTACTCGGCAACATCTCGCCAGCTGTAATGGATGCACTGAGATCCGTCATCCCATTCACGTCACATGGCGGACGCGTTTCGACTTTCGTGCCGACAGCAATTCTCTTTCTTCTTTTCTCTCTTCCGCTTTTTCTTTTCTGTAGGGATCACAACGCGCGGAAGGGAAAAAGGGGAATCCCCTGGAGAACTGCGTTTGCAGAAGTCGGACACACTATTCGCGACGCGAAAAAGTATCCGGGGTCACTTCGATTCCTTATAGCGTCATTCCTGTATCAGGATGCGATCGGAACGATCATCGCTAATATGGCGTTATACGCCGTGATGGCGATGGGCTTCAAAAAGGGACTCGAAACAACGTTGTTTGTCGTGCTTACCGTGCCTGCTGTGATCGGCAGCTACGTCATTGGCCGTCTCGTTGACCGTATTGGCCCCAAGAAAAGTCTCGTGTTCACAATTATTTCGTGGGTCGTGCTTCTGATCTTGATGGTGATGGTTCCGAATCGTACGGGATTCTGGATTGTCGGAGGGTTGATCGGATTGATCTTTGGTGGAGTAGCAACGGCCGAACGCCCTCTGCTTCTAACCTTGGTACCGGACGTCGAAGCAGGACGATTCTTTAGCTTGATGGTTTTATCTTCGCGCGCAGCAGCGATTGTTGGCCCATTCGTCTGGGCCTTTACAGTAGATGGAATGATTCCGTCGTTCGGGACCGGAACTGCGTACAGAGCTGGAGTTGTAACCGTTGCAATCGGGATGGCGGCTTCGCTGGCGCTGTTATGGGGCGTTCCGGATAAATGGAAAAAAACGACGACGGGCCCGAGCGACTAAGCTTTCGTTTCGATCCAGTTTGCTCCGTGACCTACATCCACGACGAGTGGAACCGAGAGCTTCGCCGCATTTTCCATTTCGCGACGCACTATTCCTTCGAGTGCAGCCAACTCTTCCGACGGAGATTCAAAGACAAGCTCATCGTGAACCTGCAGCAGCATTTTAGACGCGAGGTTTTCATCTCTTAAGGATCGATCGATGCGAATCATCGCGATCTTGATCAGGTCCGCAGCTGAACCTTGAATTGGTGAATTGGCTGCGGTGCGTTCTCCGAACGCGCGGACGTTGAAATTCCTCTCTCGCAATTCGGGAATGTAGCGGCGACGGCCGAATATCGTCTGCACGTATCCATTCTCTCGCGCGAAGTCGACCATGCTGTCGAGATACTGTCTGATTCCGATGAAGCGCTCGAAGTAACGCGAGATAAAAGCCTTTGCGTCGGAATGATCGATCTTCAGCTGCCGCGAGAGCGCGTGTGCCCCCTGGCCGTAGATCGTCGCGAAGTTGATTGTCTTCGCGCGTGAGCGCATCTCGCTATTCACTTCATTGATGGGGACATCGAAGATGATGGCTGCAGTTTGTTTGTGAATGTCACCGCCCGCATTGAACGCTTCGACAAAAGCCGGATCACCAGATAGATGCGCGAGCAGGCGTAATTCGATCTGCGAATAATCTGCAGCTACCAGCGTCCAGCCCTGACGCGGAATAAATCCTCGACGAATGTCCCGACCGAGCTCTCGCCTTACGGGAATGTTCTGGAGGTTTGGATCACTCGAGGAGAGTCGGCCAGTTGCAGCGACAGTTTGATTGAACGAAGTATGAAGGCGACCGGTCGTGGGATTGACGAGCTCGGGTAGCGCATCGAGGTACGTGCTTTCGAGTTTGGCGAGCTCTCGATACTCCATCAATAATTTCGGAAGCAGATGGCCAGCATCTGCCATCTCCTGCAAAACGCTGGCGTCGGTGGACGGACCCGTGCTCGTCTTCTTGAGAACTGGAAGCTCGAGCTTGGTAAACAAAATCTCACGCAGCTGAAGATTCGAGTTGATGTTGAACCTCGTCCCCGCTGCATCATAGATCTGTTCTTCAACTGCCTCACGCTCGGCTCGAAAACGTTCCTTGAGCGACTTGAACCACGGAAGATCGATGGTGATACCGGTCCACTCGACTTCTGCGAGAACGTTCACCAATGGCATCTCGATCTGGTCGAACAATTCCCTTGCGTGCGTGTTGGTCAGCTGAGGTTCAAAGATCGCGCGCAACTGGAGAATTACGTCAGCGTCTTCACACGAGTAATCCCGCGCCGCATCGACCGGGCACTCGTCGAACGGAATGGCTGTCCGCCCTTTTCCGCACAATTCGACATACGAAGTCATTGTGCGATCGAGAAATTCGAGCGCAAGAACATCGAGGCCATGCGAGCGGCGGCCAGGATCGAGCACGTAGCTGGCGAGCATCGTATCGAAATCCAGACCACGAAGGTTGACACCTGCTCTCCGAAGCACGAGCACGTCGTACTTCACATTCTGTCCGGATTTCTTCACTGCAGGATCTTCGAGCAAATCTTTCAACGCCTTCATTTCCGGCGAAGCCAACGGAGGAAGATTTGTTACTCGCCGTTGTCCACGATTTCCCGCTAGAAGCGTCGCAGCAATGCTTATGGGAGCCTGAGTTTTCGGTTTTTTCTTAGGGTACATCAGTACAGGCTCATCGCCACCACGAATGAGACCTCTGTCTTCAGACGCGTCAGTCGCAGCACGGTCGCCCGGTGCGTCGATCAGCAGATCATTCTGAAAATCGCGACGCTCAACATGTCCGAGCGGAAAGTAGAATGCTTCGCCTGACGCGACCGCGATGGAAAGCGAAACAAGCTTTGAGCGTAGCGCATCTGATTTCTGCGGACTGTCGGCATCGATCAGCGTCTCAGTGTCGATTGAAATCGTTCCTGCTTTTCGCGCTGCTGCAACTACCTCCGTCACACCCTCGACGCTGTCAATCGTTCGGTAGTTCTTCACCGGTTTTTCAACCGGCACTTGTTCAGTTACAGCTCGAGTGTCGGTAGCGGATACCGGGACAGCCTTGGCGAGAACATGGAATTCAAGCTCGACGAACAAATTCCGGAGACGATTGTTATCGGGCCCACGAAGTTGCAGTGCATCGAGAGAAAGGTCGATATCTAAATTGGCGCGAATTGTTACTAATTCCTTCGATAGCCTGGCATTTCCTTCATGCTCGATGAGCGCTTCCCGCGGACGTTTCTTCGTAATTTCTGTCGCATGAGCGAGGATGGATTCCAGATCGCCGTATGTATTCACGAGCTCGACTGCAGTCTTGTCGCCGATGCCGCGGACGCCGGGAACGTTGTCGGAAGAGTCGCCGACTAAAGCGAGGTAATCGGTTACAAGGTGGGGGGGAACACCGAGCCGCTCGACTGCATTATCGACACTGAGCCAGTTCTCATCTACACCGGCCGATCCACCTCTGCCTGGATTCAGAAGCCACACGCCGGGGCGAATAAGCTGAACAAAGTCTTTATCAGCAGAGACGATAATGACATTGAGTTTCTGCGCTACACTCTTGGCGACAAGAGTTCCAATCACATCGTCCGCTTCAAATCCCGGTAATGTGATGACCGGAATGCGATACGCCTCGAGCAACTGGTGTATCCGCTCCATTCCAAGATCGAAATCGGCTTGAAGCTCCTGACTGAGTTTTTCGCGAGTGGCTTTGTACGCGGGGTAAGTCTCGTGACGGAACGAAAGACCTGAGTCGTGCACCCATCCGATGTACTCGGGCTTGTGCGTCTCAACCAGTCGCTGCAGGAAATTGGCAATTCCAAATACGGCTGATGTGTTCTCGCCCTTGCTTGTAGTGAGGGGTCGGGCGATGAGGGCGTAAAAAGCGCGATAGATCAGCGCATACCCGTCTACAAGAAAGAGACGGGGTCTTTCCGGCATTTTCATTCAGTGCAATATACAAAACACCCCGGTGTGGGAATCCACACCGAGGTAGTAAAACCTTTCGGTTCGATTGACGGCTGTTTTTTTTAGTCGGCGGAAGTGCTACGCCTGAGCGTGAACGTTAGTGGCGTGCAGTCCTTTATTTCCCGTCTCGATCTCGAATTCGACTTCCTGTCCCTCGGCGAGAGTCTTGAATCCTTCCATCGAGATCGCAGAGAAATGCACGAACACGTCCTCCCCGCCTTCCTGTTCAATGAAGCCGTACCCCTTTGCATCATTGAACCACTTCACCTTACCCCTGGCCATGGTACCGCCTCCGGCATGTGAGTCCAGTGCGCGCCTATATAGACGCGCCCCGAAACTTTGTCAAGCCGTGGCTAGCTCGCATAAACTGCTGGTCAGTGTACCAAAACGCGCGCGTTCAACGACTGGAAGTCAGATTCGCTTGATGGCGTCATGCGCCATCGTCCTGTGCCAGACTCATCGTAGAAGAGAAAGCGAATCCGGTACTGCCCGTATTCCCAATATTGAACTCTGCTCCGTTGTGTTACAGAGCTGCTGGTAAGAGGAACGTTACTCGTCTGCTCGTATATCTGGTCCGGCTCGCCAAGCAGCACATATACCTTGCCGCGATCTGACAGCCACCCCGAGCGTCCGCCCGCTTCTTCGCGAAAGCGCAAATTTGCCTGGAGTATTCTCGTGAAGTACGCCTGCAGGCCTTCGTGCTCGGGCGTTCCCGGTACCGGATCCGTCGACCGAAGGAACTCTGCCCATACTGGGCCTCGACGGTCTAGTGGAGCATCCCGCAGAGCACGAATTCGATCAGAGGCCGCGTAGTAACGCAGCTGCGACAGCATCTCATCATAAGTCAGCAGGGGAATGTCGTTGCCGAAGCTCACGAACAAGGGGGTTTTGCCCATCGCACCGCCATCCGGTCTTGTAAACGTGACATTGGCGATTCCGATTCCAACTCGAGCGATGGGGATTCGCACTGAACCGCTAAGCAGATTTCCTCGCCGCGTCAGGACGACCGTGTCACGCCAAATCGGATTACCTCGGTCGTTCTCAATTACAAAGCCAATAGGCAGACGCGTTGCAGGCCCATAGCCTTCGAGATAAACAGTGACAGTGCTGTCCTGACCAAACACGGCACTCGATCGGGGACTGGTCAGAATATGCGGAAGAGAGTCGAGGCCCGAACGCGGTGATGCTTCATAAACAACTACGGGTGTCGATAACTGCCCAGCACGGAATGACGGTGCAGTTATCTGCCCCTGCTCAGCAGCACTACGAGCGCTTCCTGCATCCCGCACCTGGAAAGAAAGGTCATAGCTACCGGGCCGAACCTTGAAGTAGTGCTGGAAAATTACACTTTCATCCGTGCGGTTTATTTCCTTGAACGTCGGCACTCTCACGATTTCCATGCTGTTGATCTCACTCACAACAGCTCCATTCTGTGAGATCGCGACATGAACCTCGTATGGAGCACGATATGAATCGCCCTCGCGAACAAAGCTGAGAGATCGATTCGGAATCGACACGCTTGCGAGAAGCAGAGTCGTATCAGGAGAGGGTGTCGCGAAGTACGCGATTCTCGCGACGAATGGCAGCGGCCTTCCTGTTGCGATCAAACCCATCTGATGAAACACGGCGGCGGGATCCTGCGGCGGCTGGATCTGCCCATTCGAGGTGGCCGTCACAATTGGCCGATCAGCCCGTGGGCGAGCGCACGCTACAGAGCAAAGCACCAGGCCAAACAGGACGGTTCTATTGAGTTTTATCATTCGCATGTGCCTGTGTACCCTATCTTCATTCGACAGTTTCTATTAGCTTCGCCGCGTGCCAGAACAGAGCTTGCTCGGCTCAAAGATAGCCGGGTACACTATCGAGAGTGAGGTTGGCGAGGGCGGGACTTCTGCGGTCTATCGAGCCACGCACCAGACCCACGGCACAGTCGCGCTAAAGGTCTTGCGAGAAAAGCTTCGTCTGGATCGAACAGCTGTTGCCCGTTTCGTCAGGGAAGCTCAATACGGTGCTCGTGTCGTACACCCGAATGTCGTGCGCACGATCGAGATCGGTGAAGCAGAAAACGGCTTGCACTTCCTCGCAATCGAATGGGCACCGGGTCAGCTGCTCGAGCGCTACGCACGCCAGCATGCGCCATTACCGGTTGAACAGGTTGGGCCAATCATTGGCCAGATTGGCGCTGCTGTGCATGCTGCTCACCAGGCGAACATCGTACACCGTGATCTCAAGCCTGAGAACGTTATGTACGACCCGGATTCGGGCTTGGTTAAGCTGCTCGATTTTGGTATCGCTACAGATACTCAAACAGGCGCTGATGAGCGACTGACGCGAGCGGGATTTTTTGTCGGATCGCTCATGTACGTTGCCCCGGAAGCGTTATCGGGCGAGCTCGTAACATCCGCGGCTGACCAATACAGTCTTGCGACAATCGCTTACTATCTCCTCACGCGGTGCTTGCCGTATACTGCGAAAGCTCCTCGGGAAATGTTCACGCAGCTTCTCACTTTACCGCCCATTCCGCTGAATTCAGCAAAGGAAAGGCTGAAATTCAGCTCTCAGGTGGAAGCGGTTGTCATGCGAGCGCTTTCGAAACAACCGGCGACAAGATTTCCCGACGTGATGGCATTCGCGAAAGCGTTTCAGGATGCAGCATCGGGAGCGACTTCTACGCCAGCGGGAAGAACCGATGAAGCCGACAGCGGAATTTTATCCAGGGTCCGCGGCATACTGAGGCGGAATAGCTAAATCGTATTCGTGGATCGGCAGCCACAACGAAAACGTCGACCCTTGTCCGATATCGCTGACTAGCGAAAGATCGCCGCCGAGTAAACGCGCAAGCCTCCGCGAAATTGCCAAGCCGAGCCCCGTACCTCTGTTAGGTGAATCGGCTCGTGGTCCTGCACCCACCTGCTCGAATTCCTCGAAAATTCTTTCCTGGTCCACTGGGGCGATCCCGATCCCGGAATCTATGACCTGAAGCAGGAGCCACATTTCCTCGGGATCTTCATCACCTAGAAGTGTGGCAGGCATTCCAAGTGTGATCGCATCCGTTTGCGGAATGACTCGCGTGCGTACCACAATAGTGCCGCGATCAGTGTACTTCACCGCGTTGCCAATGAGGTTCACGAGTATTTGCCGCAGATGAGTGGGATCCGTCCGAATTCTCGGAAGTGCCGCACCCATTGCCAGCGACAAACTGAGGCTTTTCTCATTCACAAGCGACTCGACTTCACTCGCTACATCGAGAACAAACGGCCGAATATCCAGAACTTCTGTGTGAACATCGAGCCGGCCGGCAGCAATCTTGGCGAGATCGAGAATCTGATCGACAAGATGACGAAGATGATTTGCCGACGCTTCAATCCGCTCTACCGGTTTTACCTGACGCGGGCCGAGGTCACCGTAAACACCTTCACGGAGAAGATCTACAAATCCTACAATCGCGTTGAGCGGAGTCCGCAGCTCATGGGATACGTTCGCGAGAAATTCATTCTTCATGCGGCTCGCACGTAATAACTCTGACGAGAGTCTTTCGAGCTCTCTAGATCGTTCCACCAGCTTGCGAGCTTGTTTACGTTCGTGCTGTAATAACAGAGCGAGGCCAGCAACAACGGCGGCAGCTAGAATATAGACCAGCGGCGGAATCGGCAGTTCACGATCTCCAGTTACAGACTAGTTAGACCCGATGATATCTAGGATTCATGACTGACGCCATAACCCAGCATCAACAGCTACTCGAGCTTCTCCTCGCACGCTCGGTCAAGCGAGGCACGTTTACTCTCGCGTCGGGTCAACAATCTGATATTTACATTGACGTCAGGCTTACCTCGATGTCACCTGAAGGTCTTTCGCTCCTCGGCCCCCTTGCGCTAACAGCAATTCGAAAACGGAGCTGGCAGGTCGATGCTGTTGGAGGGATGACGCTGGGTGCTGACCCGATCTCTTACGCAATCAGCTACGCGAGCAACTTTGCGCCGCCGTTGCTCCGAGCTTTTACTGTACGAAAGGAAGCAAAGGCACATGGAACAGGAAAACAGATTGAAGGCCCGTTCCGTAGCGGGGATCACGTTGTAATCATCGAAGACGTAATCACCACAGGCGCGTCGGCACTACGTGCTATCGAGGCAGTTTCCGTTGCGGGTGGAAAAATTTCCGGAGTTATTGCCGTAGTCGACCGCGAAGACGGCGGGAAAGAAGCAATCGCCACTCAGGGTTACGATGTAATTTCACTGGCTACAATAACCGAGTTACGGAGTCGATGATTTCTTCGCTTTCGCATTAATGTTTCTTTGACGCGTAATCCATCCGGGCTGCGTTGCTGATGGGTTGAACGTTCGCAGCGTCGCAACGTACGGAAGAATTACTTGTTCCCGAAAGTAAAGAAGCATCCCGGCACCGTCATATCGCTCCCGAAATTGCACGGGTGAGACTTCCATCATCGTCCGGATGTGACGCCCGAAGCTTTGTGGCGACGAGTAATCCAGATAATTCGCTACACTGGCGATCGAAAGACCAGGATTCTCGAACAGCTTTGCTGCTCTGATTAATCTCGCGAGCGCCAGGTAGCGCTTTGGCGTAGGAAGCCCCGCCCTGAAGAACCTGCTCATCAAAGTGCTTGGAAGAATCGACATCTGTCGTGACAGCTGGCGGACTGTGTGTATCTGTGGATTCGTCACGAAGAGAAGCTCAAAGAATCGCCAGCAATCATTTGGAACGCCGGTGAGGTCGGAGCTCAAATGCCCAAGCGCAGTACGCTGCAAGTCACTCGATCGTTCAGCTGAAAGAATATCTCTAAGAGTTTGCCACCCGGATGCTTGTCTCGCATCTATCAGAATGCGAACACCTAAGTGTCCCAGCGTAAGAATGGACTGAGGAGTGTATTGAGTTTCCGTGAGTAGTGCCATTGCCGGTACGCGTGGGA
This sequence comes from Gemmatimonadaceae bacterium, assembly GCA_035525855.1. Classification (GTDB taxonomy): domain Bacteria; phylum Gemmatimonadota; class Gemmatimonadetes; order Gemmatimonadales; family Gemmatimonadaceae; genus UBA4720. The sequence continues at coordinate 42,547 of DATLDN010000203.1, forward strand.
ATTCGCGCACCATTGCGGCCATGCGAGCACTGTTATATGCGCCATAGCGAGTAATCGATACAAGCACAGCTCCCGCTCTTCGCTCACGAAGATCGGCAATTACCTCGTCAAGCGATTCCCTGTGAAGCACTGCATACAAGCCTTGAGCAGCAGCATCAACTCGAGCGCGCTCAACCGGCGTGAGCACTGTCGATACTGGCATTGGTGAAATTGTTGGCTTGTTAGAAGATCGCATCGCTGCTCCTGTCTTTTGGAGTTGATGCGCTGATTATAAAAACAGCACGTCAGCAGGGCGTCAGCGGATCCCGCTAAGTCCACAACCAGTAATTCGGCCTAGTGTATATTGAACACAGAATTGTAATCAGCCGGACGGTCGCGATTAGTATCGAATTGATATTATTTCGAGGAAAGTCCGGGCTCCGTGAGAAGGCTGCCAGGTAACTCCTGGGCACATGGCTTCGGTCGTGTGACGGAAAGTGCCACAGAAAACAGACCGCCATAGTTCTATGGCAAGGGTGAAAAGGTGAGGTAAGAGCTCACCGCACTCATGGTAACATGGGTGGCAGGGTAAACCCCGGCTGGAGCAAGGCCAAGCAGCGGCGAGAGTATCTCACCTCGACAAAGACGCCGCGGGTAGGCTGCTAGAGGTCACAGGCAACTGTGATCCGAGATAAATGACCGTCACGATGGATTTACATCGGACAGAACCCGGCTTATAGGCTGGTTACAATTCAATGGCCCCTTGCAAACTACCGCGAGGGGCCATTTATCATCATCGATGATCCGTTATCCAAAAGCATTACTTACCGGCATTTGCATCTTCACTGCCTGTCGATCGGCTTCTGTTCCGTCGCCTGAGCCGAGTTCGTCCCCAATTGCTCCGGAAACGGAAGTGCCAACAGCTACGCGAAGCACTTACCGATGGGTGATTCCCAGCGCCACAGGAACCCACAGTTACACCTCGACAAGCCGAACAATTATCCAGGAAAGTCGCAATCAGACACGACGCGATACAATCCAGGTGAGTATGTGGTTCACAATCACCAGTAATGAACATGGTGATTCAATCGTACTTAAAGGATCGATCGACAGCATTCACAGCAAGACATCGTTACCGATAGTGCAGAAGCCAGTACCCTTCATAGCATCTATTAAATCGGGTCAGATAAGATTCCAAAGTCAAAGCTCAGGTTCGCCAAACCATCCATGCAACAATTCAATTGCAGAGCCTCTAGGTGACATTGTTACCATTCTCATAGCACGACCGGCTGATCTCTCCAGCGGCTCTACATGGACAGATACCGCCGCAATAACAGTATGCTCCGGAGGATTTCCAGTATCGAGTCAGACAGTGCGCTCATACCGAGTAATGGGACAGGAGGCACAAAGTGAAGCTGAAATTCTCAAGCTCCACCGATCCGAAACTTCGACCTTTTCAGGAAGCGGTGCTCAGAACCAGCACCAGGTAACAATCACTGGAAAGGGTGAGAGAACTTCTCAGATCTCAATCGACATTAGATCAGGTAATCCCACTAACGCGACGATAAAAGAAACAGCTTCAGTTTCTATTACAAGCTCAGGCCAGATTAGCCAGTTCATCCAGCAGGTGGACCAAACCGTTACCCTGATTCGTTAATCAACGAGCCTGAGAGGCATTACGAGACACAAATACGATGCGGAGTCTGACCATGCTTCAGGCTCGAGCGTAGCTGCACGCTCAGGTGCTTTGAAAGTGAGCTTCACCTCGTCTGTCGGAATGTATCGAAGAATTTCCAGCAGATAACTCGCATTGAAACCAATGTCTAACTGGTCCCCGGTATATCGGATCGGTAATTCATCCTGCGCTTCACCCAAATCTGGTGTCTGAACACTGAACTTCAGCATACCGCTGTTGAACGATAGTCTGATTCGATGCGTTTGATCCGATGCAACTACAGACATGCGCTTCAACGCACTCACTAATGCTGCTTTATCCGCTACTGCAACGCGATCGTTATCACGCGGAATAACGAGCTCATAATTCGGATACGGACCTTCAATCAAACGAGTAAAGACCGATGTAAACGGCGACCGAAAGCCAATGTGGTTTTCACCGCGAGCAATTTCGAGCTCCTCCTCTGCCGGAAAAAGCCGACGCACTTGTTCAAGTGCTTTAGGAGGTACAATCAAGTCATGAGTAGTTCCTGCATTCGACTCGATCTTCGTTTCCATTTTCGCGAGCCGATGACCATTTGTCGCAACCATAGCCATTCGATCACTACGCAATTCCCATAAGACACCATTTAGAATCGGCCGGCTTTCCTCCATCGATACAGCAAATGCTGTATGTGAAATCAGCTTCTGCAGATCACCCGACTTAATTCTCCAGCTGTTATCAAACGAAATCGCCGGGAAATTTGGGAATTCATCTCGTGGAAGACCAAGGAGTTTAAACCGCGACCGTCCACACTCGAGAGTAATACGCTGCTCACCAACTGCTGCGAGCTTTACAGGTGACGGAGGTAATTCTCGAGCAATTTCCGAAAGCTTTTTCGCTGGTATCGTCACAGCTCCAGAGCTTTCAACGTCTGCCTGGACCTCCGTACTTACAGCAATATCGAGATCCGTACCCGATAAGCGAATGCCACGCTCCGTCGTCTCGATGAGAATATTTGCCAGCACCGGCAGTGTTGTTTTCGCCGGTATGCTAGCGGTTACTGCGCCAAGCCCTTCCTGGAGTTTCTCACGAGAGATGGTCAGACGCATGTCCAGGCTGTTCCTTTGGAAATTAGGTGATCCCGGGTAGTACTTTCTATCTCTAAGTGATAAGAAAGACTAGTAGTAATAGTAGAGAGCGTTCTCAGTGTGGAGAGTTGGTGTAAAGTATTGCTTTGTGAAGTGTTACGCTACGATTCCTCATGTGAACTCGTCGTTAGGATGCCGGGGTTTGTGTTTGAATTGCCTCGAGTGTTGATCGGATTTGTTGAATTCGGGCTTTGAAAGACGGATCTGTGTTGATAGCTGATGTGGTCTTCTCAATGCTATGAATAACTGTGGAGTGATCTCGGCCGCCGAATGCATTCCCGATTTCGATGAGCTGAGTTCCTAAAAGGTGACGAGTTAGGAACATTGCAACTTGCCGTGGAATTGTGAGGAGCTTTGTTCGAGTTTTCGATCGAAGGCCTTCTGCTGTTACGCCCCATTCACGTGCAACGATTTGTTGAATGATAGGAATGGTTAATCTCTGATGTGACTCCGGTTGAAGTCCGTTCGATGATTTGATTTTGTCGCGTAAGGCTTCTCGAGCTAGCTCGATCGAAATATCGCGATGCTTAAGTGATGCATAAGCGAGAAGCTTGATTATCGATCCTTCCAGCTCTCTGACATTCGATTTGATATTCTCTGCGATAAAGTGGATGACATCGTTTGGGATTGAATGCTGCAAGTGATCCAATTGGGCTTTTTGTTGAAGAATTGCGACGCGGTGCTCGAAATCCGGAGCCTGAATGTCTGCGACCATTCCCCATTGAAATCTGCTTACAAGACGTGCTTCCAAACCCGGAATGTCTGCGGGTGGGCGATCGCTCGTCAGGACTATTTGACGACCTGCCTCGTAGAGTGCGTTAAACGTGTGGAAAAATTCTTGCTGCGTTGCTTCTTTTCCTTTCAGAAAGTGGATGTCGTCGATTAGTAGTAGATCAGTCTCACGAAACTGTCGGCGAAAGGCTGACATCGTGTGATTTTGTATCGAGCCGATCAATTCGTTTGTGAAGTGCTCAGTTCCTACAAATGTGACGCGAACAGTGGGACTATGCTGAAGAATTTCGTGCGCAATTGCCTGCATCAAATGCGTTTTTCCGAGCCCTGTGTCTCCGTAAATGAAAAGAGGGTTGTAAACTTTGCCGGGTGCTTGAGCAACGGCATGAGCGGCAGCTGCAGCGAGCTCGTTGGATTTTCCGATTACAAAGTGATCGAACGTGTACCGCGAGCTTAATGGCGCGTCACTGATGCTATTGTGACTCTTTGATGTCGGAGAGAGGCTGTTAGGTGGCGCCACGAAGAAGTCCATTTGTGAACGTTTCTTCCGTTCTTCATTTACTCGAAAGAGTACTTGGATCGGGTGCCCGAGTGCTATCGGACCATATGTCGCGAACAGATCTGCATGTTTGGATTCATTCCAGTCAGCGGCAAATTGATCCGGGACTCCAACACAAATCGTATTACCGTCAAAGCTGAGTGCTTCCGTAGGCTCGAGCCATGTGCGGAAAGTTTGCTCCGGAATCTCTTGCCGTGCTCTGTCGAGTAACCGCTTCCAGGCTTCAGTGGCTGTGAGTGACATTGGGACGGCAACCGTAGCCAATCATTGTGGAAAAGTCAATCAGGCACTAGCAGTGAGTTACTTCACATCGCTTGATGTATGTCCTTTAGGCAACTAGTTTTATGCGCTCTTGTACGTACGCAAAAGAATTGATTCGATCCGGGATTTAAGTCATGGGTAAACCTACATATCGTCCTAGAAATAAGCGCCGTATTCGTACTCACGGTTTCCGTGAGCGAATGGCAACTCCATGGGGACGAGAGGTATTGAGCCGTCGTCGTAAGAAGGGACGGAAGCAGCTAGCGGTTCGATTGCCTAGTAAATACGCTGGCTCCTAAGCGGTATTCCTACGGTCGGCAACAGCGCTTACCGACTCGCGAACTGCGCTCATTAAGGGAAAAAGGGAGCCGGTTCCGAACCGAGCATCTCAGTATTTTGGCAGGTAAAACTGAGCTTTCGTACTCTCGAGCTGCTGTCGTAGTCCCTAAATACGGCCATATCATAGTAGAGCGAAATCGACTTCGGCGCCGCTTACGCGAGCTGATCCGCGTGGATCTTTTGCCGAAGTGTTCGAACATCGATGTAGTATTGCAGGCACTTCCGCCGGCCTATGCAGCTGATTTGAAGATTCTAGGTGCTGAAGTGCGTATAGTCGCTGAGCGATTGAGCTCCTCATTTCGCTCAGCGTAATGCGCAAGGTGCTGGTACTGGGAATTAGAGGCTATCAGCTCTGGCTCTCGCCGTTACTGCCCTCAGCGTGCCGGTATTACCCGACGTGTTCGGCATATGCGATGGAAGCGATCGAAAAACATGGCTCAGTAACCGGTAGTTGGCTGGCGCTCAAACGACTTGCACGATGTCATCCGTTCCGTCCCGGTGGCTACGATCCGGTTCCATAAATGGAAAAACGATATTTTGTTGCACTCCTTCTTGCCGCTGCGGTAGTTGCATTAACACAGATCCTGTTTCCGGTTCCGCGGCCAACTCCTGGATCTGTAAAAAAGTCGACCCAGATAACGTCTGATTCTGCGCCGACTCCTGCGAAAGCAGTTGAAAAAACGATTGCTCTACCAGCACAAGCGCTGCAACCGCGCTTGGATTCTGCTGTGCATCCAGCAACTCCCGAGCAAATCACGACGCTCACGACAGCATTGTCGACATATCGGTTCAGCAACATTGGAGCTGAGCCGCTATCGGTGAGCTTGAACAATTACAACAACCTTTCCTCACGAGGTGGTCGAGTAGAGCTCGGCGCATCCGGACAGCCGCTGTTGAAGTACGCGTTAGTCATAAATGGTGATACGGTCCATTTAAATCGTACTTCGTTTCAGTTGCAGCAATTAGACACCACAGCGGCAACGAAAACACTGCAGTACGCGACGGACACACTCGGGCTTCACGTTGTGATCCGCTATCAGCTTCTACCAGATAAGTACGTTGCGAAGATCGACGGTCAGGTAACCGGCACAGCTCAAAGTCTGTTTCTGCTTATTGAATTGCCAACAAACCTCAAGCCTGCCGAGTCTGACACAATTGGTGATTTGAGGAACCTTGCATTCTCCTTCAAGCCCGAGCGGGAGAATGCGCACATTGTTGCTTTCAGTAAACTGGATCCTGGCGAACAACAACTCGAGCCAGGACCACTCGCATGGGCGGCGGTTAAGAACAAATACTTCGTACTCGGTCTTTTGAATCCTGCTGGCAGCTCGTTTAACGAAATTGCATTGAAGGGAGGTCCGAGAACGTCGAAGATTGCGACGTCAGCTTCTGCTACGATCGTTAAATCGTTGAAGACCGGTACGTTCAGCCTGGACTTGTATGCTGGTCCACAGCAATCGACACAGTTGATTGCAATGGGCCGAGACTTCGATCATGTAAATCCCTACGGGTGGCGTCCTCTTCAGGGTGTTGTTCAGCCCATCGCCGCGCTCTGCATTCAACTCCTCTTGTGGATGCATCAGGTGCTGAAACTCAGTTACGGCTGGGTTTTGGTGATATTCGGAATTCTGATTCGTGTCGCACTGTGGCCGCTGAACCAGAGCGCGATGCGCTCGAGTATGAAGATGCAGGAGCTTCAACCCAAGCTCGCTGAAGTTCAGAAGAAGTACAAAGACAAACCGGAGAAACAGCGCGAAGAAATAATGAAGGTGTATCGGGATCATGGCGCGAGTCCTTTCACTGCATTGACTGGATGTCTGCCAGCTCTCCTGCCAATGCCTGTTCTTTTCGCATTGTTCTTTGTTTTTCAGAACACAATTGAATTCCGGGGCGTGCCATTTCTGTGGCTTCATGACATCTCGATCAAGGATCCGTTCTATATCCTGCCGATCCTGATGGGGATTTCGATGTACGTCCTGTCGGCAATTGGCCTGCGTAATGCACCGCCTAATCCGCAGGCGAAGATGATGAGCTACATGTTCCCGGTCATGATGACGTTCATTCTTGCAAACATGGCTTCAGGTTTGAACCTGTATTACACGGCACAAAACCTCGCAGCTATTCCCCAGCAATGGCTGCTGGCAAACGAGCGCGCTCGGCGAAAGGGCAAGACGTAGGAAATTCCGCATGCGGATCACCTACATTGGTCACGCTACGCTACTAATTGAGCTAGCTGACCGTATCTTCCTCACAGACCCGAATTTCGATTCCACATTAGGACGCGTGTTACCGCGTGTGAGTGAGCCGGGAATCCCAATCAACTCATTGCCACGCGTAGATGCGATCCTTGTGACGCACGCGCATGCCGATCATCTCTCGTTTAAATCACTGAACGCCCTACCGCAGGATATTCCGATTTATTCCCCGCCTGCGATTGCTAACTGGTTGAAGAAGCGTGGATACAGAATGGCGCAATCGATCGCGCCAGGCGAATCAATACAGGCAGGTCAAGTTGAGATTCGTGCTGGTGCAGCTACGCATAAGGGAAATCGGTACGCTGTCGATCGCTGGCGAAGTGCGGCAAATATGTATCTATTTGATACTAATGACATTTCGTGCTTTTTCGCCGGCGACACCGGGCTTACGCCCGAATCCACGCATCTCGTAGAGCGACATGTCAGTGCGGCAGGACGTCGTCTCGATCTCGCGCTGCTGCCGATCGGACATGCTCCGTGGTGGAAACCCGGATTCAGGAAGGGACATCTTACCAGCACCGATGCACTTACTCTCTTCGATCGATTGGACGCGAAGTACTTGATCCCATATCACTGGGGAACCTTCGATCACGTAACATCAAAGGCGCATGATGCGATCGAGCGCCTACGCGCGCAGCTACCAGCTTATCCGCGAAGTGAAGGGGTGCAGATTCTGGAGCCGGGAATGAGTTTCGAGCTGCCGACATTCGAGCAGTGATATCCGGTGGGAATCCGCCGCATGCTGGAATTGGTGGAACCGAAGACACTATAGTTGCAATTGGAACTGTGCCTGGGCGCGGTGCGATCGCAGCTATTCGAATCAGCGGGAAGAAGGCCTTCGAGATTGCATCGCTTCACCTGAAGCCCTGGCCAATCACGGCGCGCCAGATGACTCTCTGCAAGGTCGTGGATGGCGATGTTGTTCTCGACGAAGCTCTCGCCGTTTTTTACCCGGATCCCGATTCATTTACCGGCGAAGATGTGGTCGAGGTTTTCACACACGGTGGTTATGTAGTGCCAACGTCTGTGGTTGAGGCACTGACCAAATCAGGCGCGAGGCAAGCATCGCCCGGAGAGTTCACGCGCCGCGCTGTTCTCAACGGCAAACTCGACATCGTTCAAGCCGAGGCAATCGGAGATCTCGTCGATGCACGCTCAACTGCCATGCAGCGTGCGGCGCTGTATCATCTCGAGGGCGGGCTTTCAGCGCGAATTGCTGCACTTCGAAGCGATATCATCGAGCTCGAATCCCTGATTGCGTACGATGTCGACTTTCCTGAAGAGGACGACGGGCCGATCTCGAGCGAACGCATACTCGAGAGTGCGCGAAAACTTCTTGGATCGCTCGATCTGCTTCTTGCAACGATTCCAATTGGCCAGATCGTTCGTGAAGGTGCGATCGTCGTCATAGCAGGCGAGCCGAACGTTGGAAAATCGTCACTATTCAACGCTCTATTGGGAGAAGGCAGGGCGATCGTTACGGAAATTCCCGGGACCACCCGAGATTCCATCGAAGTCGCGATGGATGCCGGGCAATGGCCGATAAGATTGATCGATACTGCCGGGCTTCGGGAAAGCACCGACCTAGTCGAGCGCCTCGGAATTGAGATCAGTGAGCGGCACATTTCTGCCGCTCATCTTGTGCTTGCCTGTGGAGACACAGAGGATTCACTCAATCGAACGCTGGGTGTAGTAGCTGGCCTAACGAAATCACCGATCGTGCCGGTTTTTACGAAGAGCGACCAACGAGATCAACGAGATCAAGGAACGGGTGTCAGCTCTGTTACCGGACAGGGATTAGGCAGACTGAAAGATGAAATCAATGAAACCATCAGCCGAACGTATGGTGAAATCACGGTTGAGATTCCTGTCTTAACTCGAGCTCGGCAGATTCACGCGATTTCTCAGGCACGTGAAGAAATCGACGCGTTCATTACTTCGTGGGAAATGGACCAGCTACCCGCACCTATTGTTGCGGTTCATCTCCGGTCTGCTGCGGTTGCTCTCGAAGAAATAATCGGCGCGATCAGCACCGATGATGTGCTGGAGAGGGTATTCAGCTCGTTTTGTGTAGGAAAGTAGCTAAGCTGTTTCTGCTGCTTCCCGGCCAGTAGCCGTGATGTCGTGTGCGCTGGCTCTCACTGTCCAGGCATAACCTCTCGTGGCAATTGCATGCTCGGCCATCTTGGCGCCCACGTAATAACCACTCCTTTCGGGGAGCACTTGTTCTCCCGTTCGCCTTCTGTCGTCCGTCATTCCTTCCGACAGATATCTCAAACGAAGGCCGAGCCCTGATTTATCGAGATTTCCAATCAGTGATCGCGAGATAATCGGCTCCATCTCGCGTACACGGGCGTACTCGCGCCGATCATATCCGAAATATTCCCATGCTGCATGACCGGGGCTGATCACGCGGGAGACGTGAACCGCGATTCCCTCGTTGATGAGCAGCTCGCGGAGGCTCACCCGTTTTCCGGTTTCCCAATAGGAGTAGTAACCCTCCATATCGTTGATGGCCTGGCGCATTTCGCTGTGACTTTCAGGTGATGTGTACCTGACGGCGTGTGCGATCTCGTGGGCTAGCCAAAGTGGAATGAGCTCGGGATCCAGTCCCAAGCCATGAGTCTCGGGATTTGCGACGCTCGTAAAATGTTCGAGACACACGAACGCGATGCCTCGACCATTCACGACAAGCTCGCCGGCATTTGCCGCGCCGACACCGACCATGAGCACGACGTCGATGTCCGTATCTGCATCGAGAAGCGCGCGACACTGCTCTTCAGTATTTCGTGCGAGAGAAACAACATCCATTCTCTCGAGCATCGTACGAAGATCGCCTCTTCCAGCAAGTGCAGCAGAGCGTGCTACATCTGCGAAGTGTGGCCCATCCGGATCGAGAACATAATTCGCCCAGTAAGCCTGGAGAATATTTCGGTGGGTGTCGAAGTAGCGGTGGTAAGCCGCGATGCGGTCAGTGCTGTTAAGGACTGCAAAAAAATCAGGCAGCAGGTTAATCAGCATCAACGACCGGGTGGCGAGAATTGCCGGGAGCGCGGCGCGCTTGGGATGCGAGAAAATACGCTGACATGAAATGCTGAACAAGAGTTGATGTAATCGAACTCGTAAAAAAAAACTGGCACAGAAATTCCTTTGCTCATTTTCAGAGAAATCGACGAGGCGTTATGACGACTCTCCGTCAGATCGAGCTAAGCTGTCCGATTTGCGGAAATAGCTTTCAATCCCAGGCAGTAGTCTCGACGAATGCCTTTGGTGGAAAGCGGACAGATTTTCATGAACGTGCCGCTGGTACTCAGCCGCTGGCCTATCTCGTACATATGTGCATCGAGTGCGGTTACTCAGGTGGTGAGAGAGATTTCACCGGTGTGACCGAGGTGAGTCCGCTCCTAAAGGAGCACGTTTTGAATGAGCTGGCTCCGAGCGCGCCCGTAATGATAACGGGATCAGCAAAATATGAAGCGGCAGCCAAGGTTGCCGAGTGGCAAGGGGTTGAACCTCGTCAAATTGCAGATCTGTTACTGCGGGCAGCATGGTGTTGTGTAGACGAAGGAGACGTTGAGGCCGAGCGATACTTCCGTCGACTCGCGGCGTGGACCTTTGAGCAGGCGCTTGGCACCTACGATGGAGTCGCCGTAGAAGAGAGGGCAGTTCTTACGTATCTCGTTGGCGAGCTATGGCGAAGAATTGGTGATCTTCGACAGGCGAGAGACTGGTTCGATCGAGTGGTGGACGAAGTGGTCGATCCAAAAGGGCAGCATTGGATTCAAGCGGCGGCCGAACAACAACGGACTGACCCCCAGGAGTGGTTTGGCTGATTGGTTAGCGAGTTCCGAAGAGACGATCTCCGGCATCGCCTAATCCAGGAAGGATATAACCCTGGGAATTGAGCTCGCGGTCGAGGGCAGCACAGTAAATCTGAATATCCGGATGCTCTTCACTGAGCCGGTTCACTCCTTCCGGTGCTGCGACGATGCAGAGAAACCGAATTCGCGTTGCACCAGCACGTTTAAGAGATGAAACAGCTGCCGCTGCGCTTCCGCCGGTGGCAAGCATCGGGTCGAGCACAAAAAAATCTCGCTCCGTTACGTCACCCGGGACCTTGAAGTAGTAGTCGATAGGCTGGAGAGTGTCGTGATCGCGATAAAGCCCGATGTGACCAACGCGTGCCGCGGGTACCAGACGAAGAATTCCTTCGACCATTCCGAGGCCGGCCCTCAGAATCGGCACCAGCGTCAATTTCTTTCCGCTGATGTGCCATCCACTCGTTGATTCGAGTGGCGTGTCCACCGGTAATCCTTCGAGTGTCAGGTCGATCGTCGCCTCGTACGCCATGAGCATTGCAATCTCGTCGACGAGCTCCTTGAAAATTTTCGTAGGAGTTTCACGATTGCGCATTATGGTCAGCTTGTGCTGAACGAGCGGATGCCGGATAATTGTGAGCGTTGGGTACTCAGGTATGCGTTCGATCATTCCGGAAACTTATCCTCTCTCATATCGGCATGAAGGAATACCAGGCGGTGGTGATAAAGCTTACTTATCACAGTCGCGAGGACGAAGACACTCTCACCGATCTCCTCAATGAACGCAGCCGCGGAGGATGGGAGCCAGCGTTGATGTCACAGCACGACCAGCGTGTGACAATCCTGTTCCAGCGAAGCGCGGTCGCAGAGGCATAGACATCTTTGGAAATTGAATTTTATGGCGCAGCTCGTGAGGTCACCGGCTCATGCCACATTCTGCGCGTCAATGGCCGCACCGTCCTTCTGGACTGCGGAATGTTTCAGGGGAAACGCAGTGACGCGGATGAAAAAAATCGAACTCTTCCTGTACCGATCGCGGAAATCGACAGTGTGGTGTTGTCACACGCCCACATCGACCATTCGGGACGACTACCCTATCTCGTAGCCCAAGGGTACAGCAAGACGATCTGGGCAACTGCAGCAACGCGAGACCTCGCAGCGGTGATGCTCGCCGATTCTGCACACATTCAGGAAAAAGACGCCGAGTTTCTTGTAAAAAGGCGCAAGGAATTTGTCGAGCCGCTCTACGGGATGCGACACGCTGTGCGCACGATGGAGCTAATGGTCGCGGTTCCGTATAACAAACCCTTCGACGTTGTACCTGGAGTACAGGGATGCTACGTCGACGCCGGTCACATACTCGGCTCAGCTTCTGTGATCCTCGATTGCACGGAAAACAATGAGCACAAGCGTCTCGTGTTTTCCGGCGATGTTGGTCGCTCAGGTCTGGCGATTATCAGAGATCCCGTTCCGCCTAAGGGAGCGCATGAGCTGATAATGGAATCCACTTACGGCGATCGAGATCACGAATCCGTCGATGGTGCTAAAGCGAGGCTCGCGGAAATCGTTCGGGAAACAGCTGCACGTGGTGGGCGAGTTCTGATTCCCGCTTTCGCGGTCGGACGTACTCAGGAAATCATCTATAACCTTCATTCGCTTATTAGAGAATCGGCAATACCGTCGATTCCGATCTATGTGGACAGTCCGCTCGCCATCGACACGACGACCGTTTTCGCGATGCATCCGGAGACGTTCGATCAATCGGAAGACATGGTACGAAAGGTTCGCGAGCTATTTGATTTTCCTCTTGTTCACTACACGCGTGACGTGGAGGAATCAAAAGCATTGGCACATATGCACGGGCCGATGATCATCATTGCAGCATCAGGGATGGCTGAGGCGGGGCGCATCCTTCACCACCTCGCGCAAGGCGCGTCGGATCCAAAGAATACGATTCTCATAGTTGGCTTTCAGGCGGAGCACACGCTCGGCAGACGAATCGTCGAGAAATCCCCAATGCTCAAGATCTTCGGCGACGAGGTTCCGCTTCGAGCAAAGGTCGAGGTCATTAACGGTTACAGCGCTCACGCAGATAGATCCGAGCTTTCCACGTGGCTGGATGCTGTACATGCTGGATCGCCGGAGCTTTCGAAAATCCATCTGGTGCATGGGGAGCCACACGCACAAGAAGCGTTGCAGGCATCGCTCGTTGCCAAAGGCTACCAAGTCGACAGCCCGGAGCCACACGCACGAATTGCCTTCTAGCTAGCTTCTACCGATGGCGAAAGTTCGCACGGTCCGGATGCTAGTGGCGAGCACAATTGCTACGCTGATCGTATTCTGGGCCGGATGGATGGCTGCAGTGCTGGTGTGGAGTATTCTCGATCAAGCTCGGCCGGCTGAATCCATAGTTGTGCTTGGCGCAGCTCAATACGATGGTCGTCCGTCGCCAGTTCTGCGCGCGAGACTCGATCACGCGGTCGAGCTTTGGAATCATCGCCTCGCGACGATTGTGATTCTCACGGGTGGAAGAGGCAACGGCGATACGACCAGCGAAGCAGCTGTGGGACGGCGGTATGTCAGACGCCATGGAGTTCCTGAAGGAGCGATTCTTCTAGAGAATGAAGGACGAACGACTCGCGAATCGCTGCAGGCCGTATCCCGAATATTGAAGGACCGCGGCATGAAGAGCGCGATTCTGGTGAGCGATCCTTTTCATATGCTGAGACTCTGGATTCTGAGCCGTCGGTTCGGGTTCACTGCGTATACATCACCTACAAAGACAAGTCCTATCTCACCCAACCGGGAAGCGCGTTGGCGATACATGCTCGGTGAGTCAGTGAAGGCTCCCATGACATTCCTGTTCGAAAATACGAAGTAATTCGTATCAATACGTTACCAATATACCATGCGTATTCCAATTGAAACGTTTCGGCTGGATAACGGACTCTTCGTTACACTTTCTGAAGACCGGACAGCCCCAATTGTAGCGGTCAACCTCTGGTATCACGTCGGGTCCGCTAACGAGCGACCCGGAAAATCAGGATTCGCTCACCTATTCGAGCACATGCTTTTCCAGGGATCGGAGCACGTTGGATCGAACGAACATTTCGAGCTGATTCAACGCGCTGGCGGAACACTCAACGGATCAACCTGGCTCGAGCGAACAAACTACTTCGAGACAGTTCCGTCGAATCAGCTTGCACTCGCGTTGTGGCTCGAAGCTGATCGAATGGCAAACCTTCTGCCCGCGATGACGCAGGAGAAACTCGACAATCAACGTGATGTCGTGAAGAACGAACGGCGCTGGTCGATCGACAATCAGCCATACGGAACGTGGGTCGAGAGGCTAACCGCGCTAACGTTTCCCGAAACTCATCCATTTCACCATTCGTTGATTGGCTCGATGGAAGATCTGTCCGCTGCGTCACTCGAAGATGTCGCGCAATTCTTCCGGACCTACTATACGCCCGATAACGCGGTGCTTTCGATTGCAGGCGACTTCGACCCTGCAGAAGCGAAGGATCTGGTCAACCGGTACTTCGGAGGAATTGCGCGAGGCAGGGGCAGGCCTGCACTACCACCAATGGAATTACCCAGGGTGTTTGGGAGAGCGATCAGGGAAGTGGTAAGTGATGACGTTGCGCTGTCGAGGCTGTATCTCGCGTTTCGCTCACCGGTCTTTGGAAGCGACGCTTACTACGCGGCTAGCGTAGCTGGAGCAATTCTCGGAATGCGGAGAGGAAGTCGTCTGCACAGGTCGCTCGTACGTGAACGACAAATTGCTGCTGATGCGGCAACGTTTACCTTCGACCTCGCGAAGGGCACCGACATTCTTGTTGCAGACGTGATGGGTAGACCCGAGACTACTCCGGAGCAACTCGAAGAAGAAGTCGGAAAAGAGATCGATCGGTTCATAGAAGAGGGCGCCAGCGATATAGAAGTAAATCGCGCAGTCGCATTGATACAAACAGACATTGTTACCGCACTTCAGGCTGCGAGCGAGCGGGCTGACCGCTTGTCAATGTTCGCGACATTTTTTGGGTCGCCGGAATTGCTTAACGAGCAATCCGACAAATACCGCGGCGTGACGGTACGACAGGTCAATGAATTTGCGCGGTCATCGCTGGGGGAAGACAATCGCGCCACGCTGTTGTTCGTGCCGAAGAGCCAGGCTGATGGTGAAGGTGACGATCAACCCGTCGCGGCATGACGCTCGCAATTCGTCCAGCACCCGGCCCCTCGCGCGAATATCATTTTCCTGAATTCTCGCGACATGTGATGGCTAACGGCCTGAAGGTCATTGTCGCACCAGTTCATAAGCTTCCTGTCGTAACACTGGTTGCAGTGGTGGATGCTGGTGCCATTGCCGACCCGACGGGATTCGAGGGACTGGCTCAGATCACTGCAGAAGCGCTGCGAGAGGGAACTGAAAAGAAAAACGGAATCGAGATTCTCGAGGGATTCGAGCGTCTCGGGTCCTCGCTCGAAGCAGGTGCAGATTGGGATAGCACGCTCGTTAGCATCACGCTTCTCTCCGAGCATTTAAAAGAAGGTCTTTCGCTGATGGCCGAAGTGCTTACAGAGCCATCGTTCCCATCAGGCGAAATTGAGCGGTTAAAGGCGGAGCGTCTCGCGGAGCGATTGCAGATTCTCTCAGAGCCGCGCGGATTAGCGGATGAATCATTTTCCAGGCTTTTGTATTCATCCGGGTCGAGATACGCCGAGCCAATCGGTGGAACGAGCGTCTCAATCGCAGCTGTTACGCGCGCGGATGTAGTCGAGTTCTTCGAAACACGATACACGCCTCGAACGGTCACGATGATTATGACAGGAGACGTGGAGGTCAACCAAGCGCTTGCACTTTTAAACGATGCGTTTGGCAACTGGGAGGCGAAGGCCGCTGCTCCTCACAAGGACCTGGAGAAGGAAGCTCCTACAACGCGAAGTGTCGAGATAGTCAGTAAGTCAGATGCAGCCCAGGTTGAGCTAAGGCTCGGGCATTTGGGAATTCCGCGTACGCATCCCGATTATTTCAGCGTCGTCGTCATGAATGCGCTGCTTGGCGGCCTTTTTTCGTCGCGCATCAATTTGAATTTGCGAGAACGTCACGGTTACACGTACGGAGCTTCGTCATACTTCGATTGGCGACGGAACAGTGGGCCGTTTGTAATATCTACCGCGATTCAGAGCGAAGTGACCGCCGACGCGCTTCGTGAGTGCATCACCGAGATCGATGGAATGCGAAGCCAGGAAGTTTCTGCGGATGAGCTCTCGCTGGCGACGAACTATCTCGACGGTGTTTTTCCAATTCGGTACGAGACGACATCCGCGATTGCATCGGCGCTCGCCAACATGGTCGTGTTCGATCTGCCGAATGATTTCTACAACACATATCGCGCAAATATTCGCGCGGTTACGCCTGCCGACGTGTTAGCGGCTGCGAAAACTCACGTTCATCCAGATCGTTTACGCGCTGTAGTCGTTGGTGATCCGGGGGTAATAAAGGAGTCGCTCGAAAAGCTCAGCTTTGGCCAGGTGATGGTTCACGCACCAAGCGATAAGTGACCGCGGAGCGCGAGCCGGGAAAAATCTCGTCGCGCCGGGTGTACGATGGTCGCATCATTTCAGTCGACGTTGACACTGTCCGTTTTCCGGACGGCAGCACCGGCGAGCTCGAAATGGTTCGGCATTCAGGTGCGAGCGCAGTCGTCCCGGTTTTGAGCGGCGGGTCCAATCCCGAGATTCTGCTGATCAGGCAGTACCGGTATGCGGCCGATGGGTTCGTGTTCGAAATTCCGGCGGGCCGGCTCGACAAAGGCGAGGCCCCCGAGGTCTGCGCAGCAAGAGAGCTTCGCGAGGAGACCGGATATTCCGCCGAAAAATTTCGCCAGCTCACCACTATCTATACGACACCCGGCTTTACGGACGAACGGATCCACCTTTTTGTCGCCGAAGGGCTGAGCCCCCGCGAGGATGCCCGTGAGCGGGACGAGTTCATGGAACTCTATCCGGTCTCGCTTTCCCAGGCAGTCGAGATGATTCGCTCCGGGGAAATCGTGGACGGGAAGACCGCCATCGCACTTCTACTAACCTCGCTGCAACCGGAAAGGCAGTAAACCCCCCGGCAGCGTCTGGGCTCTAATAGACGTATATAAAGAAGTAGAAGTCTGCCTGTCTTGAATTGGGGACACCAGGGAGCGCCACACGAGACATACCGATTGTCTCTGTCAGCTAACCCGTTGTGGCAGATAGATTTAGTAGACCAGGCACGATGGGCACACCCCGTGCATTTAAGAGGCTGGCCGAGGGCTTTTACACCGAAAATGTGTGCAAGTTCTGGAAGAGGCGGAGTCTCAATCTTTAAAGGAAGGAATCATGAGAAGCATTGTTCGTAAGCAAGAGATTCCGAGCCAGGGAACGACCGTCAGGGAAAAGCTACGGGCGATGGATGATTCTGCCGTCGTCACGGCGTTTCTGGGTGGCGAGGAAAGGGCTTTCTCGGAACTAGTGGAGCGGTACCAAACCCGTCTCCTGAACTTCATATACCGCACGATCGGCGACCGTGAGAAATCCGAAGATCTGGTGCAGGAGGTCTTCATTCGTGTGTATCGCCATCTGCATCGATTCGACAGGTCGAAGAAGTTCTCGACGTGGGCTTACACGATTGCCTCAAACCTTGCGAAGAACGAGCTGCGCAACCGATCGCGTAACCCGCTCGTGCTGATGCAGACCGTTCAGAAGAACTGGCAGGACGACGATCGTCCGCTTCAGTTCGAGGATGCAACGTCACGACCGGATGACATGTATCGCAAGCGTCATCTTCGTGAGATCGTCGAAGAGTCAGTTGCAAAGCTCCCTGAGCATCACAGACATGTCTTTGTCCTTCGCGAGCTCGAGGGAAAGTCGTATGAAGAGATTGCCGAGATAACGGATTGCAACCTTGGAACGGTGAAGTCGAGGTTGAACCGGGCAAGAAATTCGTTCGCGGAGATTGTTGCGCCATATATGGACTAGAGGTTATTCAATTGACGGAACCAGTGCCCGGAAAACGGGTACTGGTATCCGAACCTCCACCCAGCCCCATGGATTGCCGCGAGTTCCAAGACAACCATTTTGCGTTCATCGACGATACGCTCTCAGGTATCGAGCTTGTCGCGATGCAACGCCACATTTCAGAGTGTAGCAACTGCGCCGATCACGATACGCGTGTACGGCGCTCGCTTTTGCTCTTCCGCAACCTGCCGAGAATAGAGCCGTCCGCTGATTTTTCCGAGCGTTTGAATGCTCGTTTGCGCGCTCTCAAGGAAGAAGAGAAGGCAGCGTCATTCCATCACTCCACAAAGTTCGCCGCGACTGTCGCAATTACGAGCATCCTCATGCTCGGCTATATCGGCAGCTCTTTGCGAGATGTCGATGTTCCGCAGGACATAGTGTTTCCGCCTGTTGTAGCGACTCTCCCTGAACAGGAAGCGGCGCCCATTACGATGCCGGCAGCTGCTCTTGTGGCTTCCGCGGCGGCGGGTCTCCCGATTTGGACTGCCGCTCTCTATGCCGAGGTGCAGCCCGTTCATTTTGCTTCAGCGGATCTGCGTCTAGCCAGCAGTCACTAGCAGCCGCCGGTTTCAGCCGGCGATTTTATATTCCAGCATGCCAAGCAACGCGCTCAAAACCCTCAGGGAGACTTTGAAGCGCGGATCGCAAGCCGGCGCGTATTACATCTGCGGCGAAGACGATTTTCAAAAAGACGACGCGACAAAAACATTAATCGCCGCAGCGATCGATCCTGCAGTTCGCGATTTCAATCTCGATGTACTCCGCGGTTCTGAGGTGGAGTCGCGCGCATTCGAGGGGATTGTGTCGTCTATTCCAATGATGGCGGACGTGCGCGTTGTTGTGATTCGCGATGTAGGGTCGCTGAAAAAAGATGCGCGCAAAGCGGTAGATCGATATCTCACGAATCCATCGACTGACGTTGTGTTGCTGCTCGTCGAATCCAGTGGCGGAAAAACCGACAAGGATCTCGCTTCTGCAGCGACTGTCCTGGAATTTCATCCGCTCCGAGATGATGAAGTGCCGGCGTGGATTACGAAGCGCGCGATGAGTGATTTCAAAGTGCATATATCGCTCGGTGCAGCTGAGCTTCTGTACAATGCAGCGGGGAACGATCTAAATCTGCTGATGACGGAGCTGGATAAGCTCGTGAGCTTTACAGGCGGTCTCGAGATTACCGATGATGCTGTTGCTGCCGTTACCGGAATCCGTCGCGGTGAGACGATTACGGATTTGCTCGACAAAATCGGGCGACGCGATACGACCGGAGCGCTCGCCCTGGTAGAACACGTATTGTCTCAGCCGAAAGCCTCCGCAGTGCAGCTCGTGATGTTGCTTTCAGTGCAAACGCTTGCGATTGCATGGGGCAGAGCGAAAATCGATGAAGGTTTTCCCTCGGGACGATTACAGAGCGCATATTTTGATTTGCTCAAGCAAGCCGGTTCAGTTTATCTCGGGCGATCGTGGACCTCCGCAGCGTCCGCGTGGGCATCGATGGCCAACACCTGGGATCGCGCGTCACTGGATCGCGCGATGGATGCGCTGCTTACAGCTGACGTTACGCTGAAGGAGACGCGTCTTTCTTCAGAAGAACAAGTTGTTACAACCCTCATTCTGGAAATGTGTGCCAGCGATGAGAATCGAATTGCCGCGTAGAAGGGAGTAATAAATGTCAAAGAAGTTGCTGGTTATGCTGTGTGTTGTGATGCCGGTTGTGGCTTCCGCGCAAACAGCTTCGGATAGCGCCGCGTACAAACGTGCACAGATGCTTGTAAATGATGGCAACGCCACGGCTGGACGCGCGATCGTTGATTCGCTGATCGCGAATGCGGCGGCAGGGAGTCGGGCGTATGCAGAAGGTTTGTATTGGCGCGGAGTACTCGCACCAACGGCATCCGATGCGGAGATGGATTATCGGCGAATCATTGTCGACTATCCTGTTTCACCGCGTGTGGAAGATGTTCTTCTGCGTCTTGCACAGCTCGAGCTCGCACGTGCCGATTATGATGGCGCTCTACAACACCTGAACCGATTGACGCTCGAACATCCAACAGGTACGACGAGAGCGCGAGCAGGGTACTGGACTGCGCGCGTGCTGTTTGAGAAAAACGATACGCAACGAGCATGCGCTGCAAACGCTGATGCTCTCGCTCGAACCAGTCCGGAAGACGCAGAGCTTCGGAATCAGATCAACTATCTGAACCAGAGATGCGCCGGGGTTGTTCTCACTTCACCATCGACTGTCCAGACGGCCGCTGTTGATTCGGCGTCCGGTGCGACCACAGTGACGGTGGCCCCTCCTCCGGCGGCACCCGTCGCTGTCCCGCCACCAGCGCCTGCATCGAAACCGCCGATGCAACTGCCCGCAACGCCGAGAGATGGAAAACCATCGATAGTGCGAGATGAATTACCCGCACCAAAACCGACTTCGATTAAAGCGCCTACTCCGGTTTCGAGCTCATCGAAGTCAGTTGGATATTCGGTTCAGGTTGCTGCGTACAATGTGAAGTCGCAGGCTGATGCGATGGCAGCGAAGCTCAAGAACAAGGGATACGAAGCGCGAGTATCCGGAACAACGAAGCCGTTCCGCGTACGAATTGGACATTACGCAACTGAAGCGCAGGCAAACGCGGTGATGCGCTCGCTCAAGGCAAAGCAGATCAACGGATTCGTGGTGAAGGCCGAGACGCAGTGAGTCGCGCTTCATCAACTCCGTTGATGCAGCAATACCGGGAGATCAAAGCCCGGCACCAGGATGCAATTCTGTTTTTTCGAATGGGCGACTTCTACGAGATGTTCTACGAGGATGCGGAGATCGCCTCGCGCGCACTTGGTCTCACGCTAACATCGAGAAACAATGGGGGATCGGCAGAAGTGCCTCTTGCCGGCGTTCCCGTAAAAGCAGCGAGCGAATATCTGCGGCGACTGGTTCAGCAGGGATTTCGAGTTTCCATCTGTGAACAGACCGAAGATCCTCGACATGCAAAGGGAATTGTTCGCAGGGAAGTTGTCGAGACTGTAACACCCGGCGCAGCGTATGCCGATGACATGCTCGATGGCTCGCGAAATAATTTTCTCTGCGCCGTGCATTCCACTGGAACGCTGGTTGGAATTGCAGCTGCGGATGTGTCGACTGGCGAGATGCGACTTGTCATTGTGCCACCCGGTGATGTCGACGCAAACCTGTCGCGGCTTGCTCCACGCGAGATACTGATTGCGAAAGGATCGGCGGCGTTTTCGGTAGAAGGGTCGCTGATTACGGAGAGAGAATCGTGGGAATTCGATTCTTCTCTCGCCGGCACCGAGATGGCGAAGCAATTCGGAGTCGCGTCAGTCGAAGGGCTCGGCATAGACGCGAACGACGAGCCTGCGCTTGCCGCTGCCGGTGCACTCATGCGTTATCTGCACGAGTTGCAACCGGGCGGATTGCCCCACCTAACACGTCCGAAAGTCGAGCGCCCTGGTGGTACAATGCCACTCGACGAAATGACGCGACGTAATCTCGAGCTCGTCGAATCGTTGCGCGGTGGCGATAGTGGAGGAACGCTGATCGGAGTGCTCGATCGAACATTGACTCCAATGGGATCGCGTTTGCTGCGGCAATGGGTGTTGGCTCCGCTGACGGATCGCGTGTCGATCGAAAATAGACTCGACGCTGTGAGCGCGTTCGCGGGGAATTCCATTGTGCGTGAATCGATGCGCACCGCCCTCGACGGTGTGCGTGACGTGGAGAGACTGTCCACGAAGGCAGCATCAGGACGAGCAACACCGAGAGAGCTCAGAGCGCTCGGTGACTCGATCATGCGACTCCCTGATATCGAGATCGCGCTCGAGCAGGCAGTCGCGAAGTTCGATGGAGCGAGTCACCCGCTTTCTGCCCTACTCGGACAATGGGATCGGTGCGCGGATCTGGGCGATGACATAACGCGCACGCTCGTCGATCGTCCACCAATCTCGCCTGGTGAAGAGCCCAGCATCAATCCGGGGATTGATACGCAGCTGGACGAATGGCGTTCGCTCCGTGACGGTGGAAAAGACGCAATTGCGCGAATTCAAATGGACGAGCGAGCGCGCACTGGAATCAACTCGCTCAAGGTAGGCTACAATCGTGTGTTCGGGTACTTCATCGAGATCACGCGAACGAATGCGCATCTTGTACCGGCTGATTATCAACGCCGACAAACTCTTACCGGTGCGGAGAGGTATGTCACGCCCGCGTTGAAAGAGTT
Organism: Gemmatimonadaceae bacterium; assembly: GCA_035525855.1. Lineage (GTDB taxonomy): Bacteria > Gemmatimonadota > Gemmatimonadetes > Gemmatimonadales > Gemmatimonadaceae > UBA4720. The sequence continues at coordinate 64,577 of DATLDN010000203.1, forward strand.
CGAGGAAAAAGTCTTAACCGCTGCCGAACGAATCGAGGAGCGCGAGCGAGACATTTTTGAGCAGCTGCGAAAAAGAGTCGGTGCACAAATCGCAAGACTTCAGTGCACTGCGCGGCTGATTGCGGAGCTCGATGTTCTGAGTGCTCTGGCAGAAGTAGCAGAGCTCGAAGGATACGTGAGGCCCGAGATAACGGACTCGTTCGATCTCGAGATCCTGGCAGGACGACATCCGGTAGTCGAGCGAATGATGCAGCGCGAGAAGTTCATTCCGAACGACGTGAATCTCACGGAGCGGGCGCGGATGATCATTCTCACCGGACCGAACATGGCAGGGAAGTCGACCATTCTTCGTCAGATCGGGCTCATTGTGCTGATGGCACAGATCGGCAGCTTCGTTCCTGCTTCGAGGGCGAAGATTGGAGTTGTGGATCGATTGTTCACGCGTGTCGGGGCGAGTGACAATCTTGTGCGCGGACAGTCGACATTCATGGTGGAGATGTCCGAAACCAGTGCGATTCTGCACACTGCGACCCGGGCGAGTCTCGTGCTGCTGGACGAGATTGGCCGGGGAACCTCAACGTATGACGGTGTGTCGATTGCGTGGTCTGTGAGCGAGCATCTTCATGACAAGGTTGGCTGCAAAACAGTTTTTGCTACCCACTATCACGAGCTGACGCAGCTTCCCGATGAATTAGTAGCAGCTTGTAACTATTCTGTTGACGTGAGGGAAGTAGAAGGACGGGTGCTATTCCTGCATCGGCTTGTCGCCGGTGGGGCAAACCGGTCTTATGGCATCGAGGTTGGAAGGCTCGCAGGATTGCCGGAGCCGGTTTTGCAACGAGCGAGAGCTTTGCTCAGCATTTTCGAGCGCGAGCAGATCGTATCAGCGCTTGGCCGCAAGGGTGAGCGTAAGGGGAAAGACAGTGCAGATCAGCTACCGTTATTTGGATCGTTACCGAGTCCTATCGTGGAAGAGTTGAAGACACTCGATGCAAACGGGATGACGCCGATCGAAGCGTTGACGCTCTTGAATCGTCTCGTTGAGCGCGCAAGGCAGGCGTAGATTACCGCGATGTTCATGAAAGGCACGGCGCTCGTAATAGCGGCAAGTGTTGTCACGGCGGGATGCAATAAAGGCAGCGATGCGGATAAACAGTTCTCAGGAGTGGGCGCCCGGCCGGATATCCTTCCGGTGATGTTGAACAAGGATCTTCCGTTTCGTTATCCGGCGTCTCTTTACGCGAAGAAGGTTCAGGCGAACGTTACTCTTCGCGTTTTCATCGATAAGGAAGGTCAGGTGGTTGCCGAATCCACGCACGTCGCGGAAAGCTCGGGGTTTCCACCGCTCGACTCTGCTGCGGTAAGGGGATCGGGCGAGCTGCGATTCATTCCAGCAAAAACGCGCGGGGAGGCAGTGCCGGTCTCAATTTTATTTCCCGTCTATTTCAGACACCCGGACGCCCCGCCACTGCCCGGCGATACGATCCTCAAGAGGAGTGGCGCAGCAACCGTTCTCAATCCGTCTCCGGCACCGGCGCCTAAAGACACAGCGAAGCCGGCAGTAGCAAAGGCTTCGTCCAAGTCATCGACCAAGCCAGCCAAGGCTTCGCCCAAGTCATCGACCAAGCCATCGGTGAAATCGTCGACGAAGTCATCATCGAAGAAAAAACGATAATGGCAAACGTCGAGAGAAATCGGCGTCCATACGAGAGCGTCATCGAGACGATTGGATGGACTCCGCTAATCAGGCTGAATTCCGTAACGCGGGGAATTCGCACGCCGGTTTACGCAAAGGCGGAATTCTTCAATCCCGGCGGATCTGTAAAAGACCGGATTGCAATTCCAATCATAGAGAAGGCAGAACGGGAGGGAAAACTTCTTCCCGGCGGGACAATAGTTGAAGGAACTAGTGGGAATACCGGAGTTGCGCTTGCGATTGCCGCAGCGTTGCGCGGCTACAAATGCATCTTCACAATGCCGGACAAGATGTCGCAGGAAAAAGTGCGACTTCTCAAGGCGTTCGGTGCCGAGGTGATCATTACGCCCACTGCGGTCCCTCCCGACCATCCCGACAGCTATGTGATGATGGCGAAGAGAATCGCCGGCGAAACACCAAACGCGATTCTCGCGGACCAATTCTACAATCCAGCAAATCCCGAAGCTCATTATGAATTCACGGGTCCCGAGCTCTGGGATCAGACAGAGGGACGTATCACTCATTTCGTTGCCGGCGCAGGAACGGGCGGGACAATTACTGGAGTAGGTCGGTACCTCAAAGAAAAGAATCCGAACATCAAAGTGATTGCAGGCGATCCCGTCGGTTCAATTCTGGCGGATTACTGGCGCACGAATGGCGGTGAAAAGAACGAAGGCGTTCCATATAAAGTCGAGGGAATTGGACAGGACAAAATTCCCGGAACGCTCGATATGAGCGTGATCGATGATTACCAGACCGTAAGTGATCGCGATGCGTTTGCTATGGCGCGCCGGCTCACGCGTGAAGAAGGACTTTTTGTCGGTGGATCATCGGGATTGATCGCACACGTCGCACTCAGTGTTGCACGGAAACTGAGGGATCCGAATGCGTTTGTTGTGACGGTGCTGTGTGATACAGGCGAGCGATATCTCTCGAAAGTCTACAACGACGAATGGATGCGTGAGAATCAGCTGCTCGATTCTCCACGAGTGACACTGAGTCACGTGCTTGGCGGAAAGGAAAGCGACGATGGTGCGCCTGCGGTAATCAGCGTTGGCCCCGGAGCGAGCGTTCGCCAGGCACTTGGTCTAATGGCGCTTCACGACGTCTCACAGCTTCCGGTGATGGACGATGCAAACTGTGTTGGATCAGTGAGCGACTGGTCGCTATCGCAAAAAAGTCTCGAGAATCCAAAGCTGCTCGACACGACTGTGAGCGATGTGATGGAATCGCCATTCCCTATCGTTGCAGGCGATCAACCTGTGGACAGTGTCGTAAAACTCCTGTCCAAATCGAATCCGGCAGTGCTTGTGCGTAACAACGGAAAAGTTCGGGGCATTGTCACGCGATCCGATATGCTCCGCTTCATGATGTCACGATAAAACCCGTAGAAAAGTGAAGATCACGGTATTGATGGGTGGAGCTTCCGCCGAGAGGAACGTGTCGCTCGCGTCGGGAATACGGATTGTCAATGCGCTTCGGTCGCGAGGCCATGAGGTCACTGCATTCGATCCATCGCGGGGACCGATCGACGCAGAAACGGAAAAGCAGTTAAACGAGAATGCGGTGGGAACTGAGCCGCCCTCGCTCGAAGCGTTGGCGTCAACGACAGGTGGATCATTTCTGCCTGCGCTCGAAAGGCAGCCGGAGATTGCCGGAGCAGATGTCGTCTTCCTCGGACTTCATGGCGGACAGGGAGAGGATGGGACGATCCAGGCTTTACTCGATATGGCGCATGTGACCTATACGGGAAGTGGCTTGCTCGCGAGCGCACTCGCGATGGATAAGGACCTCACGAAGCGGTTGTTCAGGGCAGCTGGAGTTCAGACTGCGGACTGGGCTATGGTTCCGGCGACAATCGACGACATCGAGAAGCAATTCGGATTACCGGTCGTGGTAAAGCCCTCGAAACAGGGGTCAACTGTTGGGCTAACGGTCGTAAAAAAGCGCGAGCAGTTCGATGCGGCGGTTGAGGAGGCGCTCAAGTACGACGATGAGGTGATGATCGAGCGGTTTATTCCCGGGAGGGAGATCACGGTTGGCGTGCTTGGGGATAGGGTGCTTCCGGTTGGGGAAATAAAGCCGAAGCACGAGATCTACGACTACGAATGCAAGTACACTCCGGGGATGGCGGAGGAGGAGTTCCCCGCGAAACTTTCCGAAGAGGAAACAGCCCGGGTTCAGGAACAGGCTTTGGCGGCCTTTCAGGCGTTAAAACTGGGGGGCTGCGCGCGTGTTGATTTTCGTCTTGCTTCTACCGATGATGGTGCCGGTAAAAATCGTGGCGAATTTTACTGTCTTGAGGTAAATACGTTGCCGGGAATGACGGAGCTGAGTCTCATTCCGCAGGGTGCAGCAGCGCTCGGACTATCGTTCGCCGATCTTTGTGAAGAGATTGTGCGACTCGCTGTGCAAAGGAACAGACCACCGCAGGCCGTGTTATAGAAATCAGGTCCGATTTTTTCAATTGATTCAATCATGTCCGAGACGCTTTTCGATTCGCCACAGAGACGTTCAATAACACCAGCGGTGCAATGGCTGCTGGCGGCGAACATTGGCGTGTACTTTCTTCAGATCACGCTGTTCGGCGACGATCAGATGTACCGTGCGCTCGGACTTTCGTTTGGTGATCTTGCGTCAGGCTGGTGGACACCGTTCACGTACATGTTCGTGCATGCGGGGCTCTGGCATCTCGCGTTCAACATGCTTGCGCTGTGGATGTTCGGACCGCGCGTCGAAGAGAGCTGGAGCACACGCGGCTTTCTTTACTTCTACCTATGGTGTGGTCTAGGCGGCGCAGTAGCGCATTTGCTTCTTCAGCAAAGCGCTGGTCTCATCGGAGCATCGGCTGCAGTGAGTGGAGTGATGCTCGCGTATGCATTGAGATGGCCTGATGAAGAGGTGTATCTCTTCGGTGTAATTCCGATGAAGACGCGCTGGCTCGTCGTGTGGATGGTGGTCATCAATCTCGCGATGGGAATTGCCGCATCGCCGAATGGATCCGGCATTGGCTGGTTCTCACATCTCGGTGGACTCGCGTTCGGGTGGATTTATCTGCGCATGTCATCCTTTGGCGGACTCGACAATTTCCGTCGATGGGTATCGCCGGTTCCGGATGAGCCCGAAGACGCTTTCCGCGCGGTTCCGAAAGTGAGACCGAGGAATCGACAGCGTGCTGAGCGCGCGGAGGTGGATGAGGTTGTTGCGAAGAGCAACGCGATCGTGATGCGTCCTGCGCCGCCCGCAATTGTTCCTCGTCCGGCTGAAACCGTAGAGCGCTCTGCCGATAGACTGAACGTCGTTCTGGACAAGATCTCCAAGCATGGGATCGAGAGTCTGACGAGTGAAGAAGTGCGAATACTGGAAGACATGTCGCGCAAGCTTCGAGGATCGTAAGCCCGGACTGATTGATCCCGATCACGAGCGGGTGCATTCTACGGAATGCCAAGACCGGAACTGCTCGAGACATTCGCCAATCCTTACGCGAACCGAGACTACGAAATCCATATGGACTGCGACGAGTTTACGTCGCTATGTCCAGTTGGTGGAATCGAGACTGATGCCGCGGATTTGAAATTACTCGAGGGTGGCGCGCCGGATTTCGGCGTGATCCGTATTACCTACGTTCCAGCGGCGGTGTGCATCGAGCTCAAGAGTCTCAAGTTTTATCTCTGGAGCTTCCGGAATGATGGAATTTTCTATGAGCGCGCAGTGAATCGAATCCTCGACGATCTCGTCGCGGCCTCTCATCCGAAGTGGATGAAGGTGGTTGGAGATTTCAACGTCAGGGGTGGAATCAAGTCTGTAATTACTGCTACTCACGGCTCCAGGTAACGGCGCTTCGACTATTTGAAGATTCCGAAGTGGCCAAGGATCCACCAGAGAATGATGAAGACGACGATGCCCATGCATCCGCACCCGCCGGTTAATTTCCGCGCGCCATAGCCAGCGGCGACACCACGAAGAAGTTTGCTCACGATATCTCTGATTTAGGTTGGATTGGGTACACGGTACGTTTGCATGAGTTGTACCGAGGGTTCCAACCGTGTTAGGGCAGAATTACATTGCCTCGACTAGGCCAGGTAGCTCAGTTGGTAGAGCAGCGGACTGAAAATCCGCGTGTCGGCAGTTCGATTCTGCCCCTGGCCATCGTTTCTCTGGCTATTGCTTCGAGGCATCTGAGGCGAGGGCCCATTGCTCGAGTGCTGCGTCGAGCTGCGTTTTCAGCCGATCCATTTCTGTACCGAGGCTCACCGATCTGGCGATGCCATCTCGTGTGAGGTAAAGCTCCGGATCGGCGAGGTCATTCGTAATCCTCGCAATTTCCCCTTCCAGCCTGGTAATCGTCTGCTCTATTGCGACGACGCGCGATTGTGAGTCACGACGTGATTTTCTATTCGCATCCTGCTGCTGATGAGCGCGACCGGTTTTCTTTTTCTCCTGAACTTTTCGGAGCGATACTTCTTCCGACGCGTTGATCGCAGCAGCGTGCGCCTGGACGTCGCTCACTTGTTCCCACTCGGAGAAACCGCCGCCGAAATCGATGATGTGTCGATTGTGCAGCACCCACACCCTTGTCGTGAGTGAGCGCAGCAATTCACGATCGTGACTCACTACAATTACGGTTCCCTCGAACTCCTTGATTGCATCCTCCAGCGCTTCGATGGATTCGACATCGAGGTGATTCGTCGGCTCGTCGAGGATGAGAAGATTAGCGCCCGAGAGAACGATCATCGCGAGTGCGACGCGCGCTCTTTCTCCGCCGGACAGATTTTCAGCGGTGCGCTGCACTTCGTCGCCTGAGAATCCGAAGCGGCCGAGGTGTCCCTGCACCATACGGCGCTCCCATCCGGGCTTCATCTCCGAGATGAGATCGTACAGCGGTCGATCGAGCGGAACCTGACTCAGGTCCTGTCTGTAGTAGCCGGGAACGATCGATTCACCGAGGCGGATTTCTCCACTGTCTGGTTGTCGATCTCCGACGAGCGTCTTAAGCAAAGTGGATTTGCCTGCACCATTTGGACCTAGAAGGCCAAGTCGATCACCGCGTCGCACGCTGTTGGTGAATCCTTCGATCAGAATTCTATTCGGGACACCGATGCTTACTTCTCTTGCTAGTGCGACCTGATCTCCGCCCCTGCTGTGTGCTTTGAGCTCCAGGCCCATCACGCCTTCGGATCCTGGCGGAGGACTGAGGCGAGGTAGTCGTTCGAGAAGTTTTCTGCGGCCCTTTGCCTGCTTTGAATTCTGTCCCGCGATGTTGCGTCGCACGTAATCTTCGCGCGCTTCGATTACCGTGCGTTGCTTCTCATATGCACGTGTTTGGGCTTCTCTTCGCTGTTGCCGCTGCTCGATGAAGCTTTCGTACGTCCCGGTGTAAGCGAAAGCTGTTTCGCCTTCGATGTGCAGAACATGATCGACAACCTCCGACATGAATGCTCTGTCGTGACTGATGATGAGAAATGTCTTGTCACTTCCCTGAATAAATCCTGTGAGCCATCGAATCGTATCGAGGTCAAGATGATTTGTCGGCTCATCGAGAAGCATCACGTCTGCGTCATTTATCAGCTGACGGGCAAGTCCAAGTCTTCCTCGCTCACCACCACTCAACTCCGTGATGCTGCGAGTGCGCGCGGCGTCGGGGTCGAATCCGAGTCCATGCAGAACTGCGTCAACCTTTGGCGCGAGCTCGTATCCACCCTGCCGCTGAAATGCTTCGAGGTCGCGATCATATCGCGCCAACATTGCGGGCGTTGAGTTCTCTGCCATCTCACCTATACGCGTGCCTTGGTCGGCAAGAGATTTCTCGAGAGTGAGCAGATCGGCACGTCCGCCTGCGGCCGTTTCCCAAATCGAAACGACGTCACCAAACTCTCGATGCTGTTCCATCATGGATAGTCGCAATCCCGGTTGCGCCGTGACGGTACCGCTCTCGGGCTCCGCAATTTTCGCGAGAAGCTTGAACAGAGTGGTCTTTCCGGAACCATTTCGACCGATGATTGCCCAGCGCTCGCCTTTCGCGACGGTGAATGTCACGTCGGAGAAAAGAGTCATCGCGCCGAATCGAACGCTCAGGCTCGATGCGGATATAAGAGTCAAGTTTTTGTTATCGTCAGCGAGTTAGTCGAGCGACAGCTCCCACGTCTGCGCCACAAGGCGCTGCTTGCCGAAGCTATCGTGTGTCTCTTCGTCGACA
>DATLDN010000229.1:0-11748 GCA_035525855.1 Gemmatimonadaceae bacterium
GCGCCTGCAGCGCGGCCTTAACGGAACCAAATAGTGGCCACCACCTCCAGCCAGACACTCGATTTTGAAAAACCGATTGCCGAGCTGGAGCGGCAAATCGAGGAGCTCAAGAAGCTCGCGGGCACTCAGCAGCTGAGCGTCTCGGAGGAGATTGCTCCGCTGGAACAGAAGCTTACCGAGCTGCGCGAACAGATCTATCACAACCTCACGCCGTGGCAGCGCGTGCAGGTTGCGCGCAACACCAAGCGGCCGTTCACGTCGGAGCTGATCTCGCTGATCTTCACAGACTTCATCGAGCTTCATGGCGATCGCGCATTCCGCGACGATCCGGCGATCATCGGTGGATGGGCCCGGCTCGATGGTGAAACTGTGATGGTGATGGGGCAACAGCGCGGCCGCGACACAAAGGAAATTCTCAAGCGCAATTTTGGAATGCCGCATCCCGAGGGATACCGGAAGGCGCTTCGGTTGATGAAGCTCGCGGAAAAATTCCACGTGCCGGTGTTGACGTTCATCGACACGATGGGAGCATGGGCGGGAATTGGTGCGGAAGAGCGCGGACAATCAGAGGCGATCGCGCGCAATCTTCTGGAGATGACGCAGCTCACGGTTCCAATTATCGCGACAGTTATCGGCGAAGGCGGATCGGGTGGCGCGTTGGCGCTTGGTGTTGCCGATCGCGTGCTCATGCTCGAGAACGCGGTTTACTCTGTGATAACTGTCGAAGGCTGCGCCGCAATTTTATGGAAGGATGGTAAGAGTCCGGAGATGCGCGAGAAAGCGGCGACTGCGCTTCGCATCACGGCGCCTGACTTGTTCGAGCTGCGTGTAATCGATGAGATTGTGCCAGAGCCGACTGGCGGTGCGCACTCGGATCACGATGGGACGGCGAAGGCGTTGCAGGAAGCGCTCAATCGTCATCTGGAGGAATTGCGGAAGTATCGCCCGGAGAAGCTCGTCCGTCGTAGGCGACAGAAATACTTGCGGCTTGGGCAGTGGTCAGAATAGCTATCAGCCACCAGCCTTCAGCTATCAGCTTTACTGAGGACTACAAACTGAGAACTCGCTGACAGCTCATGGCTGACAGCTGATTCATATGGCTCACTTAGTTGAAGTTGCGTTCCGAGGAAATCGGAAAGAATTCTTTTTGTGGGATTACCCGGATCCTCCAGAGCTGAAGGCGGCGATCATCGTCGACGCCGACCGCGGCGAGGACCTGGGTTATGTGCATTCACTCGGTGATCTGGCGCAAAAGCGGAACGGCGGATGTGCGCACGGCTGCGGCACCAGTGCGCCTGAGCGGAAAGCGCTCCGGCTCGCCAATCATCGTGATCGGCAAGGCGCTGCGGATCTCGACAGGCAGAACGAAGACGCGCGAAAGAAAGCGATGGAGCGCGTGCGAGCGGCCGGACTCGCAATGAAAGTGTCCGACGCCGAATGGCAGTGGGACAAAAAGAAGCTGACGTTTTATTTCACCGCCGAAAAGCGCGTTGATTTCAGAAATCTCGTTCGGGATCTCGCATCGCAGTTCAGAACGCGAATCGAGCTGAAGCAGATCGGTGTGCGTGATGAAGCGCGTCGTCTGGACGGAATCGGCCGTTGCGGACGACAGTACTGCTCTTCGTCATGGCTTCCCGAGCTGCGCCCGGTAAATCTTGGTGTTGCAAAAGATCAACGGCTTTCGCTGAACCCCGCACAAATCTCCGGTGCTTGTGGCCGTCTCATGTGTTGCTTGCGCTACGAGCACGACTTCTACGTTCAGAGTCGCAAGCGATTTCCGAAAGAAGGTAAAGTCGTGACGACAGCCAAGGGCGAAGAGAAGGTGATGTCGATCGACATTTTCCGGGAGCGTCTCACGCTCAGATCGGCTGAAGGAGAACCGCGGGTGATCACGCTCGCGGATTACAAGCGCGAGATGGCAACGCTGTCAGGCGAGATTTCACCAGATGCAGAAGAAACAAACGGAAGTTCCGACGAGATGGACTTGCTCGAAGGGATCGAGATGATCTCCGAAGAGCTCGTGCTGACCGCAGAGAATGAGATGATTGTTTTCGATGGACCGGCTGAAGGCGTGCCTGTAGAAGGTGCGGAGGACACGCCGTCGAAACAGGATAAGGACGAGACCGCGACTCGTCGCCGCCGCGGTCGCCGCGGAGGACGTCGCGGCCGGGGAACAGATCAAGGGCCGGGCTGATTGGCAAAGTTCTACCTAACGACCGCCATCGATTATGCGAATGGCGATCCGCACCTCGGCCATGCATATGAGAAAATTGCCGCCGACGCGATAGCGCGTTATCACCGCCTGTGCGGTGAGGACGTTCATTTCCTCATTGGCATGGACGAGCACGGCCAGAAGGTCGCGACTGAAGCTTCGGATCGCGGTGTCGAGCCGCAGCAGCTCGTGGATGAGATTGCAGCGCGCTTCGAGAAGATGTGGAAGAGTCTCTCGATTTCTTACGATCAGTTTATCCGCACGACGACGGCGGAACATGGCGCAGGTGTTCGCGCACTGATCGAAGCGATCTTTGAGAAATCTCCGGATGATTTTTACGAGAAGGAGTACGAGGGGTGGTATTGCGTTGGATGCGAATCGTTCAAGCAGGACAACGAGATCATTCAGGGAAAGTGCATTCTTCATCCAACGCGAACTCTGCAATGGGTCGCTGAGAAGAATTGGTTTTTCAGATTGTCCGCGTATGCAGATCGCCTTCGTGCACTGATTGGTGAGAGTGATTTTCTCGGGCCGCGCAGCCGAAAGAACGAAATGCTCGCCCTGCTAGATCAAGGACTCGATGACATTTCTGCAAGCCGCTCGAGATTCTCGTGGGGCGTGCCCTTCCCGCGCAAATCGAGCAACGGAGAAACGCAGACGACGTACGTCTGGTTCGATGCGCTGCCGAATTATCTGACGGCAACGGGCTATCCAAATCCGGATTACACGAAGAGGTGGCCGGCGGACCTTCACGTTATCGGCAAAGACATCACGCGATTTCATTCGATCATCTGGCCCGCAATGTTGATGGCTGCTGGTCTGGAAGTTCCGCGTCATGTGTGGGCACATGGCTTCGTTCTTTTTCAGGGAGACCGTTTCAGCAAATCGACTGGAGTGAAGCTCGACCTGCCGGAAGCCATCGAGCGATATGGCGTAGATGCATTCAGATATTTTTTGTTGCGCGAAGTTCCGTTCGACTCCGACGGGAATTTTTCGTGGGAGAGATTCGAAGAGCGTTACAACGCCGACCTCGCGAATGCGTGGGGCAATCTCGCGAGCCGCACTATCTCGATGATCGAGCGCTATCGCGGCGGAGTCATTCCAGCGGGTTCACGCAATGATGTGGACGCTGCCGACAACGCCGATCTTTCCGCGTATCATCGGCACATGAGCGGCGCGAACGGGTTGCTATTGAGCGAAGCATTGAAGAGCGTGTGGCAAACTGTGATGCGCGGCAATGAATTCGTCGATCGCAATGCGCCGTGGAAGCTTGCCAAGGATGAAACACGCGCGCGTGATCTGGACGAAGTGCTCGCTTCGCTCGCGCGACAGCTGGTGCGTCACGCCGTGTATCTCGCTCCTTTCATCCCGGAAAAGGCAGAGGATGTTTGGCGACAGCTCGGAGGGCCGGGCTCGGTGCATTCTCAACGATTTGCGGAGCTCGATAGACTGGATCCCGCTGGATGGAGAGTCGCCAAGGGAGAGCCCCTTTTTCCAAAACGACAGGCCGACACTTAGAGACCTCTCCGGTTGACATCGGTTGTGCCGAGCCCTAAGTGTTCAGGGTCTGCGGCGAGGGAGCCATGCGGCCGGCGCACGTCTTCTTTTTTCTAACTCCATTTACGGCGCTTAGTGCAAGCGCGCAGACGTTGCCTGCGCCGCATCCGCTCACCGTTCAGATCATCGACTCTGCTACGCGCGAGCCAGTCGTAGGCGCAGAGATTTCTGCTTTGCGATCGAGCGCGACAAAGGTGACTCCGCGAAATGGTGTGTTGCACCTGGAAGTATTACCAAACGGAGATACGATAAGAGTTCGGCGACTTGGTTATCGCCCCGTTGCGATCGCTTCGGAGCAGCTTGGAAATCCGTACGTCGTCATCGGACTCGTTGCAATTCCACGAACTCTCTCGAATGTGACAGTCGAGGCAAGGATGGGAGCAGTGCTGAGTGACGTGGGATTCTTCGAGCGGCGGCGCCGGCTAAGCGGCTTCTTCGTCGACCCATCTCAGATGGTGCAAATGCATCCGAGCAGAACGAGCGACATCTTCGAGCGCGCGCCGGGGACGCATTTATCCGCTGCTGCATCGGGCGGGAGAAATATCCGATTCGCTCGCGCGGCGAATTGCGCACCGATTGTGTACATCGATGGTGTGTTGCTGATAAACGAGCCACCAGTAAATCGCGTCGAGCTTCGTTCGGGTGCGCGACGCACGAACGAAAGCGCGTCCGATATTCTAGGGCAACAGGATCAGGGAATAGATGAAGTCGGCGTGCGGCAGATTGCCGCTGTTGAAGCGTATCCCACCGCCACGCAGGCGCCGCCGCCATATAACACGACGGGGTCCAACTGCGGCGTAATTCTTTTCTGGACCTGGAACAGCGTGAATCGCTGAGAGCTTCGGCTCGCTACTGGCTTCGCGTGTAGACCTGGATCACGCCTGCAACGTGATCGGACCCGTATTTCGTCATCGCATCCCAACCTTCGATGAAGCGAATCTCGGCGATTTGTACTGCGGGGATATTTCGTAGCGAGCTGATCAAGCCGTACTCGACGTTGTCGAGATAAACAGTGGGCTCTTTTGCCGTTTTTGTCAGAATGGAGTTCGGGCCGCGCGAGTGAAGAAAATTGGCGCGGTACTTCACGATCACGTCGTACGCTGTTGCAACGTGTGCCGCTTCGATCTGCTCGCCGGTGATGAGATTTCGATCTGTCTCATCCATTTGCTTCATGTGAACGCACGCAGACATCGATATGATCGCTATCACATTGAACGTGAGGACACTTACTCGATGAATGTTGCACATAGTCGAAAACCGGCCGAAGGAACTATCGAATGCCGCTTACTCGAATGGCATAACCTGCGCCCCTGCACGCAACCTTGCAAGATTATTACAAACACGACGGCCCCGACTTTCGCCGGAGCCGCGTGTTTGTAAAGCGTTTTTAGACTAGTTGCAGGTTACAGTCAGGACACCACCGCGCTGATCCGCTTCGTTCTGCGGAATCGGCAGCGCCTTGAGGAAAATGTCGCCACCCAGCTCTTTCTTGAAGAACGTGTTGTTCAATCTCCCGTAAGCGCGGAGATCCACAAGCCGATGCGCGCTCTCCATGAGAAGTGAATAACGCTTCTCACGCAGAATTGCGTCGATCGCCGCGGTTGCATTTGCAAATGCAGGCAGCGGAGCGAGCCCACCCGCCGCAGCGCGAACGAAGTTCACGTCGGCAAGTGCTCCGGCAAGATCACCCAAGCCGACCTTCGCCTGGGCGCGAAGCAGAATCAGCTCTTCGTTCTTGAGATAGGCAATTGGCGAAAGCTGAGTTGCATTAAAGTTCGCCTTGTAAGTTACGCCCTGAATTGTCGAGGATTTTGCTAGAGTAACAATCTTCGACCCACGCAGATCGCCGGGCTGGAGGCTATCGCTGATCTGCGGATTCAGGTGGAGATTCGAATCAATGAGCTGATTCGGCGTGTCTCCCGGAGCTGTGCTGAATGTGAAATAGACTCCGTTACCTATCTGTGCGGGGTCAGTGGTGTTAATGAAAGACGCATTGATCGCATTTATTGCGGCAGTGAATCCTGCTGCACCGGTCGGCGCCTGGTGGTCGAGCGCTCGGTAAAGCTCGACCTTTCCTTTCCACCCCCGGTTGAACAACGCGAACTTTCCCGGAGTATTGAACCCTGCAAAACCCGGGGGCAACGTCACAGGGAAACTGCTCCCGCCCGCCAGAAGATTCGTGTACCCCGTATCGAGCAGTGCGGAAATGAATGCGAGCGCCTTCGGCTTACAAACGAGCGGAGCCAGAGGCTCACCGAGAGCGTGATTCACATCGAGTGCGATGCCAACGGTATCCCGGTACTCGAGCGCCTTGTAATAATCGATGGCCTTCATCGTCTGGACCATTCCGATCGTTGCCGTCTGCTGCGCGGCGCTGACCCCCTCCGATGCCGGGAGAGTGGGAATCACGTCGAGAAGTGTATTCGCGGCGCGGATATCCCTGTAAAACGTCGTCCAGTTGGAGCTGCCTGAGAAGGCACCTGGATCAGGAGTTCCGTTTAAAAACTCGTTGATGTAACGGGACTCGGACGCGTCTGTTCTGTACGCATCGCGTGCCATTGTCTCCGCGAAGACGATATAGCTCGCGGGGGCGACACCGAGCGACGCTCGCTGAGCGTCGTGGTAGCCCGTTATGAGATTTTGCAGCGTTGGCTTTGTAAGGGGCTTTCCGAGAAGATCGAGATAATCCGGGTTGTTGAAGTCGGGGACCGCAGTGGAGTCCTTGCACGCGCCGATCAGCGCGACTCCCGCGATCAAAGCGGCTATGTATTTTCGCATTTTAATAGCGTCTCTGGTCATGGGTGATTAGAAGTCGGCGCTGACACTGAAGAACCAGCTGCGGCTTGGCGGATATGGTGTGACGTCGGAGAACCGGTTGGTGATCGAGTTACCGAAGTTCGACACTTCGGGATCGAGACCGGTGTAAGGCGTCCACGTGTACAGATTGCGACCGCTCACCTCGAGGCGTACGCCATTGGCGGAGCTGAACATTCTGGACGTGAGCGACGCCGGCAACGCATACGATAGCGACAGCTCGCGCAGCTTCAGGAACGAAGCATCTTCGAGCCACGCCTTCGTGGAGCGAAGGTCGACTTGCAGGTGACGAAGCTTTGTGACGAGCGCCGTATCGCCCATCGTTCCCTGATTATCTGAGCAGCAATCGAGCAGGTAATCGTTGGTGAGGTTTGCGATGTTTCCGCCGTGTCTCCAATCCAACAGACTTGTGAGGCGAAGCGGTCCATAGTTGACCTCATTCGAGAATCCCATTGTGAAGCGCGGGTTCTGATCGCCAATGATGTCGAGATGATCGACTCGGCTGACGAATGTGCCGCACTCTGCGGGCGTGTTGGTCGGCAGACAACCCGCGTCTCCACGATGCACGACCGTTCCCGATCTGTTCCAGGTTGTGTCGCGACCGTTACGGCCGATAATTGCGGTCGGTGATGCGCCAACCTGAATGCGCGTTGCACCGAAGCCGATTCCGAATCCGCCGGTGTTGAATGCGGGCACGGGGAGCTGAGTCACGATCGCGTGGTTGTGCGCGAAGGTAGTACGTGAGATCCAGCTCAGATCGCCCCACTGAAGCGGGGTGGCGTTCAAGCTGATCTCATACCCGCGGTTGATGATCGATCCGCCGTTGATGACCTGCGACGTAAAGCCGGTCGTTGGAGCTCTGATGGCAGTAAGGATGAGATCGTCGATGTTCTTTCTGTAGGCTGTGAACTCGAAGGATGCACGTCCGTTGAACAACGTCGCGTCAACTCCACCTTCAGTCTCAGTCGATCTTTCCGGCTTGATTTCAGTATTTCCGTACGCAAGCGCGGGTCGCGTTCCGCTGACACCGTCTTCAGCAACCACGACGAGGCTGGTGAACTTCTGGCCGTATGCGGGCTTGTTGCCGGCACGGCCATATGCGATTCGGAATTTCAGATCGTTCGTATACGGCGGCAGCCACTGCGAGCGATACGCCGCAGCGTACTTCGGATACTTGTAGTATTTGTCAGGATCGCCGTTGTTGCTCGTACGCTCGAGGTTCACGCCCGCGGTGAGGTTGAGTCGCTCATTGAACAGCAGCAGCTCTTCCTGCGCGTAGTATGAAAAATCCTTGACGAGCGTGCGCGTCTCGGTGGCAGTCAGATTCGTCGCCTTATCGAGATTGTCCTGCCCAAGCAACAAGTTCTGTCCGGCGGTGAAAACCTGATCGAACTGCTTTCGACCCTGTCGGAGTCCAACCGAAGAAGTGGCGGCAAACAATTGCGAAGCCGGGAAGAATCTGTGAATGATCGATGCACCCAGCGTTGCGATAACGGAGTTCGAGTTGTTATCGACAACCGTTCCAGGCAATCCGTCTGCCGGTTCGAAATACAGGAACCGCGGGGAGACGAGCTTGTCGATCTGAGTGAAATGATCGATGCCGCCGTTCGCAACTACATCGAGCGTCTGACGAACTGACGACAGCAGGTTGTAGTTAGCGGTCGCGCCGCCGATAAAACGGTAGATGTTTTCGGGTGTCTTGAGGAACTCCCGATCCTGGAACGGATTATCGCCGTTCGCTCCAAGGTAGGGATTACGCGGATACACGCCATCGACGGGAAGGAAGCTGAAGAACGTCGGGGTCGCCGAGAATACGGTGAAGGGATTGACGTTCGCGTTGTCGTTGCCGCTGACTCCGCGGACGGTCAAGCTGTGAATGAGCTCGGTGTTGGCCTTAAGGTTGAGCTTCGTACCGATCAGCTGGCCGATGTTCACACGCAGTGACTGCTTGTTGTAACCGGTTCCCTTTTCGATTCCTGCGTCGCGCTTCACAAGTCCGGATGCGAAGTACGTCGTTCCGGCATTGCCGCCGCTCATGCTGAGATCAGTCTCGTAGGAGAGATCCTTGGCGCCGTAGAATTGTTCCTGAAAGTCGTTGCAGACAGGCTGCCACTCGGTCGCGTCGAGACCAGCGTCGGCAGCTTCCTCAGCCGACGTAAAGCAGCGCAAGTTCAGTTTATTCGAAAGGCGGAACTGACCGAGACGCTGCGTGATGTTGAAAGCAGGCTTTCCCTGTCGTCCGCGCTTCGTGGTGATGATGATGACGCCGTTCGATGCGGCTGAACCATAGAACGCACCCGCAGACGCGCCTTTGAGAACCGAAATGTCTTCGATATCGGCTGGATTCAAATCAGCGATTCGGTTGACCTGCTGGTCCTGGGTTGATGTGCCGATGACGCGCGACGCCTGAGTGATCGTCGTCAATCCACTCGAGATTGCGTCGTTGCTGACAATGACGCCGTCGACCACATAAAGCGGGCTCGAGCTCGAGCCGATCGATGTTGTGCCGCGCAGCTGAACTTGCACGCCACCGCCGGGAGCACCGGAGTTCGTTGTGATGATCGCGCCGGCAATTTTGCCTTGAAGCGCATTCTCGATCGTCGGAGTCGGTGCGCGATTCAGCTGGTCGGCAGTTACGACCGCAACAGCATTTGCCGAGTTCTGACTGGAGACGGAAGTTGCCGTTCCCGTGATCACTTGCTTTTCGAGCTGAAGCACGTCTTTCGAGAGTTTGACAACCACGTCAGCTGCGCCCGCGTTGACCGTCACTGTCTTTTCGCGATAGCCAATTCGGCGAACGCGAAGAGTGACCGTCCCTTCGGGGGCAGGAATCGTGAAGTGCCCGCTTTCGGTGGTGTACCCACCGAGTGCAGTGCCCAGCACGTTGACGGTTGCCTGCGGCAGTGGCTCGCCGCCTTCGGATGTTACAACGCCGGATATCCGGCGCGCTTGTGCCCATGCCGGCGCGCTTCCAAAAGCGAGCAGGAGGGTTGCCACGACTAACGTTCGAGTTTTATTCACGCCTCTCTCCGGGTGGATGAATGAGAGTGCGCCAACGCCGCCAGTGAAGTCTGGGATGCGTCGACAGGACGCCATTGTAAAGAACGTAGGCGCCAACAGCGGCTATTTATTACGCCTTGGCAAAGAGCCTGTCAAGAAGATGCAAGTACTCTGTAAATGTGTAAGCAAATGATTATCGGTTCATTCTACCCGTCTCGGTTTGAAAACCATCGAAATAAAAAGGGGCGAACCAGCTTGGCTCGCCCCTCTTTGATTCCCTGTTTTTCTATCGAATTCTGTCTATCCCCGCGGTGTTATTTGCCTGGAGCGGGTGGCGCGGTCTTCGAGAAATCGACCGTAGGCGCTACGTCAGACGCTGGGGGAGCATCGTAGTACGCCCGCGCTTTTGCACCCGTCAGTGATGCCGTGATCTTCTGCGGGAAGGTACGAATAAAAGCATTGTACTCTTTGACCGCCGCGTTGTAGTCGGTTCGCGAAACCGCTATTCGATTCTCCGTCCCGGAAAGCTCATCCTGCAACCGAAGGAATGTCTGATCGGCCTTGAGCTGCGGATAGGCCTCGGAGATCGCGAGCAATCGGCCAAGCGCACCAGTCAGCGCGGCGTCAGCAGCTGCCTGCTTTTCAGGATCTCCCGTCTTGATTGCGCCCGCCAATCCGGTGCGTGCCTGCGCAACCTGAGTAAACACGGCCTCTTCATGTGCCGCGTAACCTTTGACCGTATTCACAAGATTCGGCACGAGATCAGCCCGGCGCTGTAGCTGCACCTCGATCCCCTGCTTTGCCTGCGCGGCCTGCTCGTCCAGAGTCTGTATGCGGTTGTAACCGCATCCGGAAAGAAAAACCGGAACGAGAAGAGCGAGTGAGCGGCGTTTCATTCTATGAATGCCTCGGTGTTGGTGAGTCGGCCCTAACCTACGCAATTTGCAGGCGAAAGTTTACGCGGTGAAGCGATCCAGGTATGCAACCAGCTTTTCCATTGCCAGTAAATACCCCGCAAGAACGCTTGCCGCTTCGCCGCTTTGAAGTGTGGTAATTCCTCGAACGTGCTGGATGACGCGCTCGAAGGGATCGCTCTCAAAACCCGCTCGCTCGGCGACGCGGCGGCTCAGCTCGGTATAATCCTGCGGAGGAGCGGCGTCGTGCAGTCGTTCGACTCCGCGAAACACTACCATGAGCGCACTCAAGCTCGCCTCGAGCAATGACACCTGGGCTTTCTTGTCGATGCCCGCCGCCATAGCGCTTCGCCGCAGGTGAAGAAGTTTTCCAAGTGCCTGTTGTTCGACCTCGAGGCGAAGATCACTCCTGGAGATTGTCACTCCATCGGTCGGATCGGCCCCGTGCAGAACGCGGTGCCGCTCGAGGATGTCGGCGTACTCCATTGGAAAGACATCGGACGATGATTTCCACTCCGCTTCGGTGAAGGTCATCGGCGACGGATTACCAGCTTCGCCCCACGCGCGCAGCACGGCACCCACGGCAGCGAGCCTATCGAGTGGAACGCGATCGAGAATAACCAGAACGTTGTAATCCGACTTTCGCGCGATGTGTTCTCCCGCGACAGCGGAGCCATACAGAACAACGGAGCGGAGCGCGTCGCCGTACGCCGTCTTCAGCTGTCCCACGAGATCCTCTAGAGTCATCGCCATTTATTGTCCCCGAATGTCACCAGCTCGATCCTCCGCCACCACCACTGAAGCCGCCGCCGCCGCCAAATCCGCCGAAGCCTCCACCTCCACCGCCTCCAAAACCGCCACCGCCGAATCCGCCACCGCCCCAACTACCCCGGCTACCCGACTGCGCGAGAAGAAGCGGCCATAAGCATCCACCACATCCGCTCGACCGTCCGCGCCGCCCACCGCGTCCAAGATTCCCAAGGACGGACAGAATGACGAAGACCATGATAAAAAAGAAGATCGGCGGAATGCCGCGACTCCTTGTCGCGGTGGGATACTGCACCTGCCCCGGCCCGAGATCCGGCATGTGTGCAACTGAAGTATCAATCGAAAAATTGAATTCCTTCGCAAATCTTTCAGCCGTGCGTAGCGTGACCAGCTCGAGACCGGTAGCGTAGTCCCGCTGCATGAAAGCCGGCGTTGCTTCGCGACAGATATCTCCCGCCGTCGCATCGGTGATGAACCCTTCAG
>DATLDN010000244.1:0-11862 GCA_035525855.1 Gemmatimonadaceae bacterium
CTGATTGTTAGCCGGTGAGACGGTGAGGCAGTGAGAAAAAATGAGCGCACTCATAGTCGCTCATTTTTTCTCACTGCCTCACCGTCTCACCGGCTAACAATCAGATCCGTCCCGCACACAGTTCCTTCCAGAAGCACCCCCATGCCTTAACTTCTCTCGAATGACTGACGTCGTCGCCCTCGCCGCGGAGCTCCTCGCGCTTCCATCTCTCACGAGCCAGGAGGGGGCCGCCGTCGACTTCGTGTCGCGCTGGCTCATCGCTCGAGGATGGAATGTCACGGTGCAGGAAGTATCGCCCGGGCGTGGAAACGTGTGGGCATCGCGAAAAGGCGGTGGTGTAACCTTCTCGACTCACCTCGATACGGTCCCACCATTTCTTGCGCCGAGACTCGATGGAAAGCGTCTGTACGGGCGCGGCTCGTGCGACGCAAAAGGAATTGCAGCTGCGATGCTCGCAGCGGCCGATAGGCTTGCAACTGCAGGTGAAAAGCGCGTGGATCTTCTGCTCGTTGTCGGCGAAGAAAAGGGGTCCGACGGTGCTCGCGCCGCAAACAATCTTCCGACGAAAAGCAGATTCCTCATCAACGGCGAGCCAACGGAAAGCAAACTCGCCAGCGGAGCGAAAGGCTCACTGCGCGTAATCGTTCGAACGAAAGGGCGCGCAGCACATTCTGCGTATCCTCATCTCGGCGAATCAGCGATCGAGCCGTTGATTGAATTGCTTCCAACACTTCGCGAATTGCCGTGGCCCACAGATTCAGTGCTTGGCGAAACAACTGTCAACATCGGGGTAATTCGTGGGGGTACTGAAGCGAACATCATCCCAGCGAACGCCGAAGCAGAGCTCATGATAAGACTTGTCAGTGATGTCGCTCCAATAAAGACGATGATTCGAAAGTGGGCGAAAGGAAAAGCTGAAATCGAATTCGGCTCGACCATCCCGGCTCAGCATTTTCACACGGTCGAGGGATTCGAGACAGCTCCAGTTGCATACACGTCGGACATTCCTTTGCTGTCGCGGTGGGGAACACCTCTCATGTTTGGCCCCGGTTCCATTCACGTTGCGCATACTCCCGACGAATTCATTGACGTGGAAGAGCTGCGCGCGAGCGTCGACACATACGAGCGGCTCGCGAAAACCCTGCTTGCGTCATGATCGCCCCGCCGAACGGAAAGAAATGGAAAGTCGCAGTGCTTGGAGCCACCGGCGCTGTTGGACAGACCTTCATTCGATTGCTCGAGAACCATCCGTGGTTCGAGCTCGCCGAGGTCGCCGCGTCTGATCGCAGTGCGGGGAAGATGTATCGCGATGCAGCAGTCTGGCGCGACGGTGCGATGCCTGCGAGCGTCGGCGATTTGATAGTGAAGAACACTGACCCGTCGCAGATCGAGTCATTGATAACTTTTTCTGCACTCGATTCCAGCGTCGCCGGCGAAGTAGAGGAAGCATTTGCGCGAGCCGGAAAATTCGTTCTGAGCAACGCGAAGAATCATCGCATGCAGCCGGACGTTCCATTGGTGATTCCTGAGGTAAACTGCGATCATCTCGAGCTCATTGAAAAGCAGCGCGCGGAACGCGGCTGGAGCGGAGCAATCATCACGAATGCAAACTGCGCGGCGACCGTCGCGGCCGTTGCTTTGGCACCGCTCCATCAAAAGTTCGGTCTCGAGAAGCTGTTCCTGACGACGATGCAATCTGTTTCCGGCGCCGGTTATCCCGGTGTTCCGTCGATCGACATACTCGGCAACATCATTCCTTACATTGCGGATGAAGAGCCGAAGCTTGAGAAAGAGATGCTCAAGCTTCTTGGCCGCCTGGAAAATGGTTCAGTTGTCGAGGGTCAGTTTGCCGTGAGCGCGCAGACGAATCGTGTTGCAGTTGAACACGGTCATACTGTGTGCATCACAGCATCTTTTCACGATCACCCGAGTCCCGAGCAGGCAATCGCTGCATTGCGCGAATGGCAAGGTGCGGAAGGAACGCGAAATCTTCCAAGCAGTCCGGACGCTGCCATCGTTGTCAGCGACGCTCTCGATCGTCCTCAGCCGCGTCGCGATGTGAACGCTGGAAATGGAATGACTGTAACTGTTGGACGAGTGCGCGAAGATCCGATTCTGGATTTGCGCATGGTGGCGTTGGGGCATAACACGATTCGCGGCGCAGCGGGCGGCTCGGTGCTGAACGCCGAAGTGCTCGGAGCGACGGGGCGGCTTCCCGAAGCGTGATCGTCGTTAAGTTCGGCGGTACTTCCGTCGGCGACGCGGAAGCAATCGCGCGCGCGGCATCCGTCGTCGAAGGGCGACGTGAAAAACAACCAGTCGTTGTAGTATCCGCACTCGGCGGCGCAACCAACGCGTTGCTGGCGGTTGGAGAGCAAGCGGCGAAAGGCCACCTGATAGGGGCGCTGAGTAACGTCGAGAATTTGCGAGATCGTCATCTTCGCGAATGCGAAAAGCTGCTCGGCAGCTCGCCGGAAGGAATCGATACGGCCGGGGAGCTCAGCGCGATCTTCGATGAGCTCGCGTCACTCGCGGAGGCTCTTTCGATTCTCGGTCACGTCACACCACGGTCGCTCGACACAATCGCTTCGTTCGGGGAACAGGCGTCCTCGCTGCTTGTGAACGCGTACTTCAAGCAGCGCGGAATGCAATCCGAGCACGTTGATGCGCGCGAGGTGATGATCACAGATTCGAACTTCATGGAAGCAGAGCCGCAGCCAACCGAGATTGCGGAGCGCAGTCGTGAGAAAATTCTGCCGCTCGTCCGTGATGGGAAGATTCCTGTGCTTGGCGGATTCCTCGGCGCAAATCGTGATGGCATCACCACAACGCTCGGCCGGGGTGGCTCCGATTACAGCGCGTCGCTCATTGGCGCGGCTTTGAACGCCGAGGCAATCGAGATATGGACGGATGTCGATGGAATGCTTACGGCCGATCCTCGGGTGGTTGATGGCGCGCTGCTAATCGAGGAAATCAGATTCGATGAGGCGTCCGAGCTTGCATCATTCGGCGCGAAAGTTCTGCATCCCAATACAATCGCGCCTGCGGTACGATTGGGGATCCCGGTATTCATTTACAACTCACGCCGACCTGAAGGCAAAGGGACGCGAATAACGTTCGACGCGCCGCATCGCCCGGTCAGCGCAATTGCAGGAAAGAATGATGTAGTTCTCATCAAAGTCACCGCGGCCCGCATGCTCTTTGCGCACGGCTTCCTCCGGCGGGTTTTCGAAATTTTCGAGCGGCATCAGACATCAGTCGATGTTGTCGCCACCTCGGAGGTTTCTGTTTCGGTGACAATCGACGATCCCGCGCGCTTGGACGAGCTGCTCGTCGATCTTCGTGCACTCGGCGATCTGTCGATCGAGCGTAATCGAGGAATCATCGCCATTGTCGGCGCGGGCATTTGCGATGCGGGCGGCGCGATGGGAAGGGCACTCATTGCGCTTGGCGACACGAAGGTGCACATGATGTCGTTGAGCGCCACCGGTATCAATCTCACAGTGATTGTCGACGGTGACGAAGTGAAGGGAGCGATAGGCCGGCTCCATCGCGAATTCTTCGGGAGTGAGGCGGCGTGAGCAGAAACGATCCACAAATTGCTATCATCGGCGACGGAAAAATGGGCCGCACGGTCGCGCAGATGGTACAGGAGCGCGGATGGACGGTCTGCGCGATGCTCGATTCGGAGCACAACATCAACGGACGCGGAATTACCAGGCGTGCTCTTGGTGATCCAGACGTCGCGATCGAGTTCACCAAGCCGGATGCTGCGGTTGCAAACATTCTTGCGTGCTTCGAGTCACAGGTGCCCGTAGTTGTTGGAACAACCGGATGGTTCGAGTCTCTTCCGATGATTGTCGAGCAAGCGAATGCAGCAAACGCGGCGCTGTTATGGGCGCCGAATTTTGCAGTTGGTGTAAATCTTTTCGTCGAGCTTACCCGGCGCGCGGCGGAGCTGATGGGACTTGTTCCCGAGTTCGCGGGTGCGCTCATAGAAACTCACCACTCCGCGAAGAAAGACGCTCCTTCAGGCACAGCGCTCGCAATTGTAAATGCAATGGAAAAAGGTCTCGGTAAGCGGATTCCTGTTACGAGCGTTCGCACGGGGTCGGTCCCGGGAACTCACGAGGTAATCTTCGACAGCACCTATGAGCAGATGACACTGCGACACGAAGCGAGGGATCGTCGAGTGTTTGCGGATGGCGCGTTACGTGCGGCTCAATGGCTGATCGGAAAACAGGGAGTTTTTACGATGCGTGACGTTCTCGGATTTACAAAGCTGGAGCGAGCAGAGAAGGGAGGAGGCAAGAGTGCCGAAGGTTGACGGTACTCTTGCTGGTTGTGGCACTGCGCTGGTCACACCGTTCGACACGAGTGGTGCGGTCGACGAAGCAGCGCTAAGAGCCTTTGTAGATTGGCAGCTCAACGAAGGGGTGCATTTCGTAGTTCCGTGCGGCTCGACAGGTGAAGCTGCAACGATGACACTCGAGGAGCATCGTCGCGTTGTTGAAATAACTGTCGAGCAGGTGAACGGGCGAGTCCCGGTTGTTGCGGGCGCGGGATCCAATGACACGCAGAAAGCGATTGCACTATCGAAGGAAATGCATAGCCTCGGTGTGACGCATCTTCTGCACACGTCCCCGATGTACAACAAGCCGCCGCAGCGCGGCATTGTAGCACACTTTCGTGCAATTGCGGATGCTGTCGATTTGCCGATAGTGATTTACAACGTCCCGGGTCGAACCGGGAGCAATGTTGAAGCGGCGACTACGCTCGAGCTCGCCCAGGACGAACGGTTCGTCGCGGTAAAGGAAGCATCAGGAAATCTCGCGCAAATCACCGAGATCATTCGCAGCTGTCCTCCCAGGTTCAGCGTGCTTTCCGGCGACGACGCGATGACAGTTCCAGTAATGGCAGAGGGTGGCGACGGCGTTGTCTCGGTTACATCGAATGTCTTACCAAAGCTCGTTTCACAGCTGACGGAATGCCTCGCGCTCGGCGATCTCGTTCAAGCAAGGAATATTTCGCAACGGCTTTCTCCATGGACTGTGGCGGCGTTTGTTGAGTCGAACCCGATTCCGACCAAAGCTGCGCTCGCGCTGATGGGAAAAATGAAAAATGTTCTGCGGCTTCCGCTCGTGCCGCTTGCCGACAAACATTCTGATGTGTTGAGGGCGAGCCTCACGAGTGTCGGCGCGCTCACGACTGCTTAAACGATGACATTGGCTTCTCCCACCGCTTCCATATTGCGGGATGTCCAGAGCCGCATCGAGCACGCCGCGAAGGACGCGACCTTTGCAAGTTCCCCTGAAGCACGGCTTGCGATAGAGGAGCTGTTGCTTTTGCTCGAGCGCGGCGAAGTGCGTGCCGCAATGCGCGACACGAATGGGAAATGGAACGCAGTTACCTGGGTAAAGCAGGGAATTCTTCTCGGCTTTAGAATCGGGAAGTTGATTGACATGTCACCCGTCGCTCTCCCGGATACACAGGAAGCCGCCTTTAGTTTTTTCGATAAGGATACGTATCCACTGCGTGAGCTTTCGCTTGCTGATAGTGTGCGAGTTGTCCCGGGCGGATCATCGATTCGGCGAGGGTCTTACATCGCCGCCGGTGTTGTGTGCATGCCCCCCATGTACATAAATGTCGGATCGTACATCGGCTCAGAAACGATGGTCGATTCACACGCGCTCGTTGGATCGTGCGCGCAAATTGGTGAGCGCGTGCATTTGAGCGCAGCGGCTCAGATTGGCGGCGTGCTCGAGCCGATCAATGCTGCCCCGGTAATTGTCGAGAATGATGTGATCGTAGGTGGTAACTGCGGGATATACGAAGGCACCGTTGTGCGAACAAAAGCTGTGATTGGCGCAGGCGTTGTTCTCACGCGCGGCACCCCCGTCTACGATCTCGTTAATGAAAAGATTTATCGCGGGACTGCGCACGAGCCACTCGAGATTCCTGCCGGAGCAGTTGTCGTTCCCGGAGCGCGTCACGTGAAGGGGGATTGGGGCGAAGGCGAAGGTATTTCGCTTCAGACTCCAGTGATTGTGAAATACCGCGACGAAAAAACTGACCACGCGACGGCACTGGAGAGCTGGCTTCGATGAAAGTCAGCGGCACCGCTCAGGTGCCGGGCGACAAATCGATTTCTCATCGCGCGCTGATATGCGCCTCGCTTGCGACGGGAGTGTCGAGCATCCGCGGTTTGCTCCAGTCTGAAGACGTTCAATCGACAGCAGGAGTTCTTCGGTCTCTCGGCGTTTCGATTCCTTCGCTCGCTTCCGAAATAAGCATCGACGGTGTTGGTCTGCGAGGACTGCGTAAGTCGCGCCTCGCGCTACAATGCGGAAACAGCGGCACGACGACACGTCTTCTCGCGGGAGTTGCATCAGCGTGTCCCTTCGCATCGCGATTCGAGGGAGACGCGAGCCTCAGCCGCCGGCCCATGAAACGGATCGCAGAGCCGCTCACTGCAATGGGCGCGCGTTTCGAATTCGACCGCGATGATGGGCTGCCGATGACAATCCACGGTGGCGATCTCTCGGGGATAGCGTGGCACACGCGCGCGTCGAGTGGCCAGACAAAAAGTGCAATTCTTCTCGCTGGTCTTGTCGCCGGCGTGTCTGTTACGGTGCGCGAGAATACACGCTCTCGCGATCACACCGAGAGAATGCTGGCCTCGCTGGGAGTATCGCTGGAGATTGGCGATACATCGGTCTCCTTGAGTCCTGCTGCCACACTGGACCCGCTGGACATTTCGATCCCTGCTGATCCATCATCGGCTGCGTTTCCGATGGCGCTCGGTGCGCTCGCCCAGCTCGGTGAGGTTCGAATCAACGAGCTATGCGTGAATCCGACGCGGACTGGATTCATTCGCGTCCTCGAGCGAATGGGCGCTTCGGTAAGATTCCTCGACAAGAAAACGTCGGCAGGCGAACCGATAGCCACAGTGGTTGTCTCGCCCAGAACTTTGAAGGGAACACACATCACGGCGGACGAAGTACCGAGCATGATCGATGAGCTGCCGATGATTGGTTGTCTCGCCGCCGCGAGTGGCGTAAGTATCGATGTGTCCGGCGCTGAGGAAATGCGTGTCAAAGAGAGCGATCGCATTTCAGTTCTCGTCGGAAATCTTCGCGCGATCGGCGCAGAGGCCGAGGAAAAGCGCGACGGCTTCAGAATCCCCGCGCAGTCGCGCCGTCCATTGAGAGGCAGAGTTGCTACGCAAGCCGACCACCGGATAGCGATGGCGTTTGGCGTACTCAGTTTCCTGGACGGCAACTCGATCGAAATCGACGACCGTGACTGTGTTGCAATCTCTTACCCGAATTTCTGGACGGACCTCGGGGCATTAGTGCAGGGCCCGTAATGGTTGCGGTAAATTCAGCATCATGAGCGCGCGAGTTGCGATTGCTATAGATGGGCCGGCAGCATCGGGAAAATCATCCACAGCCAAAGCGGTTGCGCGTGAGCTGGGATATCGACACGTGGATTCAGGAGCGCTGTATCGCGCGGCTACCGCCGCTCGGCTTCGCCGTGACACCGAATCGGCGACGTGGACTGAAGAATCGGTTCTCGACGCGGCTCGCATCGTCACGATGTCGCCGGTCGAGAATGGATTCGTTCCGTTATTGAACGGCCGGCCCGCGGATGACGA
Organism: Gemmatimonadaceae bacterium; assembly: GCA_035525855.1. Classification (GTDB taxonomy): domain Bacteria; phylum Gemmatimonadota; class Gemmatimonadetes; order Gemmatimonadales; family Gemmatimonadaceae; genus UBA4720. Next base: position 7,658 of record DATLDN010000244.1, read on the forward strand.
AATGCGTGGAGACGCTGTCACACATCGAGTCTCCCTTGTTGCAAAGATGCCGCGCGTGCGCGAGTGGGTAAATGCGCAGGTTCGAAATGCAGCGCGGGATTATGACGTTGTTGTAGACGGCCGCGACATCGGCACCGTGGTATTCCCGAAAGCGAAGATCAAGATATTTCTCGTTGCCGATGCCGAAGAGAGAGCGCGTCGCCGAGTTCTCGAGCGCACAGGCCGGGAACCAACCGAAGAAGAAATCTTCGATGAGACCGCACGAATTCTATTGCGCGATGAGCTGGATGCGACACAGAGCGTCAAAGCCGCCGATGCCGTAACGATCGATACTACGCGTCTCACTCAGCAGGAACAGATCGCGAAAATAGTCGAGCTTGCAAGGAATCAGGATTGATGGCCGTAGGTCAGGAGGTTCTTTCTGACTTCATCAATGAAGCATGCGCACCGCTCGACCAGTCGCATTCATCCGGAACTCTCGAGCACGCAAATAATCTTCTCGCGTCGCATCCTGAAATCGCGACAGCCAGCATTTACACCGCAGCTATTGTCGGTGACGATTCCGTCGTCAGGAAATTCATAGATGAGGATTCGGGGAATGCAACCGCGAAGGGCGGTCCGAGAAATTGGGATCCGTTGACTTACCTTTGCTTTTCGCGATATCTCCGTCTCGATCGGTGGCGAACGAATGGATTTCTACGAGCTGCAACTGCATTGCTGGACGCTGGTGCAAATCCAAACACCGGCTGGTTCGAGAACGATCACCAGCCGACACCCGAATGGGAAAGCGCGCTCTATGGTGCGGCAGGTGTTGCGCACAACGCGGATCTGACTCGGTTGCTCATCGAGCGTGGCGCCGATCCGAACGATGGAGAAGTCCCATACCACACGCCCGAGAGTTACGACAATGACGCGTTGGCAGTGCTCGTCGAAAGTGGCAAGCTATCAGACGACAGTCTCGCTACGATGTTACTGCGCAAGGCGGATTGGCACGATTACGAAGGAATAAAGTTTCTCCTCGCGAAGGGCGCGGATCCGAATCGACATACGCATTGGGGTAACACACCGCTTCAGCACGCAGTGCAGCGAGACAATTCACTCGAGATTGTCACAGCGATGCTCGATCATGGTGGCGATCCATTGCGCGCGTCGGACACGCCTGGGCACTCGCGTGATTTGTCGGGGATTCACAGTGCGGCAGAAATTGCGGCATATCGAGGGCGTCGGGATTTGCTCGACCTTTTCGAGCAGCGCGGATTTTCGATCAAACTCTCAGCGGCTGCTGCACTGGTCGCGGCCTGTGCTCGCGACGATGCAAAACAAATTTCTGCCATCGTAGAGCAGGAGCCGCAAATCGTTCGCGACGTGCTGCAACACGGCGGAAGAATCCTTTCACTGTTTTCCGCGAACGGAAACGTCGAGGGAATTGAACTGCTGCTTGATCTTGGCGTTCAAGTTGACGCGAAATTTCAAGAAGGGAATGGTTACTTCGCCATCGCACCGAACAGTACTGCGCTTCACGTAGCCTCGTGGCGCGCTCAGCACAGCGCGGTGAAGCTTCTGATCGATCGAGGCGCGAACGTAAACGCACGGGACGGAAGGGGACAAACGCCACTCGCGCTCGCGGTGAAGGCATGCGTTGACTCCTATTGGACCGGGCGGCGTACGCCCGACTCCGTAAAGTCCTTGCTTGACGCGGGCGCCTCGACGCACGGAATTGCGTCTCCGTCCGGCTACAAAGAAGTAGACGACCTAATCGCTTCGCATCATTAGATGACTGAAACCACCGCCGAACAAGTCCCCGTACCATCGAGCGACGCCGCCGAGGAACGACCGGGTCCAGCGCGTCCAACCGGCGTGCACGACATGACAACGGGGCCGATAACACGCCACCTGCTCAAGACTACGAGCTTCATGCTCGTCACGATGGTTTTTCAAACTCTGTATTTCCTTGTCGATCTTTATTGGGTGGGACGACTTGGAACTGATGCCCTCGCTGCGGTGGGAATCGCAGGCAATCTCACATTCATCGTTCTTGCCCTCACGCAAATGCTCGGCGTCGGCACGACGACGGTTATTTCACACGCGGTAGGGAGAAGGGACCACGATCAGGCGCTCGTTCTATTCAACCAATCGCAGGTACTCGCGATGGTTACCGGTGTCGTGTTTCTGGTTTTTGGATTGCTGGTGCGCATGCCTTATTGCTTCGCGATGAGTGCTGATGCGAACACGGCAAGACTCGCAGGCGAGTATCTCATGTGGTTCATACCGGCGATGGCACTTCAGTTTGCCCTTGTCGCGATGGGCTCGGCGCTGAGAGCGACAGGAAACTTCAAACCCGGGATGGTGGTTTCGACTGCGACCGTCATTCTCAACATGATTCTCGCCCCGTTCTTGATCTTCGGCTGGGTTACGGGACATCCGTTCGGCGTAGCTGGTGCGGCGATAGCATCATTCATCGCGATTGTCGTTGGCATCATCTGGCTGATGACGTACTTCTTCGCTCCCGGATCGTTTCTGAAATTCGTCGTCGCGGATTGGAAACCGCGCTTCGATCTATGGAAGCAAATGCTTTCAATCGGGTTGCCGGCAGGTTTCGAGTTTGCGATGACTACCGTTTACATGTTCGTCGTTTACTCGGTGACGCGTCCGTTCGGCGCCGCTGCCCAGGCCGGGTTCGCAATCGGCATGCGAGTAGTACAGGCCGGCTTTATGCCGGTAGTCGCTCTTGGATTTTCGGTCGCGCCCGTTGCTGGACAAAACTTCGGGGCGCGACTCGGCCAACGCGTGAAGGACACTTTCAAGGACGCAGCGTTCATGGCCGTCGGAGCGATGTTCGTGTTCGCGATCGTCTGCAACATCGCCCCGGACGCACTCGTCGCTATCTTCTCGAACGATCCGAAAGTGATCGAGGTCGGCGCGGAGTATTTGCGCATTGTGTCGTGGACGTTTATCGCATCGGGACTGATCTTCGTTGCGTCGAGCACGTTCCAGGCGATGGGGAATACAATTCCTTCATTCATTACGTCGACCGTCCGAATATCTACTGTTGCAATTCCGTCGATCCTGCTGGCTAGCCGACCGGGTTTCGAGCTGCACTGGATATGGTATCTCTCCGTTCTTTCCGTCGCTGCGGCACTGACTGTATGCATGCTGCTGTTGCGGCGCGAATTTCGGCGGAGACTGGTTTTTTGAGTACGGACTGACCCACTCGGTTTTGGGTCAATAGTTCTCGGCAATCAGCTAGCGGGTCTTGGGTGTTTGGGTTTCTGATGACTCGTTACTCGACGGCCGATTGCCGAGAACTATTGACTCAAAACCGAATGGGTTAGTCCGTGAGTATCTCTGCGAGATAAAACTCTCGTTCTTTGATGACACATGAAACTGGAAGACGTAGCCCGCGCGCGGCTCGCGAATCAGCGCCTCATCGATTCGGACTTTCAAAATCCAGTCGATGTCGTGTCTGCGCTCGGAGCAATTCAGGCACAGGATTATCCCGGAGCAAAGTGGGCGATCGGATTGCGTGCTCCGAGCACAACGGACGCAAGCGTTGAAGCCGCAGTGGATGAAGGATCGATAATTAGAACGCACGTGCTCCGCCCGACATGGCATCTCGTGCGGCCAACCGATCTTCGCTGGATGCTCGATCTCACCGCCAAGCGAATCAAATCAGCAATGGCGTTCGGCAACCGCTGGCTTGGTTTCGACGAGGCGACCTTCCGCCGCGCAGCGAAGGCGCTCGAGCGATCACTCGAAGGTCGCGCACTGACGCGCAGTGAGCTGGCCGCCGTATTCGAGCGCGCGCGAGTGAACGTGAAGGGCGACCAACGACTCGGTCACCTGCTTATGAATGCGGAGCTGGATTGTGTGATCTGCAGTGGTCCGCGTCAGGGAAAGCATGCGACGTATGCGCTCTTCGATGAAAGAATTGCTGCTGCTCCATCAATTGACCGCGATGAGGCCCTGCTTCGGCTCACTACTATTTATTTCACAACACGTGGACCTGCGACCGAACACGATTTCGCATGGTGGTCCGGCCTAACCGTGAGAGACGCTCGACGAGGACTCGAGATGGCGTCACGCGATCTCGAGCGGGTGACCATAAGTGGCCGTTCATATTGGACGAGCGCGCTAACAACAGCGCCGAAAAAGCGTGCTGTCGTGCACTTGCTGCCGAATTACGATGAATTCTTCATCGCCTACCG
>DATLDN010000261.1:0-6805 GCA_035525855.1 Gemmatimonadaceae bacterium
GAGATTTCAGTTTGTCAGTTCGGAGATTGCAGTAGCACTGCCGCGGGGACGTATCCGGGCGCAAGGCTTGAGTCGATTACGCCGAAGGTTTCTTGGAGACGATGGTCAAGAGACGCGTGATGCGTCGTCACGGCAATGCTACTGGAATCTCCGAACTGACAAACTGTAATCTCCGAACCCGCTAACTGAGCGGCCAGCCGGGAGCCTTTAGCCGTCCAGTTCCTAATATTTCCCCAAGCGTCCCGTTTTTAGCGGAATTATCGCGCCGAGCGCTTCTTCGTCGAGGTGTGTCTGACCGCTTTCTTCTTGCTCGTAGTGTGCTTAGCCGATCGGGATCTCGTTGAGCTTCTCGACGATTTCGCCCTCCTCGACGCCAGGGCACAGCTCACACGAGCCCGCGATCGGCTGCTTCGAACCGACTTTCCTCGGCGCGACTTGGCAGCGACACAACGAACCGGACGAACCGGGGTGTTCCAGCCAATCTCACGATCCGCGCGGAAAGCTTCGGGCATCGACAGCATCGGTACGGGGCCGTCGACAACGGCGAGCACGGCGGCATCCGACAGGTCGGCGCGAACGTCAGCGATGACCTTGCCCGGATGCGATGCCTTGGCGGCATGAACCCGGTTCGTGAGCAGGATCACGAACATCTCGCGATCGGGATCGATCCAGATCGAGGTGCCCGTAAAGCCTGTGTGTCCGTACGCGCGCTCAGTTAGATAACTACCTGACCCATAATCACCGTCAGCGGTATCCCACCCCAGTGCGCGATGACCGGCTGTGCGGCGCGTGAACAGTGATACGGTCGAGTCAGTTAATATGCTAACTCCACCGTACGTCCCGCCGTTAAGCATCATCTGCGCAAATATCGATAGATCGGCGGCGGTCGAAAACAATCCAGCATGACCGGCGATTCCGCCAAGCGCGTATGCGTTCTCGTCGTGAACCTCGCCCTGCAGCGCGTAGCCGCGCGGCGGCGTGAGCTCGGTAGGCGCAACGCGGTAACGCAGCGAATCTGCCGGACGATAGAACGTGTCGTGCATTCCGAGCGGTGCGAAGACTCGCTTCTCGAGGAATTGATCGAGCCGCTCGCCTGAAACCGCCTCGACGATCATGCCGAGTACGTCGGCGCCGAGGTCGGAGTAGATGTAGGACTGGTTCGGGACGTACTCGAGCTGAGTCGACAGTACGAGATCGCGCGCTTCCTGCGGGCTGTGCGAGATGCGCCAGAGATCACGTCCGGCGGGAAGACCCGAGCGGTGCGTGAGCAGCTCTCGGACGGTCACCTGATCCTTCAGTCCGCCGGAGAATGCAGGGAGATAGCGCAGCACGGGCGCATCGAGGTCCACTTTCTTTTCGTCGTAGAGGACCATGATCGCCGTGGTAGTTCCGACGACTTTGCTGAGAGATGCGATGTCGTAGATCGTCTTGTTGGCATCGACCTGGGCGCTCACCGGCGACCAGGAAAGTTTGCCGAATCCTTTTTCCCAGACGGCGGCGCCCTTTCTTCCTACGACGACGGCCGCACCCGGGTATCCGCCAGCAGTAATGCCCCGCTGGACGACTCGGTCGATGGCCTCGAGGCGGGAGAACGACATCCCCACCGCATCCGGCGCCTTAGCCGGAAGACCATCGTCACCGTGTGCGAGCGTAAGGACGGTCAGAATAACTCTCAGCACTGCTAACTCCTTTCCTGCTTATTCGTACGGCTAATCCGACTGGATGTTCCAGTTGGACTCCCTTCTATAGAAGTGACGACCCTTGGATAGGGTTGTCACCCCAATCGGCCATAGTAATAAACAAATGCAATTTCCGCCCCCTTTTTCTAGCCATCAGCTTTCAGCCGTCAGCTACTGCTGACTGCTGACTGACAGCTAGCTGACGGCTGAAGGCTGATGGCTTGTAAAGAAACCTTTAAGGCTCGCACCGTGACTAAGTTCACGTCCGGATGATGTCAGACGACCTCGAGCTTCGACGCGCCATGAACGGCGACGAAAAAGCGATGCGGCAGCTTTGGCTGCGGCATTCGCCTCATATCGACGCGGTCGTACGCCGCCTCTGCGGAGATCATGACATCGCCGCCGACATCGCACAGGAAGTCTGGATTCAGATCTTCCGCGCACTGCCGGGGTATCGCGGAGAGTCGCAGTTCGGAACGTGGGCGCATCGCATCGCAGTCAATCGCACACTGAATGCGCTCAGAAAAGTGAAGCGTCTCGCGAAAATCGAAACAGACATCGAAGAAGACACAGGAGTCATCGACAACGACAGCGACAGAACGTTCCTCGCAGAATCGATCGAGAATGCAATGACTCAGCTTTCACCAGGAGCGCGAATGGTTTTCGTGCTGCACGACATAGAAGGCTACACGCACGACGAAATCGGAAAGGAGCTCGGCATCACGTCGGGCGGATCCAAATCACAGCTGTTCAAGGCGCGCGCGAAACTTCGCCGGCTTCTCGCGCACCTCGTAGACGAATCAACTGCCGGAGTAGGAAGGACACATGTTGCCCCTGTCTGATAAAGAACTGGACGAGATGGTTGCGCTCGAGCGATCGCGCGGCGCACCTCCTCTCACCGACTGGGATTCCATCGCGTCGCAATTGCGCGCTGAGGGAATCATTCGCGAGCGCACACTCGGATCGCGATTCACTTCACGGACGTGGATGCAAGCCGCTGCTGCAGTCGTACTTGTTGCAGGCGGAATTGCAGTCGGCCGATACACAGCGCAACGCGATGTAATTGCGAGCCCATCGTCGATTGCATCTACCACCGCCACACCAGCTCAATCCGCCGGCGGCGCACCAGTGCAGCCTGTCAGCACCTCTTCTCCGATATCAACGGCGGACTTCAAGTCAGTGGACGAAGCGTGGGCGACACTCAACCGCGCCGGCGAAGAATACCAGCGCGCATCCGCATTTCTCTCGGCGAGCAATAACGTGGTTCCGCTGCCGAACGATGCGAGCACATATCGCACTCGGCTCGCTGCACTCGACAATGTGATGAGCGAGATGGGAAAGGCGATGCACGAAGCACCACATGATCCGGTGATCAATCAGTACTACATGGCAACCGTCGGCGCACGCGAAGCAACATTGCGTCAGCTCGGAACAACGCTGCCGGCAGGAATGAAGTTGAACAGGTTCTAAGAGATGGAACAAACACTGCTGACTGCTGACAAACTACGAGAAGAGCAACTGCTGACTGCTGACAAACGGCGGGAACAGCCACTGCTGACTGCTGACAAACTACGAGAACAGCAACTGCTGACTGCTGACAAACGGCGGGAAGAACCACTGCTGACTGCTGACAAACGTCGGGAACAGCCACTGCTGACTGCTGACAAACGGCGACAGATTCGCATCGTATTCGCTGCGAGTCTCATCATCCTCGCTGCGATGATTCCGCGCCCCGCGTCGGGTCAGGAGCCGATCAAGGGGTGGGTGGGAGTTGCATATACCACCGGCGCCGGCGAAATGAATCGCGACGGTATGCTCGTGTTTTCCGACTATCCGGTAATCGAATCAATCGAGCCGAATTCACCCGCCGAGCGTGCGGGGCTTCAGGCGGGTGACAGAATTCTCGCGATGAACTCGCAGGACCTGAAGCGTTCTCCGCTTCCGATCACATCGATGATTCAGCCGGGACGCAAAATTGTTTTTCTCTACAAGCGAAACGATGACGTCCGCAAGACAACTGTCACCGTCGTTGAGAGGCCCGAAGGAAGCGCACCGACTCTGCGCGTGACCGTCACTGGACCCGGTATGCCTGTGGAGCAAGGACCTCGCGACCGGGCAACCCAGGTGTACACGCGAAGGCCGCTCCTCGTCTTGCCACCGATGATGCCTGATGGTCCGCGAAGCGTTCCGGTTGCTGGCGCAGAAATCACCGCGCTCAACGCTGGCTTGCGCGCTCTCGTCGGATTGGATGCGCCCGGAATTTTTGTTGTGAATGTCGCTGCCGGTTCGATTGCGGGTCAATCAGGATTGCGGCAGGGCGACGTGATTCTTCGCGCAGCGAGGGAGCGACTGGGTGAGCCTGAGGATCTGATCAAGATGTTGCGTGAAGCGCAGAACGAATCGATTCAAACGCTTCAGCTTCACATCATCCGGATGAAAAAGCCGCAGATCGTTACGCTCCGCTGGTAGCGGTCCTTCTATCCGCGTAGGAACGTTGCAAGACTGATAGCTAGTCCAGCGAGTCCAACAAAGAAGCCTGCGAAAGAAACAACCATCCATCGGAGCAGCTTGTCTTGCGACGCCAGGAGGTCTATACGCAACGATCCCTGTGCAGACCGAAACTCATCGCGCACAACCGCCTGTCCTGAGCGAAACTCGTCGCGTAGCTCCGCGCGCATTTCTGCAAACTCCGCACGCATTTCCGCAAGCTCCGCATCAAGATGCGATCTGAAGCGCTCCCAATTCAGATCATTCAATTCGCGCAACTGCATCTGATATGTCACATCCACTGCATTGAACCCTCGGCGCTATCAAGCGAAGATTCTTTTTTCCAACGGTCCGATGCGAAATCGATGGCGCGTACGCCAGCATGTGAGCCCCTCATTTCGTTCCCCATTGGTTGCGGTGAGCTACAACTATGCGATTCGATAGATACGCTCGGCAGCGCCATCCTGGCAACACCCGCATAATCGTTTTGCTGTTAGCTGAGGGCTGATGCTGACGGCCGATGGCTGTATCAGTCGAGTCGCCTCGACTCCGGCACGAGCGAGCGGTGGATCGCGAGAGCAGCGACGGCGCCCGATGCAGCGGCGACGATCGCCAGCTGCACGTCATGCGTAACATCTCCCGCCGCAAAAACATTTTTCACCGACGTGTGATTGCGATCGTCGACAATGATTCGACCAATGTTGTCACGCTTGCATCCGAGCTCGGTTCCAAGATCATCCGACGGATATTGGCCGATCGCGAAATACAAACGCTGGCAATCGAGCGACATTCCATTCGCAAGCTCGAGGCAGGTTATCTCGCCGTCTTTTGATTTGAGACACGTGACGCTTTGGTCGAGCACTGGAATGTTGAGCTTCTCCAGTTTCGCGAGATGATCCTTCTCGATATTCGGGGGCGCACCGTTCGTGACGATGACAATTTTCCGCGTCCACGTTGTAAGTGAGAGCGCAATCGCCACAGCTTTTTTTCCCGCGCCCACTACGACTGTGTTCTGATCTCGCGTTTCATATCCGTCGCAGTCGGGACACACGTGCGCGGTTTCGCCATAACAATCGGCGAGTCCTGGAATCGCAGGCCACACATCCTTGATTCCAAGGGCAAGCAGAAGTCGTCGCGACTGAATCGTTGCACCGCTGCTCAGCTTCAATCGATAACACTCATCATCGATTTCCTTCGCCGTCTCGACTTTGTCGTCGATGATTGTTGCGCCGAACTTTTCCGCATCGTGTCTTCCGTGCGCGCGCAGGTCTGGTGAGCGAATTCCCTGTGAGCCGAGGAACCCGTTGATGCCGCGGGTTTCCCAGTTGCGCGGATCGCCCGAGTCGATGAGCACAACATCATGTAAATAGCGTGCGAGCCAGAGTGCAGCGGTAAGTCCTGCTGGTCCTCCGCCGATAATTGCGACGTCATGCATTCCGTTCGATTGTGCGTTTGTCATAGAGCGGGCAATTGCAAGAGGGAGTCCCTTTGGATGTGCTCATTTCTTACACTGGCGAATCGAAAAAACATTTGTTAAAGTAGGCGACCAAGCTGTGATGTTGCGCGGCCGGTATCACCGGAGCACAACATCCTTCCCATTTGAACCGTTGTCGCCGCGCCTTTCCTAATGGAAAGGGTTGGAAGGAGTTTATGGTGAAAGCAGCAGGAATCTCCCGCCTGATGACGTTTGCTGTCGTGCTCGCAATTCTTGCATGCACCGATTCCACGTCTCCCGACAACGCCGCAGAGCCGACCGTCGCTGCACCCGCGCCCTCGGCGCCGGCTGGTGGCCCGCTTCAGACAATTGGTGAATCGCTCGTCGATGCGACTGACTGGGTTTTCGTCGCAATCGCAGACGACGGTGTGCGGGTGAAAATGAAATCGGCTATCAAGCAATTAGCGGATGATCTCGTCGCCGGACGAAATAGCGATGCAAAGCGCGACGTAAGCGCACTCCGCGCCAACCTCGCCTCACTCCAGGACCTCGCCCCCGCGCTCGGTCCGATTGGAGTTGCACTCGATCAAATCGATTCCGAATTCGCGAAGCTCGCCGAATAACCGCAGTAGCTCACAGCCCAAACAATTTTCAGAGCGTGCATAAGCTGCGCTCGCCGGAGTAGCCGATGGAAATGCATTCGTTCGCAAGAGCTGCCGGATTGATCGCGATCATCGCGATGCTCCCGAGCGTGTCGCGCGCGCAGACGCCAGGCAATGATGGAGAGATCTGGGCGTGTTACGTCCCGGGAAACGCGAGCATCTATCGGATCAATGTTCCGGGGAGCGAGCCGGCGCCGAATGCACCGAGTGATTGCGTGAACAAGAATCACATCAAGTTTCATTGGAACGGCCGCGGTATTAACGGTTCGGCGGGAGCCACAGGAGCAACGGGAGATACTGGACCAACAGGAGCTACAGGGTCAACGGGAGCGACTGGTGCGACTGGTGCGACTGGCCAAACAGGTCCTGCGGGCGCGACCGGAGCAACCGGAGTTGCGGGTGCAAGTGGTGTCACTGGTCCAGTTGGTCCAACTGGTGCGACCGGGTCGAGTGGATCGACCGGCGCGAACGGAGTCGCCGGTCAAAACGGTGACCCGGGGGCGACAGGGGCGACAGGTTCGACTGGTCCTACCGGCGCGACC
>DATLDN010000003.1:0-16184 GCA_035525855.1 Gemmatimonadaceae bacterium
GTCAGTAGTGCAGTTAGTCAGCAGTCAGTAGTGCAGTTTGGATCAATACTTTGCCAAATAGTTATCCAGCTCCCACTGCGACACCTGAGTGATGTAATCCTGCCACTCCTGTCGCTTCGCCTCGAGGAAGTTCGACGTGATGTGCTCGCCGAGCGCGTCGGTGATGACCTTGTCGCGCTCGAGCTCGTTGCATGCCTCTTCGAGATTGTGTGGAAGGTCATCGATCTTGAGACGCCGCTTCTCGCGATGTGACATCTCCCAGCTGTTCGTGTTCACCGGCTCGCGCGCATCCGCTTTCGTCTCGACGCCATCAAGTCCCGCAGCGAGCTGCACGGCGAGCGCGAGATAAGGATTCGCCGAGGGATCAGGAATACGAAGCTCGCATCTGGTACCGAGCCCGCGACGATCGGGAATGCGAATCATCGGAGTCCTGTTGCGCATCGACCACGCAACGTTCACCGGCGCTTCGTAACCCGGGACCAGTCGCTTGTACGAATTCACGAGAGGATTTGTAATCGCACAGAAACCACGCGCGTGATTCAACAATCCACCGATGTAGTACAACGCCGTGTCGGACAGCTCCCACTTTGCATCCTTGTCCCAGAACGCGTTCTCCTTCCCGCGGAAAAGCGATTGATGCGTGTGCATTCCACTTCCATTCTGTCCGAACACCGGCTTCGGCATGAACGAAGCGAGCAATCCGAACTGCTGCGCAACCTGCCGGACAACAAACCTGAACGTCGCGATGTTGTCGGCGGTCTTCAGTGCGTCCGCGTATCTGAAATCGATTTCGTGTTGCCCGTGCGCAACTTCATGATGCGCTGCTTCTACCTCGAATCCCATTCGCTCCAGCACATCGACAATTGCGCGGCGCGCATCTTCACCGAGATCCACCGGTGCGAGATCGAAGTACGCGCCAACATCATGCGTCACCGTCGTGGCCTCACCACTCGGCCCAACCTTGAACATGAAAAACTCGGCTTCCATTCCCGCGTTCATTGTCGTGAAGCCCAGCCGCCGCGCGTGATCCAGCTGGCGTTTTAGAACGCCACGCGGGTCTCCCTCGAACGGCTCACCATCAGGAGTGGTGATGTCGCAGATCAATCTGCCGACTCGATTCTCAGGATCGCCCCACGGAAATACCTGGAAAGTCGAAAGGTCCGGGGCGAGCAACATGTCCGACTCCTCGATTCGGACGAACCCTTCGATCGATGAGCCGTCGAACATGATGTCGCCATCCAGTGCTTTCTGGAATTGCGACTGCGGAATCTCGACGTTCTTGTTTACCCCGAGGATGTCCGTGAACTGAAGTCGGAGAAATCGAACGTTGTTCTTCGACGCGAGATCGAGAATGTCTTTCTTGCTGGCACCGGCGGTGTCAGGAACGGTGGCGCGGGATTTTGGGGGCAAGGGAGCCTCTACGTGGCGGGGATTCTGGGAAGCGGAGAACCTACGGCGCTTGGTTGACGATGTCAAACGAAATGTGCATTAACTGCACCACGTCACGCGTTTTTATCCGCTGAACAATGCCAGAATTCCATTTTGACGTTGCAACACTGTACAAAATGCACAATTTGGAGTCGGTGAAGGCTCTCTCCAATAGTGGCCTTGGAAGTGCAGACTCAGTGGTTTTTGTCCCTAAACGCGGAGTCGAGTAACGATGAAAATCCAGGATATCATGTCCACGGACCCGAGCACGGTCACACCGGACACACCTATCACCGAAGCCGCTCGCCTGATGAAACACCACAATGTCGGAATGCTGCCTGTGGTCGAAAGCGAAGGCTCTCGCAGACTGGTTGGCGTCGTGACCGATCGGGACATCACGATCCGCCACGTTGCTGAAGGACATACAAGCGACTGTCCGGTCCGCGAAGCAATGACCGATAATGTCTCGACCTGCAAACCGGGCGAAAATATCGACGCAGTCATGAACCTGATGGCTCAGGAACAGGTTCGACGAATTCCAATTGTCGACGAGCGAGGCGAGCTCGTTGGAGTTGTTTCGCAAGCAGACATAGTTCTCGAGGCCGGCGACGGCACGAAAGCAGAGAAAACAGTCGAAAAAATTTCACAACCATACGGGAAACACGCCGACTGACTACAACGGGAGTCGCGGTGTAGGTTGTAGCCCATGACTCCCGAACAATCGACTTCAACGGCCTGTTCCGTCTGCGGTGCAGAGGGAACGGGCCGTTTTTGTGCAAACTGCGGAGCGACACTTTCGTCAACCCAATGCTCCGCTTGCAGTACCCAGCTGTCGCCCGGCGCGCACTTTTGCCATCGCTGCGGCAAGGCCGTTGGAGCCAAAGCGTCACCAACAGCAGCAACGCCGATTACGCCGGAAAAAACGTCGTCGTCGCCACTCCCGTGGGCAGTTGCGGCAATCGCATTACTCGCGCTGCTTGCAATGTCCGCGGGAAAATTCTTCAACTCGAACCGCGGAAGCTCACTCGACGCACCCGCAAATGCACTTCCACAAGCGGGTCTCGGCGAAGTTGCGGCGGGTGATGGATCTGCGCCAGCGGAAGTACGTGCGCCAGACATTTCCTCACTGTCTCCGGAGGAACGGGCCGACCGATTGTTCAATCGTGTGATGCTTTTGAGCAGTCAGGGCAAAGCCGACAGCGTTCTTTTCTTTGCACCAATGGCGATCAACGCCTACCAGATGCTTTCACCACTATCTGCAGACCAGCGCTATGACCTCGGACGGATCGCTGAGGTAGCGGGTGCGATACCACTTGCAAAAGCTGAGGCGGATTCGATCCTTCGCGAGAATCCCACGCATTTGCTCGGACTGATTCTCGCTGCACGTGTCGATTCGATCGCCGGTGACAGCAAGTCGCAGCGCAGTTACCAATCAAAAATTCTCAGCGCGGAAAAAGCGGAAAAAGCCAAGAACCTGCCGGAGTACGATCGCCACAGTAACGACATCGCCGCGGCGGTTGCGGAAGCGCGCCGGTCACTTGGAAAGAAATCATGACGAGTCCCGTAATACATCTCGCGCATAGCCCGGACTCGGACGACGCTTTCATGTTCTACGGGCTGGCCTCGGGAAAAGTAGACACTGAAGGTGTGGAGTACGTTCACGAGCTTCAGGACATCGAGACCTTGAATCAGCGCGCGCTGCGCGGAGAGCTCGAGGTCACTGCTGTTTCAATTCATGCTTATTCCTACATCGCCGAGCGGTATGCGCTGCTGCCGCACGGCGCATCGATGGGTGATCGATACGGGCCAAAGCTCGTAACACGCAATCCGATGAAAAAGCGCGACATGCGCGGGCTTCGCATCGCTGTTCCCGGGCCGCTCACGAGTGCCTATCTCGCGCTGCGCTTATACGAGCCGGACTTCGAACCCGTCTTCACTCCCTTCGATCAGATCGACGAGTCGGTAATACGCGGTGACGTCGATGCCGGACTTTTGATTCATGAGGGCCAGCTTACATATGAATCACAAGGTTTACATCTCGTCGCAGACATGGGCGAATGGTGGTTTGGCGAAACCGGACTTCCCTTGCCACTTGGCGGTAATGTCATTCGGAAAGATCTGCCGGCGGCGCTCAAGAAAAAGGTTTCAAAGCAGCTCAAGGAGAGCATTGCCTATGGTCTGGCGCACCGATCGAATGCACTGGATCACGCAATGCGATTCGCACGCGGCCTGGAGCGATCAGATGCCGACACGTTCGTTGGCATGTACGTGAATGACTGGACTCTCGACTATGGCGAGCGTGGTCGCGAAGCAATTCGCCTGTTTCTGGACCGAGGCGTGCAATCACGCGTGATTCCGCATCCTGTTACGGTCGAGTTCGTCGACGACTGACGTACTTGACGACGACAAATCGACGCTGTATTCGGAGTCATTGGAAGATTAGAAGACAACCGTACCGCCGTATTTGCACAAGGCACGCGACGTGCAGCTTGGCAGGCGTTAATTCGTCGCGATTCGGCTCGGTAACCAGTAACACGCAAGAGGAGGAAGTATGCTAGGCGCTGACGAGAACAGAGAGCCTTTGAGATTCGCCGACGATGATGACTCGGACGATCTTGGCGGCTTCAGTCGTGGAAAGCGTTCGTACGAAGATGATGAAGACGAAGAGAATGGCGGCTGGGCGATAAACGAAGATCACAGCGATCGTCTGTGGGACAGCGCCGAAGATGTCGACGATGATGATGAGGAAGAGCCCAGGGCGACCGAAGGTGAAGATCTGGAAGAAGAAGAGGAAGAAGAAGATCTCTTCGGTGGTGGAGCACCACGTGGTCGTCGTGGTCGGCCTAAGGGGTCGACAAACGCAAATCGCGCGGCGCAAGCAGCAGGCGGTGGGCGCGATACTGGCGGCGGTGCAAGTCTTTTTGACGATCCGGATGCGACTGGCTCGGCATCGAACCAATCGTCTGACGGTGCGTCAAGCACGCGCTCATCGGGCACCAGTGATTCGAGCAGCTCAGCGCGATCGGGAAGCACGAAATCTTCCGGTGCATCCGGCGGAACGAAATTCTCGAGCTCTTCGAGTGGAAAGAATGCAGCGAAGAGCGGGGGCTCGTCGCGTTCGAGATCGTCCGCATCATCCGCAGGATCGCGAAGCGCCGGCAAAGGCGCCACGGCTAAAAAGAGCAGCTCGTCATCGAGAGGGTCTGCGGGCAGCGCAAAGAAATCGAGCGGTGGAGCGAAGAAATCGTCCTCGCGCAAAGCGGCGGCGAGCGGACGAAAATCTTCGTCAGGCGGTAGCAGCCGAAGCTCAGGCGGCGCGAAGAAAAAAGCCACCAGTCGTGGCGGGTCGAGCTCTCGTTCTTCACAGCGTGGTGGTGGCTCGTCGAAAAAATCAGCAGGCTCAAAGGGACGATCCGGCGCGCGCGGATCATCGAAAAAAAGCGGTCGCAGGTAGCTTTCCTTCGATTCGCGATTCAAAATAAGAGCGGGCGCTCGATTATTCGGCGCCCGCTCGATCGTTTCGTGCACGTGCGTCAGACCCTTGAGCACTGAGATGGAAGAAAACAACAACCGCTGGCGTCGGATACTGATGTCTGGCGGCGCTCTCCTCGGCGCCGCTGCGGCATACAACGCGTTCGCGCGCAAAGGCGTCGATCAGCTGACGAATCTGATCGGTGGCGAAGAAGGCGGCTTCGATTGGCGCGGCCGCCGAATCTCATTTACACGACGTGGCAGCGGTCCGCCAATTCTGCTCATTCACGGAATCCACGCAGCCGCGTGGTCGTATGAATGGCACGATAACGTCGACTATCTCGCCCGGTCCAACACGGTCTACACAATAGACCTCCTCGGCTTTGGAAGATCTGATCGACCGGCGATTCGTTATTCCGGCCGACTCTACATCTCTTTGATTTCCGATTTCGTCGATCAGGTAATCGGAGATCCATGCGTGTTGATTGCCACATCACTGTCTGGCGCGTACGCAATTGTACTCGCCGCACGCGACCCTCAGCGCTTTCCCGCTGTCTGTTTGATTGCTCCGACCGGGCTCGTTCGACTGAATCGCCCCGCAGGAGTTTCAGGCGAAGCAGGTCAGCTTGCAGTGCAGGCGCCGATTGTTGGAACCGCAATGTTCAACGGTCTCGTGTCTCGTCGAAGCATTCGCTACTACCTGAAAAAAACTTACGTTGACGATTCGATCGTCACCGATGATTTGATCGACATTTATTATTGGACGTCCCATCAGCGCGGCGCACGCTATGCACCCTCTGCATTTATTTCAGGACATCTGAACATCGATGTTCGCCAGGCATTGAGGCGACTGAGTCAGCCGGCACTTCTCCTTTGGGGTGAAGAAGGAATTGCTGCACCGGCAGAGGAATCCCGCGCGTTCCGCGCACTCAAACCCGATCTTGAAATGGCTTTGCTCTCGCCTGCGGGAGATCTCCCGCACGATGAGCGGCCCGACGACTTTAATGTTATCGTATCCTCATGGCTGAATCGCCTGTCGCTCTCCTCCGGGCCCACGCCAGGCACGCTCCCTGGAACGCCCGAGGCCTCGCCGCTCACGTTACCGCGTTAGTAGACGCAGCTGGAATGCGACCGACAAACGCATCCGCGCGCGCAGCGCCGAGCGCGCGGTCGGTCCGATTTTATGTCGCGACCGGGTTGCTCGATCGTCCCGAGGGAACGGGAACCGCAGCGACTTACAACTATCGCCATCTGCTTCAGCTCCTCGCAATAAAAATTCGCCAGCGTGAAGGGCAGAGTCTCGACGCGATCAAAACCGAGATGCGCGACGTTACCGGTGATGCACTGGAGCGGCGGATCGCGGGCTCACTTGCTCCCGCGCTTAACGCCGGCGCTGATGAAGCAGTGGCACACGACGGCGATCGCGTCCATAGCTGGCGACGAACGCCGGTGGCAGAAGGAATCGAGCTGCATATTCGCGATGATCTTCCAGCCGCACGCGAAGAAGCAGTCATTGCAATGCGTGAAGCAGTTCGCGCCGCGTTAGGTCGGGCGGATATCCGGTAGCATCAGGTAGCGCGCACCTTTTTCACCACGAAGGTGCGCGGATAGAAGCTCCTTCGCCTGCTCTACCTCTTCGGGTTTCATCCACTCGGCGATCGTGATTCGACGGCCTCGTCCTTCGACTGCGATTGCAACTTTGCCTCGACGAGTAACCAGCAAAGCTCCACCGCCTCGAGGTCGTGAAAGCGGGTCTTGATCGATCGATGTAATAGCCATGTTGTACACGTTCGCAGGGTCGCTTGCGGATAGCACAACAAAGGGAGCTTCGGCGCTTTCTTCAGCTGCAGTTCCGCGGAGTAGCTCGACCGCCGCTGGTGCCGCGAATTGGGCGCCGCTCAAGCCTTTCACGAAGTATCCGCGCCGAGCTTCCCCCCGAAATTCGAGTTTTTTGAGCTCCAGATAAATGGAGCGCCAAGAGACTGGCGGGCGCTCTTTTTTCCAACACTCACGCGTCACTATTCCATATCTGTCAAGCCACTGGCGCCCAACTGTCGTCGCTCTCACATCTTCCGAAACCGGCGGGCCAAGTGTGCTCATGCGATTTACCAGCGACCACCGGCCACTCCACGACCCCGGCGCACCACCCGGACGGTCTGGCCTTTTCCACTTCGGTAGACGCCGCAAATTCGGCCTTCGCTGCACCACTCGCCTGTTCGCAGACGGAGTGAAATCTGCCGGCAGCCACTTCGTCGGATCCACCGCATTTGGAGTTGGTAATGCGCGCCACCGAATGACTTCGCGAAGCGCTTCGATCGTGTCATTCGTGACGACTCCTAATGACGCCAGCTCTCGCAGACTTCGTCTCACTGAATGCGGCGACATCCCGGTCCCGCTTTGAATGTCGTTGATGAACGACGCTCCCTCCCCGCGGATAAATCGAAGGACCGCGATCGACTCCTCACTCAAACGAGCTGCAAGCGATTCCTCGTCTGCGAGATCATCGTCCGACAACCAGATGGCCCCGGTCCCGCGCTCGAAGAACCGCACTCGCGAAAGCTGACGGCCGTCTGGCGATGCACCTTCAGCCGTCGCGGCAACCCAGACGAGTTCCCCACCCGCCGCGAGCTGTGACAACATCATCGGATTGTAATCCGCCACTCGAGATCGCAAATAATCGCGTTCCCAACCAATCGCAGGACGGGCAAGCCCATAGAGCTGCTGCATCGCCGTTGCTACTCCAGCCACTCCCTGGAGCCGATCACGCGGATCAACATGCTGCCACCGCTGCAACATTTCCGCAAAGACAGGAAGCTCAACAGCTTCGATCTGTTTCCGTAATGCGGCGAGCGCCCGTCGTCTCCCGATTTCCGCCACTCGCTTTGAGCACCACTCGAGCTCCGGAACTTCTCGTCTGAATTTCCCGACAACGAGCTTTCCTGTTCGCTGCCATTCGGTAAGCTTCGATTCGATCCATCTCGAATCCCACCCGTACCGCGCTTCTATATCACCAATAGTCACTGGTCCTGACAAAGCGAGAAAGCGCGCAAGTATTTCTCTCCTCGCGGCGGACTGCGTTATCACCGTACGACGGAGAACCTCCGGCACCACTTCAGCAGCGTCGACCTCCGCCTGTTCGGTACCGACTCGCACGCGAGCAACGTGCGCTTCCCCGAACGCCGCTGCATATCGTCCGAATGATTCCGTGAGAATGAACCGCCATCCAACTTTACCGTCTGCTCCCAGCGGAATAGCGATAGCACGCTTCGTCCGCAGCAATTCATCGAGCGACGACTTATCGTGCTCCGCGCTCACACGCGATTCGAGTTCGGCGTAAGTCAGATCACCTGCGCGATCCAGAAGATTCGCGAGATCGTCGACACTCCTCGCCTGACGCCCTTCGGCGGTTCCACTTCGCTCGGCGGTTATTTGTTTGATCGCGTCGAGCGTAATGTCGTCGCCTGCTTCCTCTCCCATCACTTCGCCAAGCAACGATCGATCGAGTGACAACAGCGCTGCACGTTGTTCAGCACGCGGCGTATCATCGCCATACATCCAGTCCATCACGAAGCCGAACTGCAAGCTTGCGGCGAATGGTGATGGATGATGCGTCTCTACGACATGAACGCGGATTTCGCGCGAGTCGATGCGATCGAGAACGGACTGAAGTCCCGGCATATCGAACGCGTCCTGCAAAACGTCACGATATGTCTCGACCAGAATCGGAAAGCTCGGGAATTGTTGAACGGTCTGGAGCAAGTCGAGTGATTTCAATCGCTGCAGCCACAAGGGCATTCTTCGGCGAGGATTTCCGCGCGGCAAAAGAAGCGCACGCGCTGCATTCATTCGGAATCGCGCGCCGAACAAAGAAGTCGACCCTACTTCTTCCATTACAAGGTGAGTCGCTTCTGTCGAAGTCATTCCTAAAAGGGCGCGAACAGGCGCAATGCTTCCGAGATCGGGAAGGCGAAGCATGATCCCGTCATCTGTCGTCTGAACCTGGACGTCGGTTTCATTCAACGCTTCTCGCGCGCGTTGAGCGAGCGCCATTCCCCACGGCGCATTCACCCGTCCGCCAAACGCAGCGTGAATTACGATCCGAACAGCACCGGTCTCATCGCGAAAATGCTCGATCACGATGTTGCGATCGTCGGGAACGGTGCCCGTGCTCGCCCTTTGGGCGCGAACGTATTCAACCAGCGAGTGCGCAGTCGCCGCGTCGCAGCTGTATTCGCTTGCCAGCACTCCATCATCCGGTGATTCCGATAGAAGTCTTCGCAGCTCACCAACGCGATTGCTCAGCTCCAGCGATCGTGCCCCGTATTCGCCGTGCCAAAAAGGCATTCGCGCAGGCACGCCCGGCGCCGGCTGCACAACGACGCGATCATGTTCGATCGCTGCAATTCGCCATGTTGTTGACCCGAGTTGAAACGCATCACCGACTCGCGATTCGTGAACGAATTCCTCGTCGAGCTCACCAATCCGTGTTCGGTCGGGAAGATTCACCGTATATAGGCCACGATCCGGAATCGTTCCGCCTGAAATGACTGCCGTCATTCGCGCAGCTCGGTCTCCACTCAAGCGGCCCGTCACTTTGTCCCACGTGATCCTCGGCTCGAGCTCGCCGGCTACATCCGACGGGTATTTCCCCGAGAGCATTGCAACCACTTCTTCGTACGCCGTCATCGACAATCGATGATACGGATAGGCTCGCCGTATCACTCTATACAAATCATTAAAATTCCAATCATCGACTGATACTGCGGCGACAATTACCTGGGCGAGAACGTCCATGGCATTCTGCACCACTCGCGTCGGCTCGACTTCACCTGCACGCATCGCAGAAACGATGGCGGCGATTTCCATCGCATCATCGCGAAACGTCGGCACGAATATTCCGCGGCTCGCTGCTCCAAGAGTGTGACCGGCACGTCCAACGCGTTGTAATGCGGCGGCTACACGCTTTGGCGATTGAAGCTGAATCACCAGATCGACTGAGCCGATGTCGATTCCGAGCTCGAGTGAGCTTGTTGTAATGAGCGCTCTCAATTCACCTGCTTTCAGTCGCTCCTCGAGCATGAAACGACGCTCGCGCGACAACGATCCGTGATACGGTTGCGCGATTTCCGTTTCAGCCAGCGCATTCAATCGAGCCGCGACCTTCTCCGCCTGCGCGCGATTGTTCACAAATACGAGCGTCGTGCGTGAATCCTTTACGTGTCGGAGGAGAAGCGGGGTTATCGACGGCCATACAGTCCCACCAACATTGCCGAGGTCTGCGACCGGAGATTCAATTGCGATTTCCATCTGCTTGTTCATTCCGCAATCGATCACCGTTACGGGACGAAATTCAGATTCATCACCGTTCGAAATCGCACCACCGAGAAACCGCGCAACCTCATCGAGTGGACGCTGTGTCGCCGACAGCCCGATTCTTTGCGGCGGGGACTCAACCAATTCTTCCAGTCGCTCGAGCGTCAGCGCGAGATGAGATCCTCGCTTGGTTCCCGCAATGGCGTGGATTTCATCCACGATTACCGCCTTTGTCGCACTGAACATTCCACGACCACGAAGACTCGTGAGCATGATGTTCAATGACTCGGGCGTTGTTATGAGAATGTGGGGCGACTTCCGCAGCATTCGCGCGCGAGCCGAAGCCGGCGTGTCACCAGTGCGCACTGCAATTCGAATCTCCGGAAAATCGAGCCCTGCCTCCTCGAATCGACGGCGCAGCTCTGCCAACGGCGCAGAAAGATTTCGATGGATGTCGTTGTTCAGCGCCTTTAGCGGCGAGATGTACAACAGGTGCACTGAATTGCCGAGCGGTTCTTTCAGACCGGCCTTGATCAGTGCATTGAGCTCCCACAAAAACGCCGCGAGAGTTTTTCCCGTCCCCGTCGGCGCAAGAATCAATGTATGTGCGCCGGTGGCAATCGCAGGCCACCCTTTGCGTTGCGGATCACTCGGTTTTCCAAGTGTCTCCGTGAACCATTTACGAACTATCGGGTGAAAGCGACGCAGCATTGTCGGCAGCTACCTCTACATCATCAGAGAAGGCGTCGCAGCTTCACTGCGCCCCACTCGAGAACCTTGCCCGTCCACGGACGGCGGCGAAACTCATCGAGCTTCATTTCCTTCGAGTACTTCAAATCATCGAGAAAGATCGAATCCATTTGCTGTCCGATACCTGAATCGAACGTCAGTAGCTGGCTTTCATTATTGAACGCAAGCGATCGGTTATCGAAGTTCATCGAACCGACAGCGGAGAATAAATCATCCACCACCATTGTCTTCGCATGCATCATCGCCGGCTGATACTCATAAATGCGCACTCCTCCCGCGAGCAGTTTTTCATATAGCGAGCGACCTGCATACCACGTCGTCTTTACATCAGTTTTCTCGCTTACTGTCAGAACACGAACATCCACACCTCTCCGCACTGCTTTGATCAGTCCATTGCAAAACTCGTCATTCGGAACGAAGTACGAGTTTGTTATGTAGAGCCGGCGACGTGAAGCAGCGATCGATAATGCCAGAAAGCGTTCCCCGGGAGTGCTTCCAATAGTGGGAAGGCTGTGCATCAGCCCCGCGTTCACGTTGCCGCCTTCATTGAATGCCATCGGCGGGAAAAAGAGATCACCTGTTATCAGCTCGCCTGTCGCCTCCGCCCAACCAGCAGCAAATGCCGCTTGCAACGCGGCAACGGTGGGACCCTGAAAACGAACGCTGCTTTCGCGCCATTGCTCATCATGACGCCCGTCACCAAGCCAATAATCAGCCAACCCGAACCCGCCGGTATATCCGACTTTTCCATCGACAACGACTACTCGCACATGCGATCGCTGCGTCGCCTTGTGCAGCGTGTACCATCTCAATGGACGCAGCCAGGCGAATTCGACTCCTGCTTTCTTTAAACTGTCCACCCAGTCTCCCTTTAACGGCTGCGATCCGAACGCATCCATCAATACCATCACGCGAACATGCGCGCGCACGCGGTCGATGAGGTACTTGCTCATCGTGTCCGCCACCGCACCGGGTTGGGAGTAGTACATCTGCACCGTCAGCGTTTTCTTTGCCGACGCTATGTCCTTCCAGAGCGGTGGATACGTTCCGTTGCCGTTCAGGAGTATCTGAACCTGATTGCCCGGCTCGATATGAGTTTCCGTGAAAAGCTCGATCGTCCTTGGAAACAGGGTGTCACTTACCGCCGGCGGGCCACCACGATCACCTTCCGCGATGACCTGTTTCACCGGAGTTCCTCTCGTCACCGAGAGAATTCCGATGATGATGAGCACAAACGCGAGCGCGACCCCCAAAACAATTGCTGCGTATTTGACGAAGCGCATTCTTCTCCGTTGTTCTAGTGCGAATCCTGCATCTGATTACCAATCGGCGAAGCTGTGTTCGCTCCTTGCCGCCGGTTTAGCGTTGCAACACTTTCCACTCACATGACTTTCGCGGCCCGCAGACGCTCGGCAAGCCGGGCCATTCTGCTAGACCGATCACTCGAAGCTCTCCCGATCTTCCGTCTCAGCGATTCAGCGGAGGATTCGGCAATAAGCTACTCTCCGCCCGCGGGTGGCCGCTGGCGCGTCTTGCCGACACCGGGTGATCGCTTACCAGGCACCTTCGATCAGGACGTGTACGTCGAAATACTCCGCCGATACAGCGAGGCAGGGTTTCCTTCGGACGGTATGCTCAGCTTCACACTTCATGCCTTCCTGAGATCCATCGGTCGCCGCGTTGACGGCCGCACCTACGAACAGCTGCGCTCGGCATTCAATCGGCTGGAGCGAACCACGCTCGAATCAACCGGAGTTTACTTCGCTTCACGAGCGAATAGCGCGCTCGATGCGCGCTTCACAATCCTCACATCGGTTGCGATCGAGCGAAGGCGGCTCGCAGACCGCGAACAATTCACACTGTTTCCGGTTCTCGCCGCGTCCGAGCCCGGCGATGCACGCGTTGTGATCTCCCCGGTGTTGCGGGAAAACATTTCGGCAGGTTTTACGGTCACACTTTCCTCACCGCAATATCAATCATTGAGCAGTCCCGTCGCACGCAGGCTTTATCGGTTGCTGGAAGTCGCACGGGAATCGGGCACCGTTACATGGCGTGTGACGCTCGACGAGCTAGCTCAACAGCTCCCTCTGGCTCAGCGATATCCATCACACCTCCAACGCGTGTTACAACCCGCGCATGAGATGCTGCTTGGCGCCGGACTCGTTCGCAGTGCAACATTCCGCCAGGTAAATCGCGAGTGGCTCGTCGATTATGTGCTCGCCGGCCGAGTTGCTTAGAGAATTGGGCGGCTCCTCTCTTGCGAAGGAACTCTGCCGACTAAGAAGCGTATGTAGTAGCTTGAGACGACCCATCACAAACGCATAGCATGTCCAATTCACGCAAATTCGCGCTGATCACTCTGCTCTCCGTCCCCTTCCTTGCTGGCGGCTTTGTCGTCCAGCAAAAGGAAGCCGCCGACGGTGCGCGACTTCTGGACCAGGTACTCACGATCGTTGCCGGCCGGTTCGTCGACAGTGTCGGTGCCGCAACGCTTTACGAGAAAGCCGCCCGCGGACTCGTTCGAGAGCTCAACGATCCGTACTCGGTTCTGCTCTCGCCGAAAGAGCTGGCCACGTTCAATGCCCAGACTGGCGGCCGTTACGGCGGCGTGGGAATGGAAATCGGCGAAGTCCAGGGCTTCATAACTGTACAGCGCGTATTCCCTCACACCCCCGCCGAACAGGCAGGTGTAATGGAAGGAGACCGCATCGTTCAGATCGATACGGCAAACGCGCGTGGCTGGACAACCTCTCAGGCATCTGATGCATTGAAGGGAACGCCCGGGACCAAGGTTGCCGTGAAATTCCTGCGTGCCGGCGTTGCAGAGCCGATTCCGGTCACGTTCACTCGCGCAAATGTTCGTATTCCTGCCGTTCCATATGCGATCATGCTCGATGGAAACGTCGGCTACATCCCGCTTCAGCAATTCAACGAAACCGCAACGGATGAGCTCGAAGCATCGACGAAGAAGCTGATCGGCGAAGGAGCCAAAGGAATTATCGTCGACCTGCGCGGAAACGGCGGCGGATACCTCGACCAGTCTGCAACCGTCGCGAATCTGTTCCTCAACAGAGGACAGGAAATCTCGAGCGTGCGCGGACGCGGCGGCGATCAACAGGTCTTTTACGCCACGGATCAGCCCGCAGCACCAAACATTCCGCTCGTAGTACTGACAGACGGCCGAACTGCATCTGCATCAGAGATTGTGGCCGGTGCACTTCAGGATCACGATCGCGCGTTGATCGTCGGCACGACCTCGTTCGGTAAAGGGCTCGTGCAGACCGTGTATCCGCTCGACGGCGGGTACGCACTTAAGATGACGACAGCCAAATGGTATACGCCGAGCGGCCGGTCAATTCAGAAAGAGCGAAAGCTTTTACCTGACGGCGAGTTCGTGGAAGTGCTTCCTGATTCAATGGAGACTGATTCAGTTCGCAAGAGTCGGCCGAAGTTCAAGTCTGACGCTGGACGCATTGTCTACGGCGGCGGCGCAGTCACCCCTGACATCATCGTCCAGCCCGATACACTGTCGACGGACGAGCAGAAGCTTCTGAATCTCCTCGCACCGAAGGCGCAGATTGTTCGCGCAACACTCGTGAACTATGCTGTCGAGCACAAAGGAAAGGTTCAGCCGAACTTCACGGTATCGAAGGCCTGGCGCGACGAGTTTTATGCGCGTCTCGTTTCACAGGGAGTGAAGATCGACAAAGCGCAGTTCGACGCCGGCGGCAGCGAGATCGACAGGCTGCTCAGCTCGAGCATCGCTCGTATCGCTTTCGGCGATTCGACCGAGAGACGTCGTCAGGTTTCCGAAGATGCACAACTTCGTCGCGCAATCGCTGTCCTGCGACAAAGTGGGTCGCAGCGTGATCTGTTCGCGCTTGCCGAACGCCAGAACATGGCGCTCAAGCAGTAGCTGATGGCTGACCGCTGAAGGTTGATGGCTGTAGTTAATGCGCCGCCGTGAATTACACGGCGGCGTTTTTTTTGGCATATTGCGCACGCTCCCCATCTTGAGGCTTACATGGCAGGTCTGATTTTTCTCGGCGTCGTTGCAGTCATCGCGTTGCTCGTAGTCACGCGGTCCTTCAAGGTTGTCGGTCAGGCCGAAGTGATGGTCATCGAGCGACTCGGCCGATTCCACCGCGTCGCACGATCCGGCTTGAACATTCTTCTTCCATTCGTCGAAGTCCCGCGAGCAATCGATGTGCGGTACTTCGAATCCGACGTCGGTGGTATCAAGCGGGTCACGGCCGGCCACACCACGCGCATTGATTTGCGTGAGCAGGTTCTAAACTTTCCGAGCCAGCCCGTAATTACCAAAGACAACGTCACGATCGATATCGACGCGGTGATCTATTACCGCGTCGCCGACCCTCAAAAGGCTACATACTCAGTTCAGAATCTGCCTTACGCGCTCGAGACTCTTACACGCACTACACTTCGAAACATCGTCGGTGAAATGGAGCTCGACTCCACACTCGGCAGCCGCGATGTGATCAACAAGCGTATGCGCGAAGTGATCGAGGAAGCATCCATCGGGTGGGGCGTGGATGTTACACGCGTCGAGCTGCAGGCAATCGAGCCGCCGCGCGACATTCAGCAGTCGATGGAGCTGCAGATGCGAGCCGAGCGAGAGCGACGTGCTGCAGTTACAAATGCCGAAGCTGGAAAACGTGCTGCGATTCTCGAAGCGGAAGGTGTTCGCGAATCACAGGTTCGTCGGGCCGAAGGAGAGAAAGACGCAGCGGTACTGCGAGCCCAGGGACTCGCAGAAGCGCGGCTGGCTATGGCAAACGCCGAAGCCGAAGCAATTCAAAAAATTGCCTCTGCGCTTCCTGAAGGGCAGGCTGCCATGTATTTGCTCGGGATGAAGTACCTGGAAGCGCTTCCCACTCTCGCACAGGGAAAGAACGCCACGATTTTTCTTCCGGCTGAAGCTGCAGGTGTAATGGGTGCCATCGGCGGCCTGAGAGAGCTCGTTTCGAGAGCCGCGACCCAGAATCTTCACACGCAGGTCGACACGCCGCCCGCTCGCTTCTCACCTCAACCTCCTCCGGACGCTACTCCAAAGGATCCGAAGTAAACCATTGAGTGAGATTTCCCACGAGCGCGCCGAGAGAATTGCGCGAGGCCATGCATGTGACAACTGCGGCGAGTACAGCTTCAAGAAATTGAAGGTGAAGCCCGCCGCTGAGAGTCATCGCAAGGCTCTCGGGGAG
>DATLDN010000013.1:0-3696 GCA_035525855.1 Gemmatimonadaceae bacterium
CATTCGCAACATCCTGGATGAGCTTACCCCACCCCGGCAGATCCTCCGCACGACGCGCGAGCTCCAGCAGCGCTTCGGCGTAATTGCGCGTGACGGTGATGTCGCGCATCAGCGCTTATCCGGCGTTACAGGAATGGAAGCGAGAAAGCTCTCGACAATTCGACGATTCGAATCGTCATCGAGATTCTTCTCGATCACTTTCCCTGCACCGGCGATTGCAAGATCGACTGCCTCCCGACGGAGCTCATTTACTGCGCGAACTTTTTCGGATTCGATCTCACGTCGCGCACGATCGAGCATCTCCTGCTGCTGAGCGCGAGTCTCTTCGACCATCTCTGCACGCAGCTTCTCACCAACCATGCGCGAGTCAGCGATGATCTTCTGCGCATTCGCACGCGCTTCCTCGATACCACTCTTCTGCTCGGCGAGAATCCGCGCGGCTTCGTCGCGATCCGCCTGCGCAGCCGCGATTGCATCCTCGAGCGCTTTCTCGCGCGCTTCGACAGCTGCCGTCATCGGCTTGAACGCATACTTCTGAAGAATCATCCAGAGTGCAACAAACATCACGAGCGTCCAGAACATCAGTCCAGCCTGAAGCGACAACAGACTCCCGCTCGCTTCCTCGGCCGAGCCGGCTGCGTGTTCCTGGAGCAGTAATAGAAATGGAAGAATTGTATTCATCTGTAATTAGTCGAGCGACGCGCCTCGGAGCCCGCGCGGAATGCGCGGGCCCCTGTATGCGTCAGACCTTGAACTTGTTCTGAACCAGGAACGCGATAACGATTGCAAACAATGCAACTCCCTCGATGAGAGCCGCGAAGATGATCGCGCCCGTCTGAAGACGGCCGGCCATTTCCGGCTGACGCGCCATACCGTCCATCGCCTGACCGGCGAGGCGGCCGATACCGATGCCTGCGCCGATGACGGCGAGGCCGGCACCGATTGCTGCGCCGAGCTGCGCCCATGCTGCGGTGTAGCTCGTGTTGAATGCTGCGTCTGCTGCCTGAAGTAGCGGATAAATCGACATTTGCCTTTCCTTTCGTTGACAACTTTACGGTGGAAGCCGCGTCCACCAACGCTACCCGCCAACGAAGCTTGCGCTTCAGCGGGAATCACCGGTCACTCAACCGGTTACGAACTGCACTGCTGACTGCTGACATAAATGCACTGCTGACTGCTGACCCAAATGCACTGCTGACTGCTGACATAATGCACTGCTGACTGCTGACTAACTGCTCACGCGTGACAGCTGCTTTAGTGCGCTCCTTCTCTTATGAGTCCAATAAAGACTGACGTGAGCAATGCAAATACAAAGGCCTGAAGAAATGCAATGAATACTTCGAGCACCATGATTCCCAGCGCAGCGACGAACGGCGCCGGCAGGATGAACCATGAGCCGAACGTGAAGATGAGACTTAGCAGCGCGAGCACGACGATGTGGCCGGCTGTCATATTTGCGAACAATCGAATCGCGAGCGCTACGGGCTTCGTGAATTTTCCGGCCAGCTCGATCGGCGTGAGAATGAGTGTGAGCGGCAGCTTCATGTAGATCGACTGGTCGTGCGGCCAGTAGACGATTGTCTTGTAGTAATTCTTTCCGAGCGTGCGCATACCTGCGATCTCGATCATGATAAAGCTCAAAATCGCAAGCGTCGCAGTGACGGAAATGTTTCCCGTTGCTGTCGAGCCGTATGGAACCAGTCCGAGAAGATTCGCGAACAGAATGAAAAAGAAGATTGTGAGAATGAACGGCACGTATCGCTCGCCGTGAGGGCCGACGTTCGGAAGAATGACTTCCTGCCGGAAGTAGAGCACGAGGGCCTCGATTGCATTCGCGACTCCGCGTGGCGCTTTCCCCTCGGCGGCGCGCCGGTTGTGTGATCGTGCGGCGACGAGGAAAACAATCAGGCAGATCGTCGTCGCAATCAGCATCATGACGACGTGCTTTGTCGGCGAGAGATCGATGGCGAAGTTTCCGATGTGAATCGGGTTCCATCGCGGCAGCTCGAGCTCGCAGACGAATCCCGTTTTCAGGCACGGGTAGTCGATAGCGTGAGCGTCGGTGATGTGTGGAGTGATGAAGTCTTTGGCGTCAGCGATCATATGCGAGCAATGGCGGTTCGATCAGCATGGAGAGAAAGAGAAACACGGCGAAAGATACGAGGGCAGCAGGGCGTGGAAGCCCGAGTGCCGGCGCAACGAGAAATGCGTAAATCGTGAGTGCGAGGAATCGAAGAATCGAGCCGATTCCCCAGCCGACCAGCGTGCTGGTGCGCGACATCGCGCGCGCTATGATGAACGTCACGAGCTGCACGACGAGTGCGAGCACTGCGCTCACGCGGATTGCGTTTGTGTCGTGTGAGGAAGCAAATCCCATGCGTACGAGTGGATATGCAAGCGCGATCAGGGCGATTGTTGCGAGAGCGAACCAGGCGGCTGCTTTCATTATAGAGAGCGCCTGTTGTGGAGTGCGTCGTCCTGCTTCTGCAGGGCGGAGACTTTTTTGACGACGAGGTAGAAGCTGGCGGCGGCTCCGATGAAAACTCCGGCGATTAAGCCCGTCGGAGAGGTGCCAAGTCGTGAATCGATCCATTTTCCGAGGTAGAGGAAGAGGACGATTCCGACGGCGAACTGGATGCCGAGTCCGGCGAATGAAGCAGCGGAGACTTCTTTGGCGGGGGCGGTCGGCGGTTTATTGGAGGGGGTGTTGGTAGAGTGCCGGTCGCTCATGTGATGAAATTTAACGACTTTGTGAAATTTTGCACAAGCTCGGAGAGGTCACAAAACCGAACAGTCCCCGAATAGAATCCACAATTGTAAGTGATGGTGGCTCTGTTACTTATCTATTGACCGATCGTCATGGTGTTGATAAGTTGCGCCCCGTTCGGTTAGCCGTCATATGTAGTACGGCTCGGGTCGTTTCAGCGAAGGCTAAAAAATCGTAGATGCCAAACAGTCCAGTAATACTTCTCATCTCTGCAGCGTGTGTGGCATTTGCCAGCAGCTCTTCTGTGCGCAAGCCAGCTCCGAATAAAAGTCAGGTGGAGCATCATCGTCGGGGCGCGCAATCATTGAGCTCGACGTTCGACATCAATGTAAAGAATGGGGTCCAATTCAATCTTCACGTGAACAACAACACCGGGAAGATGACTGAGCTTCGTTTTCAGGATGGGCGCACGCACGACTTCGTTGTCCTCGACGAGAGTGGAAAGGAAGTGTGGCGCTGGAGTAACGGAAGGATGTTCACGCAGGCGATGCAGTCGAAGCTTGTGAAGTCGAACGACAGCGCAGTGTTTGCGAATGTGTGGGATGGGCGCAACGCGCACGGAAAGTTTACTGCGGTTGCAATTCTCCGCGCGGAGAATCATCCGGTTGAAGAGCGAGTGGAATTTGCGCTGAGGTAAATCGCACTGAACTCTACTATGGAAATGCGACGCCGCTCATTCGAGCGGCGTTTTTGTTTTGCCCGCACTCAGCTCTGCACCCAACCGCACAACATCACGCACGAGATCGTCGAAATCGGACAGCTTACTTCGATGATTCACGTTCGCGACACGGATCGCGAACCGATCGCGAATGTGCACTCCTGAAGGGACTGCGAGTCCATCTTCCTGCAGGCGAACAAGAATGTTCTCGTTGAGTGTATCCAACTCCGCGTCGTCGGCACCGGGCGATACATAGCGGAAGCAAACAACA
>DATLDN010000028.1:0-5298 GCA_035525855.1 Gemmatimonadaceae bacterium
TTGATGGGTTGGGGAGAATGACTTAGGTTGCTGAGACAAATGTTCCCGCCAGTTTGGCGCCGGAACCCCTGACCAGACTTCTTTACTGGGAAAAAATGATCTCACTCGCTCGAATGCGAACAGATGTTTTGCGCCATCAGCTCGAGGATCAAGTCCTCGTCTATGATCCGCGTGAGAATGCTGTCCACCTGCTCGATCCGACAACGGCGTGCGTAATGGATTTGCTCATCGAAGGCGGGCGAACTGTTGAGGAGATCACCGCCGAGGTGGCGGCAAGAACAGGCTATGAGCCGAGCCCTGGTCTCATCATGCTCGCGCTCGAAGAGCTCAGGAGGACAAAACTGCTCGACGAGAGCGAGGCGCAGCAAAAGCCGCTCAGCGGAGCGGTCATGTTCCGGAGAGGAATGCTGAAGAAAGTAGCTAGCGCAGGCGCTGCGACACTTCTGGTTCCGTTGATCGTCACGATGTCGCCGGGTACGGCGCAGGCACAGTCATCTGCTTGTATCCCGCATGACGCGTGTTGTGAGACCGGCAGAGTTTGCTGCAATGCAAAGGACACATGCGAGGCTAACAAGAACTGTCCACTCGGCCGCTGTCACTAAAGTTCGGACGCTGGTCGTCGCAGTTCTAAGCAGGGCGCCGCGGTTTCGCGGCGCCCTCTTTGTTTTGTGCAACGGCAGTAAGGCATTTTTCGCGGCGGGGACAATCGACTAATTTCAGCGCATGACTGGTACGCTTGCGCCTCCTTCCGGCTCGCATAAAAAAGGCGAGTCGGCCGATCGCCTGGACTGGAAACGTGTTGCGTATCTCGTTCTCGCGTCGCGTAGGCTCGACGATATCGAAGAAAACGAGCTCATGCCCGCAAAAAAAGTCGTGTACCAGTTTTCCGCCCGCGGTCACGACCTCGCCCAGATAATTCTGGGCTCATTGCTCGACGGTAAGCACGATGCGGCCGGCGCCTACTATCGTTCGCGCCCACTTCTCCTGACCCTTGGCCTCACTCTCGAGGACGCCTTCGCCGGCCCGCTCAGAAAATCAGGAGGATTCAGCGACG
This sequence comes from Gemmatimonadaceae bacterium, assembly GCA_035525855.1. Classification (GTDB taxonomy): domain Bacteria; phylum Gemmatimonadota; class Gemmatimonadetes; order Gemmatimonadales; family Gemmatimonadaceae; genus UBA4720. The sequence goes on from DATLDN010000028.1 coordinate 1,055, forward strand.
GCCGCGATATCGGCGTCGTCTGCAATCTTCCGAACAAGAATGGGCCGATCGTTCTGCCGATGTCCGGCGACGTTGGTTCGCAATACACACCATCGGTCGGATGGGCGCAGGCAATCACGTACCATCGCGACGTACTTGGCGACAAATCCTACGATCGATCGATTGCCGTCGTGCTGGGTGGAGAAGCTTCTGTCGCAACGAACGGGTTCTGGTCGTCACTCACAATCGCCACAACATTAAAGCTTCCGATTCTGTTTTACATCGAAGACAACGGTTACGGAATTTCAGTTCCCGGAAATCTTCAAACGCCCGGCGCCAACATCGCCGAGAATCTCGGGTCGTTCAAGAATCTCTACATCCGCGAAGGAGATGGCAGCGAACCGCTCGAAGCTGTGCAGCGTTTTGAGGATGTGCTCGAACATGTTCGCGATGGAAAAGGCCCGGCGCTCCTTCGGCTCCGGGTTCCGCGTTTGTGCGGTCATTCCGGCCAGGATACGCAGGCGTACAAGTCGCCGCACTTTCTCGAGGAAGAGAAGGCATGCGATCCTCTTCCGAAGCTGAAAAAGTTCTTGATCCCTTCGATTATGTCGGAGGAGCAATTCGGCGAGCTCGAAGCCGAGGTCGAGCGTGATGTGCGAGCTGCGCTCGAAGGTGCATTGGCTCGGCCGGAGCCTGATCCCGCGCGAATTACCCGATATCGATTCGCTGAGGCCGGTGACACTCAACAGATCGGCGGTCTCGCCGCGACTGATTATGAATTTCCACCGTCGAGTGAAACGCCGAAATCGGAAGCGCAGCGGACGAACATGCTCACCGCAATTCGTCGAACGCTCGAACACGAGCTCGCTGTCAACCCGCGCGTTCTCGTTTTCGGTGAAGACGTTGGACCGAAAGGCGGTGTACACGCGGCAACGATGGGATTGCAGGACACGTTCGGCGACAAGCGTGTGTTCGACACGAGCCTGTCTGAGGAAGGAATTATCGGACGCTCAGTGGGGATGGCCATCGCGGGCTTGATGCCTGTAGCCGAAATACAATTTCGGAAGTACGCCGACCCTGCCACTGAACAGCTCAACAACTGCGGAACAATCCGCTGGCGTACCGCGAATCGATTTGCTGCTCCGATTGTGGTCCGCATGCCGGGTGGCTTCGCAAAGGTCGGCGATCCGTGGCACAGCGTATCGAGCGAAGTGTTGTGGGCGCATGCCATCGGCTGGCAGATGTGTTTTCCATCGAACGCTGAGGACGCGGTTGGACTTTTACGCGCCGCACTTCGCAGCAACAATCCAACCATTTTCTTCGAGCACCGTCACTTGCTCGATGGACCATGGGCCCGACGTCCGTATCCCGGCGACGATTACGTGTTGCCGATGGGAAAGGCGAAGATCACGCAACCTGGCGATGCACTCACGGTTGTTACCTGGGGGGCGATGGTCGAGCGATGTGAGCTTGCAGCGAAAAAAGTTGACGAATCGATCGAGATCATCGATTTACGAACCATTTCTCCGTGGGATCGACAAGCTGTACTCGATTCGGTTTCACGAACGCGTCGCTGTTTGATCGTTCACGAAGACGGAATCACCGCAGGGTTCGGGGCCGAGGTTGCGGCGACGGTGGCAGAGCATTCGTTCTTCAATCTTGATGCGCCGATTCAACGACTCGCCATTCCCGACGTTCCCGTTCCACACAATTTCGGGTTGATGGATGCTGTCGTGCCGACGGTTGATTCGATCGCCGGGAAAATGCGACAGGTGATTGAAGCGTGACGGCGACTGGAGCGGGGTTGGTAGATGTAACTCTGCCGACCGAACAGAGCGAAGGGACCGAAAATGTTATCTCTGTCTGGTTTAAGGCGATCGGCGATGCGGTCACAGAGAATGAACCGCTTCTAGAGGTAAGTACCGACAAGGTCAACGTCGAAATCGCGGCACCATCGAGTGGCACTCTCGCGGAAATTCTCAAGAGCGAAGGTGATAAGGTCGAGCCCGGCGATATTGTCGGAAGAATTTCACTCGCCACGGGTGAATCGCCTGCACCAGCGCAAAAAATTGAGAGCGCACCGCAAGCCGACGGAATTTCCAAGACGCCGGCGGTCGCTCAATCAGCGATAACAGATGCGTCGGCAGATCTTAGTCCTGCAGTGAGGCGACTGCTAAAGGAGTACGATCTCGATCCATCGATGATAGAAGGCACTGGTCGTGGTGGACGAATCACGCATCAGGATGTTATGAACGTGATCGCGTCCGGAGTCGAGAGGCCCGCTCCCGCCGCAGCTCAGAAGACGGCGATTCCAAGTCACAAGGTTCCGCATACGCAGATGCGGCGGAGTATCGCTCAGCACATGGTGCAGAGCATGTCTGTTGCGCCGCATGTGACGAGCGTGTTCGATGCTGATCTCTCGCGGATCGTTGCGCACCGCGACGCCAACAAGTCTGACTTTGAATCACGCGGAGCGCGTCTTACATACACGGTGTACTTCGTTGCAGCAGCGGTTGAAGCGATCAAAAAAGTCGCAGAAGCAAACGCGCGATGGCATGACGACGGTCTCGAAATTTTCGACGACATCAATATCGGTGTCGCGACTGCTCTGCCTGATGGAGGGTTGATCGTTCCGGTTATTCAAAAGGCGCAGGAGCTCGATCTCTTCGGAATTGCGCAGCGCCTGGGCGATCTCACGGACCGCGCGCGAAGTGGATCACTCGATCCGAAAGACGTTCAGCGCGGAACGTTTACGATCTCGAATCACGGGGTGAGTGGCAGTCTCGTCGCAACGCCGATTGTGATCAACCAGCCACAGGTCGCGATACTAGGCGTCGGGAAAATGGAACGGCGAGTCGTGAGCGCTGAAGTGAACGGAAAGGAGGAGATCGTAACGCGACCGATGTGCTACGTGTCGCTGACCATCGACCATCGAGTGCTCGATGGCTACCAGGCGAACGCGTTCCTCAGCCGCTGGGTGGAGTGGATATCCACGGGCTGAGCCCAAATTGAACAAAAAATTATTGCGCAAAGTGTTGCGACGCGTAGGGCAACTGGTGCGGAAAGTGCCGATGCTCTGTCGTCGGCACTTTACGCCAAACCATTGGAGCCATGCCCGGAATATTCGACACCGTCCAGCAGCAACTCGGACCAGACACGATCAACCAGGTCAGCCAGCAGCTTGGCGTTGACTCGGCAACCGCACAACAAGCGGTAACCGCCGCGCTTCCCGTCGTCCTCGGTGGAATGGCAAGTCACGCGGACGATCCTGCAGCCGCGGCAGCCATTCACTCCGAAGCTGATAATCACGCAAGTCTGCTCGGCGGACTTGGAAATCTGATTCCAGGTGGCGGCGGGGGAGGCGGAATACTCGGTGGATTGGCAAGTGCCGTCGGAGCCGGCGGGCTCGGCAGTGTGCTGGGAAGCGTGCTTGGGTCGAAAAACACGCAGGTCCAGGATGGGGTCTCGAAAGCCAGCGGGCTCGATCCTCAGCGATCGAAACAATTGATGATGATTCTCGTTCCGATCGTGCTCGCGGCAATCGCGCATCACAAACGGCAGTCGAATCTCGACCCAGCGCAGATGAGTCCCTCACTTCAGAATGAAGCTCGCGAAGCTCAGGATCATGCGGTGCGACAACAACCGCATCTTGGCGGGATTCTTGGAAGCATCATGAGTCACGCGATGCAGAAGCCACGCACCTAGGGGCGCTTCCCAGACTCGAGAAAATCCGCAAACTCATTCGGCAAATCGCTTTCACGGATTACCTGGGCACTACGCGCTACATCGTAATCGACGCGTATGTGTTCGACGTTCACACTGTCACTTCTTAGATCGAGAATCGTATAGCCCGCCCTCCAGTCACCATCTTTCGGGCGGCCCACTGTTCCTGTGTTGATGAAGTGAATTCCTTGGACGGTTCGATTCCACGGAAGGTGAGTGTGACCGAATGCGATCGCGTCGCCCTTTTTTGCGCCGGCGAGCGATGCCATCTGCATACAGAATGAATCGGGACGATCTTCTGTCCAGTAAACTGTGTTGAGGGTTGGAGTACCGTGTAGGAGGATCAGTGTCGGTCCCGTCGTGTGGCCGCCGTTCACTCGAATGTCCAATCGAAATGGAAGATCGCGCATGATGCGTTTTGTCTCGACGAACGTGTGCTCCTTAGTCCACGCGAAGCTCACGTGCGATAATGCTTCCTGTTGTGGATCCTCGTATTTGCAACCGCAGTGCTTGTAATCGTTTGCGACGGTCGAATCGTAATT
>DATLDN010000041.1:0-17584 GCA_035525855.1 Gemmatimonadaceae bacterium
CCCGTTGTCGATGGAGGGCGCCGGCTCGTTGGTGTTATCCATTTGCACGACTTGATGCGGGCCGGAGTGGTATGAGGAGAATGGAATTCATAATTGGGGCAATCATCTTTGCAGGCGGCGTGCTGCTTGGGTGCAACAACAAGTCACAGCCGCCGGTTGTGGGACATGCAAACCGGGCAGACTCTGCAGATCAGGTCATGTTCAAGGCGCGCTTCAATCTCACAGACAACGGATTGTCGCGCGCAGAGCTGACGGCTGATTCCGCATTGTTCTTCGACGACAACACACGTGTGGAGTTGCAAAACGTAGCTGCAACGTTCTTCACCATCACGGGTGCGCGCGATGCTTATCTCACATCGAAACGCGGAACGTACATGAACCGGTTGGGCAACATGATGGCGCGCGACAGCGTGATTGTCGTCACCGAAGAAGGGCGCCGCCTGGAAACGCCGGAGCTCAAGTACGATCAATCATTGAATCAGATTTCGAGCGACAGCGCGTTCGTTCTCACCGAGCCGGGACGACGGCTGGCGGGTGTCGGATTTCGTTCCGATCCAAACATGCAGAACGTCCAGATTCTCAAAACGAAAAGCGGAACCACCGGATCCGTCGCATTGCCAGGTCAGTGATTTCTCGCCGGCTGTTGTTTGGATCGATCATTCTGTTGACCGCTTCGTCGCTTGCCGCGCAGCAGCCGCGCGAATGCATTCTCGACTACGAATCGCCGACGGGCAATACACGCACGAACGCAATCGAGCTGCCGAGCCATCGATACAATGTCTTTCAGGGCGGAGGAGTTCAGTATCGATGTCGCGGGCAGGACAACACAATCAATGCCGATAGCGCCGAATATTACGGCGATCAAAGTGTGCTCTATTTGATCCGTAACGTTCACTACCGCGAAACGAAAGCGAAGGTGGACTCCGACCGGATGACGTACTTCCAGCTCGAGGACCGGCTGCACGCCGAAGGCAATGTGAACGTTCTGCTGCAGAGCGGAACGACCATGAAGGGTCCGGCAATCGATTATTACCGGTCCACACCTACGCGCCCGCTGGCAACCGCGATCGCAACGGGACATCCGACGATGAAAATCATCGAAGCGAATTCACCAGGACGTCCCTCGGAGCCAATCAACGTCGTCGCAAACCAGATCACGTCGCAGGGTGATAATCAGGTATTCGCATCAGGTGCCGTCGAGATCACACGGCCCGACGTAATCGCCAAAGGCGACTCGGCATTTATGGACAGCCGGTTGGAGATCGCGCGGCTGATGAAGTCACCGTCCGTGCAAAGCCGTCGCGACCGGCCGTTCACATTGACGGGCGGAATTATCGTCCTTTATTCGCGGAACAAAGTTCTGCAGCGAGTTGTCGCAACGCCGAACGGACACGTATTGAGCGAACAGCTCGAGCTCGTATCGGATTCGATCGATATGCGAATGAGCAACGATCGGCTGGATCGCGTGATGGCCTGGGGACCCAAGGGCGCGCAGGCATTGTCGCCCGATCGATTGATAACCGCGGACTCGATCGACGCAATCATGCCGGGGCAACGGTTGCGAGAGGTGCGTGCGGTTCGTCACGCGTATGCTAACAGCGCTCCCGATACTGCACGCATTATCTCGTCTGAACGAGACTGGATGAGAGGAGACGTCATCGTCGCTGAATTCGACAGCGTTGCAGTCTCGGACACCGCAAGCAAACCGCAGCCGAAGCGGATCGTCGCAACTGGCAATGCAAGCAGCTACTATCAGGTTGCTGCAAATAACTCGGTGAGGACAATACCGAACATCAATTACGTAAAGGGAAAGGCAATTACAGTTTTGTTTGAAAATCGCGAAGTGCGAACTGTTGATGTGGTAGAGCAGGCGACGGGCATCTACGTCGAGCCTGCTAACTCGGACCCTGCTACAACGCCAAAGACACAAAGCCCGTCGACACGTCCGCCGGTCAGACCAATCCGCAGGGATTAGCGATGACCGGGAAACCGTTGTCCCCGCGCATACGCGAAGTCATTCGTCAACTCGTCGGCGAGGAACGCTCCGTCGACATCGCTCTATCGGCAATCATCGGCGCAGCCGACGAAAAGGGCGTGGCGAAATTCAAGGACGCGGCGGCCCGCTATCGCGACGAATACCTGCGCAAGCTGCGAGCAGACGGTCGCGATTCGGAGCGGGAAGCCGGACGCCTTGGGCTCGACGAGGTTCGAACGTACCTCGCGGGGTCGCTCATTCCGCGGCTCATCACCGCCGGTGCTGTCGTCGGCCCTGCGCCCGAGCCCGATGATGTTGAGGCGCCCGTACGGATTACCGACGCAATCTGGCGCGAAGTCGCGGAAAATCCCGCCGAGGTTGCCGACGTGCTTCGACATGTCGGCGATGAAACTGAGGGTGATCTGCTCAGGCAGGCGAGGCCGGCGCCAAGCGGGAGCGTTCTGGAGGCCGAAGGGCTCGTGAAGACCTACCGACGGCGTGCGGTCGTGAACGACGTCGCCGTGAAGGTGCAGCAAGGGGAAATTGTTGGTCTCCTGGGCCCCAATGGGGCCGGTAAGACCACTACATTCTATATGATTGTAGGGTTGATCGAGCCGGATCGGGGTCGAATCGTGCTGGACGGACGCGATATTACGCGGATGGCGATGTATCAGCGAGCGCGGCACGGAATCGGCTATTTGTCGCAGGAGCCATCGATCTTCCGTAAGCTATCCGTCGAGGACAACATTCTGGCCATACTCGAAATGCGTCCGCTGAGCAAAGAGCAGCGGCAGGCGCAGCTTGAAAAACTTTTGGATGAGCTTGGCTTGAAGCGCCTTAGGAAGAGCAAGGCGTACGCACTTTCGGGTGGCGAGCGAAGAAGGCTGGAAATCACACGCGCACTGGTGACAGGTCCAAAGTTCATGATGCTCGACGAGCCCTTTGCGGGCGTTGATCCAATCGCCGTTCACGACATCCAGACCATCGTTGCCGGATTACGGCACCGCGGGATTGGCGTTCTCATCAGCGATCACAACGTCGAGCAGACTCTCGATATCGTGGACCGAGCATACATTATGTTCGACGGTCAGGTAAAAGTTTCCGGAACTGTGCGAGATCTCGTGTTCGACGATACGGTCGCAGACATCTATCTTGGCCCCACTCTTACGGCGCGCCTGCGCGACAGGTTTTCTCATTTAGCAGTAGCAGGGGCCGCGTCGTGAAGCCTGGAATCAGTCAGTCTACTCAGCTAAAGCAGGAATTAAAGATCAATCCTCGCCTGTATCAGGCGATGGATCTGCTGTACATGCCGCTTCTGGATCTTCAGCAGCATCTGAAGCAGGAGCTGCTGAACAATCCATTCCTCGACCTGGTTGAAGAGGAAGAGGAAGAAGAAGATCAAGCTGAGCCGGAACGTGAAACGACGGAAGATGAAAAGCGCGGCGAGGAAATCGACTGGGAGGAAATTCTCCTCGACGGATTCGATACTGCCGGCGGCCGAAGAGAAGAGCACGAAGAAAAGGAATATTTCGAGCCCGTCACCGTTGCGTCGCGTGATCTAAGCGATCATCTGCGCGATCAGGTGAGCTTGCTAGAGCTTACGCCGCGTGAAATGCTCCTCGCCGATGAGTTCATCGGCAACATCGGCGACGACGGATATCTCGCCACATCGGTAGACGAGATTGTTATCTCGCTGAATGAAGTGATCAGCCGGGCAGCCGAAGAATCCGACCGTGACCTGGGCGATCTTCCACTTTACACGAAAGAGGAAGCGGAGAAAATGCTCGAGACAGTGCAGAGTCTCGATCCTCCGGGGGTGGCGGCGCGATCCCTTCAGGAATGTCTTCTCCTACAGCTGAAAGAAGCAGGTCTGCAACAATCACTGCCGTATCGTCTCGTCCATGATTGCTTCGACGAGCTGATTGCGCACCGATGGAGTGAAATCTCGAAGCGGTTTGGCATCAGCGCCGCAGACGTGCAGGGCGCTGCGGATGAAATCGCCAAGCTCGATCCGAAGCCGGGCCTTCGATACAGTAGTGGGAGCGACAATTACATCATCCCCGATTTGATTGTCGACAAAATTGACGGGGTGTATCATGTCTTCCTGAACGACGCAAATTTGCCAAGGCTCAAGCTGAGCAAAGCGTATCAGGAGATCGCGCGGGATAAAAAGAAGTTCGATGGAGAGAACAAGGAATTCATTTCGAACAAGCTGAACTCAGCCAACTGGATGATTCAGGCAATCGAGCAGCGCCGGCAGACGATGCTGAAGGTGATGAATTACATCGTTGACCGTCAGCGCGAGTTCTTCGACAAGGGCGTCCAGTTCCTAAAGCCGTTGACACTTCGCGAAGTAGCGGAAGTGATCAACATGCACGAGTCGACTGTGAGTCGTGTGACTAACGAGAAATTCGTGCAAACTCCGCGCGGAGTTTTGCCGCTCAAATTCTTTTTCTCGTCAGGACTCGCTACGACCGACGGAGACGATGTTTCGGCTCGCGGCATCAAGGCGCAGCTCGAGAAGTTGGTTCAGGACGAGGACCCGAAGCATCCGCTCACCGATCAGGCAATTGTGAATATTCTTCGTGAGAGTGGAGTTCAGATCGCGCGCAGAACGGTTGCCAAGTATCGCGACCAGCTCGGAGTGTTGTCGGCCCGCATGCGCAAGCGCGTATGACATCAGTCCGCTCGGAGAATCAGGTAACGTTCGATTTGCCGAGCGGATGGAGACCCGCGGTGAGTGTTCTCGTTCCCGCGAAAGATGAGGCGGCAAATCTTCCGCTGTTCATGGCTCAGGCCGAAGCAGCATTCAGTGACTCTCCCGGACAATACGAAGTGATTGTCATCGACGACGGCTCGGTCGATGATACGTGGGCCGTCCTCGAGTCTTTAAAACCGAAATATTCTTTTCTTCGCTCGGCTCGACATAGATCGAGACGCGGAATTGCTGAGGCACTGCGCACCGGATATCTGCATTCACGAGGATCGGTGCTCGTTTTTTATCCGGCGGATCTTCAGTACAAACCGGAAGACATTCCGCGACTCGTGGCGCCTGTGCTCGGCGGGACTTCCGACATGGTGACTGGATATAAGGAAGGCGCGTACGAGAAAGCTTTTGTATCCGGCGTTTACAACAGGCTGAGCCGGAGCCTGTTCAATGTTCCTGTTCGCGATCTCAATTCTGTAAAAGCATATCGTCGCGAGGTGATGGAGGCATTGCCTGCGCGTCCTGACTGGCATCGCTACATGATCGTCATGGCGACGTCGCAGGGATTTACAGTATCGGAAGTACCAGTACCGCTTTACCCGAGGCATGCGGGCCGGTCAAAGTTTGGAATTGGCCGCATACCTGTGGGCGTTTTGGATATGCTCGCGGTGTGGTTCGAGCTCCGCTTTGCAAAGAAACCTTTGCTGCTATTCGGAATGCTCGGTGCAGGTCTGTTTGTGTTCGGATTGCTCGCTGGAGTTGTCGCAGTATTGTGGCGCATTTTTGCCGGAGAAGGATTCAGGCCGATCCTCAACCTCGTCGAGACGTGTCTCATTCTCGGAAGCGTTTTTTTCGCGACCGGTTTGATCGGCGAGCTCATCGCGGCGCAGCGCGCAGAAATGCGCGAGCTGCGCTCGCGTCTCGAGGAGCTGGCGCAAAACCGCGACACGCAGCCTAAACCCTGAAATTGTGAACGTACTTTTTCTGACTCACTCGTTCCCGAGAAACGAGGGGGACGCACCCGGCTCGTTCATACTGCGTCTCGCGAAAGCTCTCGCCACCCAGGGTGTAAATGTCCAGGTGGTTGCCCCGGCAGCTGAGGGACTCGCATCCGTTGAAGAGCTCGACGGAATTACTGTCGAGAGATTTCGCTACGCACCCCGCCAATACGAAAAGCTCGCGTATACCGGGAACATGGCGCAGGACGTTGCATCATCATGGAGTGCGAGGTTGGCGCTCATTGGATTCATGGGATCGGATTTCGTTGCGGGTGTGCGAGCGCGCCGCAGCTTCGATCCCGATGTGATTCATGCGCACTGGTGGTTTCCAAGCGGAGTGATTGGAAGCTGGATCTCGAGAATGTCGCATCGTCCGCTTGTTACAACACTTCACGGAACCGACGTCCGTCTCGCGCGGAGTGCGGCAATAAGCCGCCCGTTGTTTCGTCATGTTCTGCAGCATTCAGCGGCGGTGACCACGGTATCGACGTGGCTTGCCAATGAAGTCACCACACTCGTGCCTTCAGCAAAGCCAATAGTCGCCCCGATGCCTGCGGACACAACGCGATACAGTCCGAACGGACGACGCGAAGCATCACGACTGCTCTTTGTCGGCCGCTTCACGCAGCAGAAGGGACTCGAGTATCTGTTCCGCGCCATCTCGCAGATGAAACGCCACGCAGTGATCGACATTGTTGGCAATGGCGGAAACAGCGACCGATATCGCGCGATGGCGCAGGAGTATTCGGTTGCAGATCGTGTTGCGTGGCATGGACAATTGAAGCCCGTGCAGCTCGCAGGTTTATATCAATCCGCAACGGCGTTGGTAGTTCCTTCAATAGATGAAGGGCTCGGACTGGTGGCTGTCGAGGCATTGCTGTGCGAGACACCGGTCGTCGCATTTCGCTCAGGTGGACTGACGGATGTAATTCAGGATGGCCGCACGGGAATCCTCGTTTCTCCGGGAGACTCGGCTGCATTGGCCGCGGCACTCGATGCAGTGATCGCTGAACCCGAGCGCACGCGAACATTGGGCGCGGCGGGGCGCCTCTACGCTCTGTCGCGATTCGCTCCTGAATCCGCAGCGCAGCGCTACGCCGACATCTACAAACAGGTTCTTGATCGCGACGCGTCGTAATCTCTTTCTCGCAGCGCAATGGCTTTTCGCGGCGGCGATTGTCTGGGCCGCCGTTCGCTCTTTAAGAGGGCAATGGTCGGCCGCCACTCAACGGCTTTCTACAATCTCCATCGGCTGGACCTGGATCGTTGGCGCGACTGTCATTGTTTTTCTGACGTATCTATTGTTGATCGAAACGTGGCGCCGACTCCTCACGGGATGGAATGCCTTTCTTCCATTTGGTGTCGCTTCCCGAATCTGGTTCGTGTCGAATCTCGGCAAATACCTTCCGGGTAAGATCTGGTCGATTGCAGCAATGAGCGTGATGGCACGCGAGCGCGGAGTTTCTCCAGTCGCCGCGGCAGGATCGTCAGTGATCATTCAAGTCATCACGATTGCCACCGGCATCGCGCTCGTTGCCGTCACGGGAATGAAAGCGATCGATCAACCGGTGTTAGCGATTGCAATTGCAGTGATTCTAATGGTATCGCTCGCATTGCTTCCGATTATTCTCCCGCGGCTCGGTGCAATTGCTGCGTCCCTCACGGGGAAGGAAATCACCATCCCACCGCTTCGGTCGAGCGTTATCTGGCTTGCCGTCGCGCGGTCGCTCCTGTCGTGGATTGCGTACGGCGTAGCGTTCAAAATGTTCGTCATTGCAATACTGGGTTCCGCGTCTGGCGCCACATTCTCATACATCGCAGTTTATGCCGCGTCGTACATCATCGGTTTTCTCGCGCTGTTCGCACCCGGCGGAGTCGTTGTTCGTGAGAGCGCGCTGGTAGCCGGAATGGTGCGTCTGGGATTGGCGAATCAGCCCGACGCGTTTGCAGTCGCAGTTGCATCGAGACTTTGGCTGACCGTCGTCGAGCTGGTGCCTGGCTTCATCGCGCTCGGGTTTGCTCGTCGCTCATCGAACACTCAGCTCACGCAATGACACGCTCAGCTACAACTGCAACTACCGATGCCACTGTTCCCGTCGCGAGCCTCAAGGCTCCGCGGCATGAGAACCTGCTGGCTTCGGCAACCTATGCTTTCTTCACGCTGCTGCTCGGAGCTCCGGCGCTCACAGGAAAGTTTCTCGTCGGCCCGAACAGCGATCAATACATCGCGGGCTATCCTTTCCGTGAGTTTGCCGCGAGCACGCTGAAAGCGACGGGACATTTCCCTTTATGGAACCCGTATCTCTTCGGTGGCATGCCGTACGTCGCCGCCATGCACGGTGACATTTTCTATCCAACGTTTCTGCTGCGGCTTTTTCTTCCGACCGACGTTGCGATGACGTGGGGTTTTATCATCCACGTTTTTCTCGCCGGCCTTTTCACGTTCTTATTTCTGCGCGCGACAGGCTTTGGCTTTTATGGCTCGCTGTTCGGCGGAATAGCGTACATGATGAGCGGGCAGATTGCATCGCTCGTATCTCCCGGTCACGATGGGAAACTCTTCGTTAGCGCACTGTTTCCACTGACTCTGTTGCTGCTTGTTCGCGGCGTACGTGATGGTAAGCGCTGGAGCTGGGGCGTGCTCGCGTTGGTGATAGGCCTAGCGGTGATAAGCCCGCATCCACAACTGCTCGAGTATCTCCTCATCGCTTCACTGGCGTACTCGGTATTTCTTCTGCTCACGCTGAGAAAATCGAAGGCGGTGCCCAATCGTGAGGTCGTAAAGCGAGCGATCCTTGGACCGGCCGCAGTCATCCTCGGTATGCTCGTTGGCGCCATTCAGTATTTGCCGGTTCGTGAGTACATCGCGTGGTCGCCCAGAGCGGGTGGGCTCGCCGATTACGAGCGTGCAACGTCGTACGCGTGGCCGCCTGCCGAACTTTTCAATTCATATCTGCCGCAGTTCACTGGAATGCTCGAGCACTATTGGGGCGAGAGCGGAATTCATTTTCACAGCGACTACATCGGCGTAACAGTTCTAATTCTTGCAGGCGCTGCGTTTGTTGGGCTTCGATCTGATCCACGTCGGCGGGAGATCTGGTTCTGGACCGGCGTTTTGATTGTCGCGACGCTGTGGGCACTCGGCGGTCACACACCGTTCTATCACATCCCGTATGCGATCGTCCCTGGAACGAAATTCTTTCGTGCTCCGAACACTGTGTTCTTTGTCGGAACGATGGCAATCGCGTTTCTGTGCGCGGCGGGAGTCGAGCACGTTCTCGATCTCAAGGTCGGCAAGAAATATTTGTACGGGTGGCTTGGCTTCTCGGCACTGATTGCGCTTCTGGCTACAACAGGAATTCTGAACAACATCGCACAAGGCCTCGCGCTCGAGCAGCAGGTCGATCGCGCGATAGGTAATTCGGTTGAGCTGCTCAAAGGCTCGTGGCGATCATTCGCATTCACGATCGCGACAGTCGCGCTGCTGCTGTTCATTCAACGTCGTCAGATTCCAATTCGTATTGCAGGTTGGGCACTGGCTGCGTTGGCGGCTGTCGATCTGTGGACGATTCTTCGCGTGTATTGGACTTTTTCTGCGCCGGCAAGTCAGCTCTACGCGAGCGACCCAACGATCGATTATTTGAAAGGCCAGCCGCAGCCTGCCAGGGTAATTACGCTGCAGCTGGGCTATCCATCCCGTGATCCCGGACTCACCGGCGACGGATTAATGGTACACGATGTTCGGAACGTCCTGGGCTATCACGGAAATCAGCTGAAGCGGTATGACAAGCTTCTCGATCGCGATCGAGGCTATCCTCAGCTCGCAAATCCGAACGTGTGGCACCTCCTGAACGCCCGATATCTCCTCGCAGATGTCGATGACGTCAGCCGATTTTTCCCGAATGCGAAGAAAGTTGCGGGACCAGCGAAGGATGCAGCAGGTCTCAACGTGTCTCTGTTCGAGCTGCCCGGGGAAAGTCCGTACGCGTGGGTGGTGCCGATAATCGTGAAAGCCGGCGATGACGCAGTGCTGGGCACAGTCATCGATCCGCGGTTCGATGTTCGCCGCGCAGGTTTGTTCGATAGTGCCGCAGCAGTCACGGGTGCTCAGAATGTCACTGCTTTACCTGAGCCTCTAGCTATTGCCGCAACTGTTAGTCGTTATGAACCGGGGCGTGTAAGCGTCAAGCTTGCGGCGCCTGCGCCTCAAGGATCCGCTCTGATAGTGAGTGAAAACTATTTCCCCGGGTGGAGTGCAAGGGTCGACGGCAGGGAAGGGACTGCGGCGCGCGCGGATTACACTTTAATCGGTGTTCCATTGCCAACCGGTGCGCAAAATGTCGAGCTGTCGTTCGATGACCCGGCTTATCAGAAAGGGAAGATCGTGACGCTTGTCGCTCTCGTATTAATTGTGTTGGCGATCGGCGCGGGAGTTGTTACGGAGCGCAGAGCCGTTGCCTGAAAAAGCTCTCGTAATTATTCCAACGTACAACGAGCGCGAAAATGTGCCGCGCATTGTGCCGGCAGCGCTGGCGCAGGATCCGTCGATTGAAGTGCTTGTCGTCGATGATGGATCGCCAGACGAAACAGGCCAGGTTGCGGACGAGATGGCGGCGGCCGACCCGCGGATTCACGTGCTGCATCGCGCGGGAAAGCTTGGTCTTGGAACAGCATATATCGCTGGATTCAAATGGGCGCTCGCGCGCGACTACGCTTACATCCTGGAGATGGACGCGGATTTCTCGCATCCCGTGGAAAGACTGCCCGCATTTCTGCAGGCGATCAAGGACGCCGACGTGGTATTGGGTTCTCGTTATCTGAATGGCCAGATCAATGTCGTGAACTGGCCAATGAGCCGGCTTTTCCTGAGCTACTCGGCGAATATTTATGCTCGTGGTGTTACAGGCCTGCAGCTGTTCGACGCGACCGGCGGGTTTAAATGCTTTCGCCGCGAGGTGCTCGAGGCGATCGACCTCGACGATGTTCGATCGAACGGTTATGCATTCCAGATCGAGATGAGTTACCGCGCGTGGAAAAAAGGATTCCGGATCGTCGAAATACCGATTGTCTTTACCGACCGGGCGCAGGGCGCGAGCAAGATGTCGAAGAAAATCGTTCGAGAGGCGGTGTGGATGGTATGGCGCCTTCGATGGTGGGGACTTCGAGGTCGGGTGTGATGCAGCGTGGGCGAAGATTCTACAAAATGAGTGGATCGGGGAACGATTTCGTGTTCTTCGATGAGGCTGATGGGCCCACCGACAGACTGCGCGACGAAGCCGCGATTCAAAATCTCTGCGCTCGAGGAACGGGTGTCGGCGCCGATGGAATCGTTATTCTCGATCGGTCCAACGGGAGCAATCCAAAGATCGATTACTACAATAGTGATGGCTCAGTCGGCGAGCTGTGTGGCAATGCGACTTTGTGTACCGTCAGACTGAACCAGCAGCTTGGCGGAGCGCCTGGCGAGATGGTGATTCGAACGGATTCGGGCGACGTCAAAGGGAGGCTGGTAGACGGCTTACCGGAGATCGACTTGGCTCCTGTCACCAAGGTCGAGCCGTCGTGGGATCAAATCGAACGCGAAGGTTCAGAAGCGCGCCTGGGCTTTGCGTTGGTTGGCGTGCCTCATGTCGCAATTGAGGTCTCCGATGTGGAGGCCGCCGACGTCCTTGGACGCGGCTCGAGGGTTCGCCGAGACCGGTCGCTCGAGAAAGGAGCGAATGTCAATTTCCTTGCGCCAGCTGGCAGCAACGGAGCTTGGACGATTCGGACATACGAGCGTGGGGTTGAAGGCGAGACGCTCGCGTGTGGAACCGGCGCAGTTGCATCTGGAATCCTCTTGGTGCTGTGGAACAGAGCGAAGTCGCCGGTTAAACTGCGCACCCGTTCAGGCCGCGAGCTCGTCGTGACGGTCCGTGAGGAGCAAGGAATCTGGTATCCATCGCTGAGAGGCCCAGCCGATCTCGTCTTCGTTGGTGAATTACCCACTTGAGCTGCAGAACCTGCGAGGAAGCATCAACCGTGCGCTCTAACTCGTTGCTAATGGCAGGGATACACTCGGGAAACCCAGTCGAGGCAAGACGGTTTTCCCACATTGGCTGTGTGCAGTTAGTTTACATAACATATATTATACGCTATTGGCCGGACTCGGAATGACCGCCCTTAGGCTCGAAGGCGATGTGATTTATCTCACGCCCCTTTCGATGGCTGACGTCTCCGAGAAATACGTCGAATGGCTGAACGATCCCGTCGTCTGCCGCGACAATTCCCACGGAGCGATTCGAAACACGCTGGCCAGAACCACCGATTACGTTAAATCAGTTCAGAACAGCGAAACAACAAGGGCCTTCGCCATCCGGCTGAAAAGCTCCGCCGAGCATGTCGGAAATGTGTCGCTGCAGAAGATCGATCGGACCAACCAATCGGCCGAGCTGGCGATCCTGATCGGTGAGAAGGACGCTTGGGGCTTGGGGGTCGGCACTGAGGCCTACCGGCTTCTGATGGATTATGGCTTCAATGAGCTGAACCTCAACAGAATCTACTCTGGCCAGACAGCTCGAAATTCAGCGATGATTCGGGTCTGCGAAAAGGTTGGGATGACAAAGGAAGGAGTTCTCAGGCAGGCAATGTTCAAGAATGGCGAGTATTTGGACGTCGTGATCTTCGCGATTCTGCGCGGGGACAAATGAGCGGCCAACCGTTGATGGAGGGCGTGCAGTATTGCATCAGATGCTGCATTCCGGAGACCCAGGAAGGCGTGAAATTCGACGAGCTCGGGATCTGCCAGGCCTGCCAGTCATCCGAGCAGAAAATTCATATAAACTGGGTCGAGAAAGAGGGTCAGCTCCGCGAGATCCTCGATTCTGCCAAGGCTGCCGCAGGAAATAATTACGACTGTATCGTCCCTATCAGCGGCGGCAAAGACAGCACGTTTCAGCTGCATGTTTTAACCAAAGTCTACGGCATGAAGCCGCTGGCCGTGACGTTCAGCCACAACTGGTTCAGCGAAACGGGCTGGTATAACCTTCTCAACTCGCTCGAGAAGTTCAACGTCGATCACATAATGTTCACGCCGAATCGCGATCTCGTGAACAGGATTGCTGCGCGGTCACTCGAGGCGATTGGTGACACCTGCTGGCACTGCCATGCAGGAGTGGGCGCCTTCCCGCTTCAAGTCGCAGTTCGATTCAACATTCCGCTGCTCGTGTATGGCGAGTCGATCGCCGAAGCATCAGGTCGCTCGACGTACAAGAATCCGATGATCGAATTCAACGTCGAATATTTCCAGAAGGTGTCGACGAAGCGAAATCCAATGGAGATGGTCGGTGGCAACCTCACCGAGAAGGATATGAAGCCGTTCTTCTTCCCTTCCGTCGACGAGCTCGAAAAAACTGGCGTTCGGCTCATCCATCTGGGTGACTACATCTTCTGGGACGACGAGCGACAGATGGAATTCGTTCGTGACAACTATGGATGGAAGGAAACGGAAGTCGAAGGCACCTACAAAGGCTACAAGAGCGCCGAGTGTATCATGCCCGGCATGCATGACTTTACGAACTACTTGAAGCGCGGATACGGCCGCGCGACATATCAGGCCAGCGTCGATGTTCGAAACGGACTCCTCTCCCGCGAAGAAGGCTTCGAGCTCGCGCGCCAGTACGACACCGAGATTCCGGAGTCGTTGCAGTATTATCTCGATGTTACCGGAATGAGCCGCGAGGAATTCTTCCGAATTATGGAAGAGAAGAAGCTGCCGCAGGTAAAGCGCCTAAAGCTTCCCGTCATCGAGAAGACACGGAAGAATCGCGAGCGCATACTTCCCTACCCTCAGCAGCTCATCGAGCGCGAAGAAAACGGCAAGGAATAACGGTCTGTTCCTCGAGTCCTCTGTTGGATCTCTCATCGAGCAGCTGCAAGCACGCGCAATAACAGCGCGCGCTATCGTCGACGAATGCGTCGAGCAGACTGACAAATTCGGCGACCGGTTCAAAGTATGGGTCACGTTCGATTCGAACACGCTGCATCGGCATGCTGAAGAAATTCAGAAAAGGTTGGACTCGGGCGTGCCTCTGCGCCGACTCGAGGGAATACCCGTCGGCGTCAAGGACATCTTCAATACGATCGATCTTCCTACACAGATGGGAAGTCCGCTGTGGCGCGGCTTTACTCCCGGAAACGATGCTCGCGTAGTTCACAGTCTGCGCGATGCAGGGGCGGCAATTCCCGGGAAAACTGATACAGCCGAGTTCGCTGTACACGCAATCGGAAATTGTTTGAATCCGCACGACGTCACGCGTACTCCGGGTACGTCCTCGAGTGGATCAGCCGTCGCGGTTGCTCTTGGAATTGTTCCCGTTGCAGTTGGAACTCAGACTGCGGGATCGATCACGCGACCGGCGAGTTTCTGCGGTGTGTACGGATGCAAGCCGTCATTCGGTTTGATTCCGCGAACCGGAATGCTGAAGACGACCGACAGTCTCGACACGATCGGTTTCTTTTGCGCAATGCAAGAGGATATTGAGCGAATGCTCGATGTGCTTCGCGTACACGGGTCGAATTATCCCGTGAGTCACGCTGCATTGACCGATGATGCCCGGCAGGACAAGCCGGGGAACCGGCCGTGGCGTGTCGCTCTCGTTCGAACTCACACGTGGGATTTCGCCGCTGATTACGCGCGAGATGCTCTGGTTTCTTTCGCATCTCGTCTAGCCGAAGATCGCAACATCGTAGTAAACGATGTTTCCGTTCCGGCGGAAATGAGCTCAGCGCACGACGTTCACCAGACGATTTACGATAAAACTCTCTCCTATTATTTCAGGGACGAGTTCGAGAATCCCGATCAGATTTCTCCGATCATGAAAGAGCTGATCGAGCGTGGTCAATCAGTTTCAGTCGGGAGTTACCATTCCGCTCTGCGCGCGCAGGATTCTCTCACGCATTCGATGGATGACTTTTTTGATGATTACGACGTGATCGTTTCGCTCAGCACATCCGGCGAAGCGCCGCCGAGGAACGAGATGGAACAGCCGGATCCCTCTTTGATGTGGACTCTCACACATCTGCCGGTGATCAGTGCACCAGTCTTTACTTCCCCGTCGCAACTCCCATTCGGTGTGCAATTCGCCGCGCGAAAATACAACGATCTTCTCTTGCTGCGATTCACCGACTACCTAGCGCGCCTCGGCCTCATTCCCTCCGGAGTAAATCCCTCGGCGCGCGTAGAGTCAGCTTAACTCTTCGGCTCAGGCTGGGCTGACATTTCGCCGAGTCGTACACGAGCTTCGCCGGCGACGGTTCCCTTCGAGTCCGCTCCAAGACGTGTCCAGATTGCCTTCGCTTGATCGCGTTGTCCTGCGAGCAGCAGTGCATGTGCCTGGAAGTTTTCGTGGCGCTGGCGATCGGGATCGAAACGGTCCGCCTTAGCTGCCGCAGCATATTCGGCTGCAGCTTCATCGAACTTCTTGAGCTGCTCGTAACCAGCAGCGGCCATAACGTGCGCGGACGAACCGAAGTCCTTCGACTTCTCGAGAGACGGCATCGCCTTCTTCAGCTCGTTCACACCCTCGGCAAACTTGTTTTGATCGTAGAGCAATTGCGCGAGCGTGAGACGAGCCTGGTTCGCGGCCGTCGTTCCATCGTAACGAGTGATCAGCTTTCGCAAATCAGATTCGGCCAGCGGCAAGTTCCCCGGAACGGATTGCTGCGCGGCAAAGTACGCTCGCTCAGCACGCTCTCCTTTCAGCGACTGCGAGCGCTGGTAGAACCAGATTCCGCCGATTAAGATGGCGATGCCGATCACGGCATACGTGATCTGCTTGTTGTATTTGTCGAACCCCTCGGAGAACGACTCGAAAGTGCTCTGCGAGCGGGCTGATGGGCGTGTTGGAGTTGTCATTTGATGATGAAGTTAATGCCCCCGGGGTGACTCGAACACCCGGCCAACGGTTTAGGAAACCGCTGCTCTATCCACCTGAGCTACGGGGGCAAGTGTTGTGGTGCAATAACTTAGCTAACTGACCTGTACGGCTTCTACTGATTTCTCTGCCGAACCTATGCCATTAAATCTTTGAGCGACCGCGCGAGATAGATCGGCTGAATCGATGATGTTGTATCGATCAAACATATCCCGGGTTTTCCATCCCCACAGTTTCATTGTCTGCGTTCATGGGGAGTTAACGTGGTGCAGTACGATCTGCTGAACATCGATATTCCGTATCTCCCCAGTATTGAAGCCATTAAAAGCAATACAATCTTCACTCAGAGTGCCTTTCAAAGTCTCATCTGGCTGATGAGTCACCGCTACTCTGTACTGCAATGTCGCGTTGTCATTCAGCCCGAGGCAGCCTGCCCTGCCGTCGAACGCACCATCCCAATCTCTGTAGTTGACCTTGAATTCCGAACCACCCGGTCCGGCCGGGAAATTATCCGCAGTGAGCTGAGCGCCAGTGAGAGAGTTTTCAATCAGCGCTGGTCCAATCTGGACGTACCATGAGGAAGCACAGTCTCGAGATAATCGTGCGGTGGGCGGACAAGAAGGCACGCTGCCAACAGAGAAATGAAGTTTGGCAACGAGAACAGTTCCAGTCTTCATCGCTACTGAGCCGATCCAATCCGTGCGGTCAGCCCAGAGATCGGAAGAGCCATTAATGGGGTCGGATGGGTATGCAGAGCAAGCGACAGCCCCGAGGGCCAAGCTCACCAGCAGAGCAGCTTTGACGTGCATCGATCCTCCTTGAGTTGTCGTTCTTTCCGCGTTAGAAGGATCTCATCGCCGACTGCAGCCGCCTATACGTCACTTTACGTAAGCGGCCGTGGGCTTCGAGCCGCGAGGGCTATTCCCGCGAAGGTGTTTCTGCTCTGAGTGCTTCGGCGCCGGCTCACCCATGGGATGCTCAAGGGAAGGCGGCACACTGAGCACGTAGGCGCGTTGCTCTTCCGGTGTCATGCTTTCGAACTGGGATGGGTAGACCCGCGCAATACTCTGCCGGAAGCTATGCCGGTCAGTGCATGCCAATGGTGTCAAATCACGCCAATCAAACACAAAGCCGCACTATGAAAAGACTCGTTCATAGTACGGCAGGTTTGTTTTAGGAAACCGCTGCTCTATCCACCTGAGCTACGGGGGCGATGTAGCTGCATAAAGTTAGCGATGCAACTTCTTGTGGCAGGGGTCTGCGGGTCACATCTGAAAATTGATGGTCTGCACCGCTGAAGTGCATTTGATGCTGTTGCCCGATAAGTCATTAGTGTAGACATCGTGGCCGGCGCCGTTTGTCACATGAAGTTGATAAATGCTTATGCATGTCACCTCATCGTTCACGTACGACACCGCATACCTGCCCTGAGCGTCGGTCAATGCACTATCCAGCGGAGCAGACCCCAGCAACAGAAAAGGAATTTCCACTGTTTCGAGGAAGACTTTTGCGCCGACGATCGGCGCGCCCGCGAAATTGGTGACAACTCCCGAGATATGCAGCGACACCTTTGGTGCAGTCGTACTCTTGCACGAGGAGACCCCTGCAAGACAGATGGCCGCGCATGCTACGGCTGAAAATCGCTTGAGAAACTTCATCGCAACTCCCGTTTGAGCTTTCTATCAGCGAACCTTAAAGGCCGTGCTGCTTCTCAATAATACGTATCCTTACGTAGCGCGAATCAGCGGCGGACCGCAAACGGAAAATCGTGCTCGTCTACGGGATCGAGATCATCGATCGAGCTTACGTCCGCCGCGTCAGGACCACGCCTCAATACCCGGCGAAATTCATCGAGTCGGGCTTGGTCGCCGCTCGCGGCAACTTCTACGCTTCCGTCAGAATTATTAGTAACCCAGCCCGACAGCCCAAGGCGACGGCCCTGCACTCGCGCAAACCAGCGAAATCCAACTCCCTGCACGCGCCCGCGAAT
>DATLDN010000042.1:0-11232 GCA_035525855.1 Gemmatimonadaceae bacterium
CGGGAACGGCGGTAATTCGTGCGCCGAGTAGTCCGCCGGTGCAGCTCTCTGCGACTGCCAGCTTGATCCCATCGGCTTTGCAAATGTCGAGTACGACTGATGCCAGGTCCGAGGCGCCTTCACCGTAGACGTGAGCTCCAATTTTCGAGCGCAGCTGTTCGACGGCACGCTCGAGTCGTTGAACTGCTTCGGCTTGAGCTACATCTCGGCTCGTGAGGCGAATGTCCGTTCCCTCGACGGATGGAAGAAATGCGGGATGTAGTCCTTCGACCGTGTGTCCGAGATCGCCCAGGAGATCGAATAAAGCGGATTCTCCAATTCCTGTTGTACGAACTGTCCACGACATCACGACATTTTTTGAGGTTTGCGCTGTGCGTGCCGAAATTCGCGGCATCAATTCGTCGGCGAGCATCGCTCGCATTTCTCGCGGAACTCCGGGGAGCATTGCGACCCAGCGTCCGCGATCGTCTTCGAGCCATATGCCTGGCGCGCTCCCGTGGGCGTTCGGAATGATCTCCGCTCCTTTCGGAATCCACGCCTGAGTGAAGTTCGACTCCGGAATTTTCCCGCGTCCCAGTTTTGCCCACCGGTCGCGCAACGACTGCGCGATGCTTTCGTCGTAAATCATTTCGCGATTGAAAACCCGTGCGATCGCGGGCTTCGTCATGTCATCGGCGGTTGGGCCAAGACCACCAGTCGTAATTACACCTTCGCTTCGCTCCAGAGCTTCGCCCACGCCGTTCGAAATCTCCTCGGCTGAATCGCCAACCGTGGTGCGTCGAGTGATCTCAACGCCAATCGACGCAAGCTCACGCGCTAAATGGGCAGCGTTCGTATCGATGGTGAATCCGAGGAGAAGCTCATCTCCAATAGTTACGACTTCAATCTTCAAATCGCACCCTCATTTGGCGATGTCTTGGCATTCGCCTGAATGGGTGTGGGGGTTGGTACAGCGGGGGTACCCGTTTCCCGATTCCGCGTGCCGAGCTCAGATGTCAGGAACGACACAGCTGTGAGAATGATTTTCTCGGACATCTCGCCTCGGCACGCGGAATCGGGGAACGGGTACCCCCGCTGTAACCAACCCCAACACTCCACTTCTCACAAATGTCGAGCATCGCCCGTAAGAACTCGACCGTAGCGCGCGAAATACAGCCAGAGCGAATACACTGTAAGAATTACCGCGACAACCATCGTCACTACGCCAACGATTCCGTTGAACCAGGCGAAATACTGCCAACCGGAGCTCTGAAATCCGCGAGTCGACGCAAGCGTCGACGCAAAGAACCAGAAGTAGGCCGCCCCAACCCACGTCGACTGAAAACCGGTCTTCAATTTCGCCGGACCGATCGCTGCTATCACTACGCCACGTCGCGCAGCAATGTGACGGAATGCAGTCATGATCAACTCACGGGAGATTACGATCGCGACGATCCACCACGGCAATCCGACGGTTCCCCATGGAGTCTCGAACGGAAATGCATGTGCAGTCTCGAGTGATGCTTTAGATGGCGCAAAGCGATCGGTTTCCGGAGACATCAGCAGATACATCGGAATGAGCGTCGCAAAGAGGAGCAGCTTGTCTGCCAATGGATCCAGAAGCCGACCGAGATCCGTCACGAGATTTCGCGTGCGCGCGAGCATTCCATCGAAATAATCCGACACGGCCGCGATGATGTAGATCACGAATGCCGCGAGTCGAGCTACCGTCGATGTCATGAAAGGAAGCGCCGCAATCAGGGGCGCTAACATAATTCGTCCGACGGTGATCGCGTTCGGGAGATTCACCGCGGAGAAGGTGCTAGGCCAGAGCCTTCAGCACCAGCTTGCTAACCGCCTTCAATGTGTCGAACACTCCGTCACCTGCAATTGCGACCGCCTCGAAATATGGTGCGCGCTCCACCCATTCTCCGGTGGGAAGCTGGCTGACGAGATTCTGTCCAGCATGATACGGATCAGGAGTGATGCGTGCGCGTGATGGGTCTGCGGGTTCCCATCCGGGATTGAGCGCTTCCTGCAGCTGAGCCACGGGCGCGGCGTTCGGCAAATCACGCTTGTTGTACTGAACGATGAACGGCAACCGGGTTAAATCGTAACCATACTCGGCCATGTTGTCGTAGAGATTTTGCATCGACTCGAGATTGGCTTCCATTCGCTCGAGCTGAGAGTCTGCGACGAACACGATTCCATCGACGTTTTTGAGAATCAGCTTTCGGCTCGCGTTGTAGTACACCTGTCCGGGAACTGTGTACAAATGGAACCGGGTATTGAATCCGCGAATTGTCCCAAGATCAACAGGAAGAAAATCGAAAAAGAGCGTTCGCTCGGTTTCAGTCGCGAGCGAGATGAGCTTCCCTCGCGTCTCGGGCTTCACCTTACCATAGATGTGCTCGAGGTTCGTGGTTTTTCCGCCGAGCCCGGGTCCGTAATAAACAATTTTGCAGTTTATCTCACGGGCCGCGTAATTGATCATCGACATTGCTGCTCTCTCCTTACCAGTTGAACAGCTCGTCGATCTCGTCGCCGGCGCCGGCGAGGATGTTCGGCTGCGTGGTGCCGCCCGCTCGACTGCGCGCAAACGCGCGGTCGAGGTGACCGGTTAGCTCTTCCACCGCGGGCTTCATCTTCAGACGCACAAGACCAACAGGCGTGCGATTCTCGAACAACACTACAAGGATCAGCCTTCGAGCAATATCCGCCACGTACATCGATTCACGCTCGCCCTGATGGAAGAGCGTCGTGAAATCCGTTTCTCCGATCAATCGCGCAA
The DNA here is from genome assembly GCA_035525855.1 of Gemmatimonadaceae bacterium. Taxonomy (GTDB): domain Bacteria; phylum Gemmatimonadota; class Gemmatimonadetes; order Gemmatimonadales; family Gemmatimonadaceae; genus UBA4720. The sequence continues at coordinate 2,771 of DATLDN010000042.1, forward strand.
GCTGATCATTTGCGCTGAAGTCGGCAGCCGTCAGCGTCGCGAATGTCGTGGGGTCAGACGGCAGATCTTCGCCAACCGTCGTGACAAGCTGGCCTGATCGATCGACAAGCAGCGCCGAACGTGCTCCCGTTTCATTCAGGAAGCGCGTGATGGTACGCACGATCGCGTTCAGGTCATCTTGTTCGAACGACCAGCTGCTGGCTGCGGACTGCATCGGGTTCGCTATGGAAGTGTTTGCTCGAGTCGTCTCATGAGACGCACGCCACGTTGTCTCAGTATCGGGCTATGCTCCCACGCCACATACTCGCGAAGGAGCCGCGCAGTATTGACTGTTGGACGCCCGCGAAGATAACTGAGAGCTGCCAGCCGCCGAAGGGGATGCTTGCTGAAAAGATCGCGGCGATACTGCCTCTGGACGCGAGACCAGAAAACAAGGCCGATTCCCGCCCCTGCCGCAAAACAAATCGCCGCGAGCTGCCTCGCTCGCGCATTAGTCACATCGCCCGCCGTGCAGATAAAGCTTGCGCAATCGTTACTCCGTCCGCGTACTCCAGGTCCCCACCCACCGGAAGACCACGTGCTATACGCGTCACGGTGAGCTGATACGGCTGCAACTTGCGCTGAACGTACAACGCTGTGGCTTCACCCTCAATGCTCGGATTGGTCGCGATTATCACTTCTTTCACCGCACCGCCTGACACACGTGTTTCGAGCTGAGGAATCGTGAGATCGTCCGGCCCGATGCCATCCAGTGGCGACAGGCGTCCGCCAAGTACGTGATACAATCCCCTGAACTCCCCCGCACGCTCGATTGCACCGATATCCGCTGCTTCTTCGACTGCGCAAATGAGGGTAGCGTCACGACGCGCGTCGCGGCATATGACGCACATTTCTTCCTCGGTGAGATTGAAGCACTGCGCGCACGGCCGGACTTTTTCGGTCAATGTGGAAAGCGCTTCGGCGAGCTTGCGACTTTGCTCCGGCGGCTGCCGCAGGAGATGATAGGTGAGTCGGAGAGCAGTTTTCCTTCCTATGCCGGGAAGCTTCGCGAGCTCCCCGACGAGATTGTCGATTGCCGACACGCTAGAACGGCATCTTGAACGGCAGGTTCAGCCCGCCAGTAAGCTTCGACATCTCCTGCTTTGCGAGCTCTGCCGCCTTCTGTTGCGCGTCGCGCACCGCGACGAGAACGAGATCCTCGAGCATCTCCACGTCAGCTGAATTCACAACCGACGGATCGATTCGAATCCGGTTGATCTGTCCCTTGCCGTCGGCGTCGACAGTCACCATTCCGCCGCCGGCGGTCGCTGTGACTGTCATTCCTTCCAGCTCGCCCTGAATTTTTTCGAGGCGGCCCTGCATCTGCTGCGCTTGCTCGAGAATCTTAGTGAAATCTGGCATCTGCTCGTGACTGTTTGGTTATGTCAGTCGAGTAGCTCGAGATCGAGCTCATCGATTGCGGCATCCAGCACCGGGTCCTTCGCCCGCAACGAAGCAAGCCGCTCCGCGCGCACGGATTCATCCGTGAAACGCGGCCGTGCAGCATCGTTTGCAGTTTGTTCATATTGCACTTTCCACGCGCCGCTATCCTGTGGTGACGGCATAGGCGGCCGAGTTGTTTCAACCGGCGGCGGTTCCGGTGCGCGCACGAAAGGCGCACGATCGGCGACAGGCGCAGCACGCCGCGTCTCACGCTCGAGTGGCCGCGCACGAACCTCTGGTTGCTCTCCTGGCCGGGAATTCTTCGCACCGGAATCGTTTCCGGAATTTCCGCCACCGCTCAACCCGCGCAGAATTTCTTCGATTGCTACCGCCCGATCGAATAATGCGAACCGAACGAGAAGCATTTCTACGAGCAGCTGCTGCTGAGAGCTCTTCCTGAATTGCGGCTCCAGCTCTGCCAGTGTCGACAGCATTCTGAGAAGATCGCCGGCCGTGAACTTTTCCCGGTATGACTCCAGCGCTCGCTTCGATTCCGGGGACAGCCCTTCGATTGATCCGCCAAGCTGCAAGGCGAGCTGCGCTCTCAGCATATCGGCGAAGCCGGCGAGGAATACTCCGAAATCGATCCCTTCATCGGCAAGACGTCGCACAGTTGCGAACACTTCTCCCGCTCGACGATTCGCAATGATGTCGACAATGCGCAGATACTCATCCTCGGCAACGAGTCCGAGTGCAGAGCGCACGTTGTCGGATGTGACGCTGTTTTCGCCCAGTGAAACAACCTGATCGGTAAGACTGAGCGCATCACGCATCGAGCCATCTGCCGCGCGCGCGAGCATTGCGAGTGCTTCGGGAGTGTATGTGATTTTTTCCTCACGCATCACTGTCTCGAGGCGCTTCACAATCTCGCCTATGCTGATTCGCTTGAGATCGAATCGCTGAAGGCGACTCAAAACCGGCGCAGCAGCCTGCGCGATTTTTTGTGGCTCCGTCGTCGCGAAAACAAAGACAACTCTCGGCGGTGGCTCCTCGAGAATTTTCAAAAGCGCATTCCATGCTTCGCGCGTCAGCATGTGTGCTTCGTCTACAATGTAGACTTTATATCGATCGTCTCCTGACGGCGCGTACATCGCGCGCTCACGCAGCTCGCGTGCGTCGTCTACACCGCGGTTCGATGCTGCATCGATCTCGATAACATCGAGGCTCGACGTTCCGCTCCAGATTCGCTGGCAGGAGCTGCACACACCGCACGGCTCTCCATCCGGTTGTTTGTTCTCGCAGTTTAGAGCCATCGCCAGAACGCGGGCCAGCGTGGTTTTCCCGACTCCACGAGGCCCACACAGCAGGTACCCGTGCGCAACGCGCCCGCGCTCGATTGCGCCGCGCAGCGTGTTGGATACATGTGACTGTACCGCCACGCTGGCGAAATTTTTGGGTCGGTATTTACGGGCTAGTGCGAGCGACATTGAGGAGGGAAAGTACCCCAGGCCTGACGGAGCAACGTAAGATTCCGCATGCCGCTGCTACCTTCGGGGTCCTGACGGAGTTAGCGGGCTTTCGCCCTCCGGGACCTGGGGCACTCGTAATATAAAACATGGAGCGTGAAAGCTACGATACCTTCGCGCGCTTAACTACAAGCTGCAACAAATGTTGGAGACGCGGACATATCCGCGGAGATGACCCATTCGGTTTTGGGTCAATAGTTCTCGGCGTTCAGCTCGCGAGTAATGGGTCGTCGGTAGAAACCCAACGCTGAAAACTCGCTAGCCGATTACCGAGAACTATTGACCCAAAACCGAATGGGTCATCTCTGCATATGTCCCCAACGTTCATCCCTGCAGTTGTAGCATAAAGAAAAGCCCGCCACCACATTGTGATGACGGGCCCTCCCTCAATCGATAAATCTACTTCTTGATCTTGACGGTGGGAACCTTGATGTTCGCCGTGTCCTGATGAACATCGACGTTCGGAACCTTCACGCCAACAGTGTCTGATCCCACTTCGACCTTCGGTACGTTCAGAGTATCTGTAACGGTGCCGACGACTGGCTTCTCGACTTCGAGATCCCCGCTATCGGTTTTCTTGCATGCTGTCGTTGAAATGGCGAGCAACGCCGCCGCGATCAGTAGCTTTCCCACGAGAAGCCTCCCGGGCTCTAAAGTTCATGTATCCACACGGAACAATGGCAACCTTCATTCCAGTTTTGTACGATTTCGAACATGTTAATCAACGCTTAATGCGCGAACCAGCACGCTAACTCCAGAGCCTCGTCAATCCTCAAATGCTTCGCGCTGGCGTCGCCGCACACGCCTCAGCTCGTACACCTGAGCCACCTCGCCGCCAAGAATAAAAATCGTCGCAGCGTAATAAACCCAGATCACAATAATTACAACGGCAGCAACTGTTCCTTTGTAAATCGACCCGGGATTGAATGACTGCACGTACGCACCGAACAATCTCTTCGCGAGCTCGAACATGAAGCTCGTGAAGAGCGAGGCAATCAATGCTGTCTGCCATCTGATGTGCCGATTCGGCAAAAACTTGTAGAGCGAATAAAACATGATGGTGATGAACAGAAACGCGATCGCCTGACCGATGTTGTACTCGAGCGTTCCCATCACATCCTTTCGCAATCCAAGCTGGCCCAGCACCACGAGACCTCTGCTCGTTGCCAGCGCGAGATACGCGCTCAAGCCTGTGTAAAGAACAAGCAGCAGCGTTGAAACAATGGTGATTTGAATGTCGAAAATTTTTCCGGCAATAATTCCGCGGTCCGCATCGATATCGAAGATTGCTGCGAGAACACTTCGGAGCGAACCGAACAAGCGTGTCGAAAACCAGATGAAACCGATCACGCCATAAATCCCGATCGCCTGTCGTGACTTGATCAGGGGGAGAAGGATCGATCCGATCGGCGAGTCCTCACCAGCGGGATGAGGCGGAAGAAACCGATCGATAATAGCGTTGATCTCGGCAGTCGATACGTCGGCTGACTGATTCAGGAGATACGCGAGGCCAGTCGCGAGGAGAAGAAAAAACGGGACTGCGGCGAGAAGGAGATTGAACGAAATCCCTCCCGCCAGAAAGAAGATGTTGTCTTCTCCGCTATTGTCCCAGACGCGCTTTGCGTAATCGCGAAGCGTCCAGCCGATCCGGGCGGGGAGCGGCCGTTGTGCCACTAGGTCTCTTTATACGCAGCCTTGGTCTCGGCGATTCTCTGCTCGAGCTCCACTCGTGCCTGCTGCGCAGCCGCGCGGCCGGCATCCACAGCATTCGAAACCTGGCGGCGCTTGAGATCGACGGCATTGCGCGCCGAGTCGATTCTTTCGCCGACAGTGTCTTTCGCTTCCTGAATTTTGCTGCTCACCGTCTCCGTGACTTCGGAGACGAAATCCTGCGCCTGATCGCCAACGGCGCGCGCGCGACGCTGCAGATCTTTTCGCGTCTCTTCACCGGAGCGCGGCGCAAACAGGAGCGCCAACCCAGCGCCGACTGCGAGTCCCATGATAAAAGACCCCACGCCCGGCGGGTTCTGCTCTATGACAACGTATGGCTCGTCGTCGTCCCAATCGTAGTCCGACATCATCCTCCTCCGAATGTCTAACGCTTTTTGCTTTTGGTTTTCTGAGTTGATCCGCGAGAACGCACGCCGTCGGTTCCGCCGTTGGCCGACGCTGCGATTGGTGCCACCGCGTGTCCGTTGGTGTGAACCATCGATGAAATCTCGTCGCGAACTTCGTCGACAGAAATGCCGACAATCTTTGCAGTTCGCGCGACGTCACCACTGGTCGACGCAAATGTACGAAGCACAAGCTGCTTATGCGTATCCGCGAGGGATGCGCCTTCCGGCACGGTCATCGGTGCAGCAGCCTCTCCAGCCAGCCGGATGTGTCGCGGCATAATGTCGGGCGCCATAATCCTGTCGCCTCTCGCCATGATTACCGCGCGCTCGACCGCATTCTTCAGCTCACGTACGTTGCCGCCCCAGTTGTGCGAGAGAATCCATTCCCACGCTCTCTCGTCGAAGCCGTTCAGCTTCTTTCCGTTCTGCTGTGCGAAGCGAGCAAGAAATTCATTTGCAAGAAGCTTGATGTCGCCGGCGCGATCGCGAAGTGGCGGAAGAAAAATTTCGACGACGGCAAGGCGATAATAGAGATCTTCGCGCAGCTCATTCTCAGCCAATGCCTTTTGCAAATCGCGATTAGTCGCGGCGACAACGCGAATGTCGACAGTGATCTCTTTCTTGCCCCCAAGACGCCGAATTGTTCGCGTCTCGATAGCACGAAGGAGCTTTACCTGAATATCCGTGGGCATCTCCGCGACTTCGTCGAGGAAGATCGTCCCGCCGTCCGCCATTTCGAATGCGCCCGCTTTTTCATTCGTCGAGCCGGTGAACGCGCCCTTCTCGTGACCGAAGAGCTCGTTCTCGAGAATATCCTTTGGCAACGCTGCGCAATTGAGCGCGAAGAACGGTCCCTTCGCACGATCGCTTTTCGTATGCAGCGCGCGCGCAACAAGCTCCTTACCGGTTCCTGATTCGCCGAGTATGAGTACGTTCGCCGTAGACGGTGCAACGGCGTCGATGATCTGATAAACGGCGCGCATCTCCTCGGACTGGCCGGTGAGCTCGCCATAATGGGTAAAGCCCTCGAGCTTCGACGACAGCTCGCGATTTCTCTGTTGCACGTTGTATTTGTCGAGCGCTTTCGGGATGAGTGCCTTGAGCCTATTCAGCTTTTCGGCGTTGAGAGGCTTCTCGATGTAGTCGTAGGCGCCTTCCCGCATTGCCTGCACAGCGGAATCGACGGTCCCCTGTCCGGTGACGATGATGCACTCTGTCGGAATTCCCAGACGCTGAAGCTCTTTTAGAAGCGTCAGGCCGTCGAGCTTGGGCATCATCAGGTCGGCGAGGACTACGCCGAAGCCATCGGCTCCGAGCTGCTCGAGAGCCTTTTTCCCGTCGGGTGCGACTGCTACGTCGTAACCCTCGTCTGAGAGAACGGCGCTGAGTCCTTTAGTAATGGACAACTCATCGTCAGCGATGAGAATTTTCGGCTGATTCATTCTGGATGGCGTAATTCAGTACCGCTTTTGGCGGGGACTGTAAATATAACCGAACCGCCCCGCCTTTCGGTCATAAAACCGGCGCTATTCGCTAATCCGTTCAATCGGGGAAGAAGCGCGTCTGCAACGGTGCTGTCAATATCGAAGGTGATTGTTCGTGCTGTTCCGGCGGTTGAGCCATGAAATTTTCCATCGGCTCCCATACATCCGGTGATCAACGAAAGCAGCGCGCTCATGCCCTCATTCAGGCGCGCGAGCGACTCGGCTTGATCCACCGCCTGTTCAGCGAAGGACAAGACGTCCGGATTTGTTGAACCGTCGCCCTGAGCGCGCGCGAGGCGGCTGCGGACAACCTCGAGATTTACCAGCAGGCCGTTCAATGAGTTCCGAGTCTCATGCACCGAGCTCCGAATAATCGCTTCGAGTGTCGGGAGCCACGCGCTGCTTGAAGGGGGCGACTCAGTCACTCAAATCCGCGTCATCGGGTGCAGCGGGAACCACAGCGAGATCTTCGTGCGGAGGTGGTTTGTGCTGAGGCTTGAGCTCGACGAGCTGGGAAACGACATCGTTCGTGTTTGCGACAGCGAGCTTGGTGAACAGGAATTCAAATTTCTTGTCGTACTCCGCAGAGAGCGCCTGTTTTGTTTCCGCGGACAAGCCCCAGAATTGTTTCTTGAATGGGCCGAGCGCCTTCTTTCTTGTCTTGTAGAAGAACTGCTCGTCGGAATCCGTGGGCTTTCGCTCGTCCTTCGCGTTCTCACGCAGCCAGGCGTACACCTGGTCTCTCAAGGCCCCGGGCAGCTGATCATAGAGCATCGTCTGGAAATTCGTTGCGAGATGGATTTCGCATGTTTCCGTTTTTGGAAAGTTGTGAAACGCTTCGTCGGGGAGAGTCGAGGCGCCGTGCTGCACGGCTCCAGCAAGCCCGTAGTTGTCGCGTGCCTCCTTTGATAGGCGGCGCAACGTTTCGAAGTCAATCTTCACATCGGCAATAGACCCGTCGGCTAGAACTACGCCGCCGTGAGTCGTGCCGGACTGCACACTTATCTTTGAGAGTCCCTCTGCGCTCGGCGCAACGCGTTTCAGAGTGCGATTGAATCCGTCCATGTACGCGTGAAGCTCTTCGACGGTGCTGTTCTGGGTTCCCACTTCGCCAATTTCGCCCCCGAGGGAGATGTTGATTCCCTCGGGCTGGAGCTCACGAACGTATTTGGCGATGTCCGCCGCCTGCTCGTAGTTCGTGCGTTGCTGCTCATTCAGGTTCGGCTTCGATAGATCAACCAGTGTCGATGTATCGATGTCGATGTTGTAGAACCCTGCAGCGACAGCCTCCCGTGCAAGCTGCTTCACGGCGTTGACTTCGCCCACCGGATCTACGGCGAATTTCTTTGCGTTCACCTGGAAGTGATCGCCCTGGATAAAAACGGGGCCGCGAAACCCTTCGCGCAGTGCGGCTGCGAGGATGACCGCTACGTACTCGGCGGGTCGCTGTTCGGTGTATGCAATCTCCGATCGCGCGATCTCGCAGATAAATGCGCCCGCGTTGAGCTTGTTCGCAGTTCGGAAAATCGAGCGCGCAGTGTGATAGCTCATTCCGCGTACGTTGATCGCGGGAACGGTGTAGCCGCCCGTCTCGCCGCGTCCGCGGGCGAGGTACAGGTCATGAATCGATGAAGGGATTACGCCGGCGTTCTGCGCAATCTCCCAGATGAGCCAGCGTGCGTCGTCTCTACTCTCGCTGTCACCGAAAACGGCGGTGTAAACGAGATTATCCATCTCACGTGCAATGGCGGCGTCGTCTTCGATTGTGACGGTCCCGTCGTGCACCGCTATGCCTTTTATAGGATGGTCAGTCATCGCTGGTCAAACTCGTTGAGCGCGGTGCGTGTTGCAAGTCCTCAGGGTCCAACTTTAACCCATTCGGTTTTGGGTCAATGGTTCTCGGCAGTCAGCTA
>DATLDN010000060.1:0-4366 GCA_035525855.1 Gemmatimonadaceae bacterium
TACTCCCAATCGATCGCTTCGGCTTCGCGAAGAATTCGCGCGCCCTTTTCCTCGGGATAGGCGCACCGGAAATAGCTGAGTAATCGCGTCCGCACCTGTTTCGACTTTCCGACGTATACGACCTCGCCGGTTGAGCTCAACATTCGATAGATACCCGGACGATCTTTTGCTCCAGCCTTGACCATCGCGCGCATCTCGGCGAGCTGCGCGTCGGTCGTCGGCTCATGCCCGCCTTTGGTTTTCTTTAGTCGCGTCACGACTGGCAGCGCGCGCAGAAAATTGTAGCCCGTCCGTCAATCGCATGTGTTCCGATGAGGCGTGCTCCACAGCGGACACACGGTTTTCCGTCACGACCGTAAGCCTCGAGCTTTTCGGCGAATCCGCCCCGCTCACCGCGCGCATCGCGGTAATCCCGGAAGCTCGTGCCGCGAGCTTTGATTGCTTCGCGCAGAACGGAGACAATTCCGCTATGGAGAGCGGAAGTTTCCGTCATCGATAATGACTTTGCAGTGCGCGACGGATCGACGCCCGCGCGCCACAGGGCTTCGTTGGCGTAGATGTTTCCGATCCCCGCAATTTTTCGCTGATCCATCAAAACCTTTTTTATCGCCTGCGATGATGCCCGAAGAACGCCCGATAATTGCGATGGAGTGAACGATCGGTCAAGAGGCTCTATTCCGATCGCGCCGGTGTATTCGGCGAAACGCGCTTCATCCATGAGTGCAACGGTGCCCAGTCGTCGAACGTCGCAGTAGTGAAGAGCTCGGCCATCCTCGAGCGCAAAATGGAGAGTGGAATAGTCCAGCGCTGAGGGATCTAGCGACTCATCGCTCACGATGAGCGCTCCGGTGAATCGCGGTTGTACGAGGAGCCTGTCGCCTGTAGAGAAGTCGATCACGACAAGCTTCGCCCGGCGCCAGCTTTTCTCGATTCGCGCACCCCTTACTCGGCGGCCAAGCTCGCGTGGCGAAACTACTCTTAGGACATCGGGTCTCGTAACGCGAACACTTTCAATTGTGCTGCCGGAAATGCTTGCGTTCAGATCACGCGCAATTGTTTCTGTTTCAGGAAGCTCTGGCATTCCGCTCGAGGTCACGCCACGCGATGTCGCGTCGCATCTGCTTTCCGTCGAACGCTACGCGCTCGGCAAATTCAACGGAGCAGGCAGCGGCTTCGGCGAGCGACTTTGCGACGCCCGTAATCGATAGAACCCGTCCTCCTGACGTGAGCATCTCCTCGGTAGCGGCGCCGCGTTTCGTACCTGCATGAAAGACATTGATGCCGCTTGGTGTGGCCGGAAGTCTTATAGCGTCACCCGAATGAGGAGAGTCGGGATAACCCGCCGCGGCAAGGACAGTCGTGACCGCGAACGCGTCGTCCCATTTCACGCGCGGGGTATCACGTACCGAATCGCCAGCCACAACGGCCTTCAGAAGATCGAGAAGCGAGCTTTTCATTAAAGGAAGAATCGTCTGTGTTTCTGGGTCACCGAAACGGCAATTGAATTCCACGACTCGCGGGCCTTCCGCGGTCAACATGAGTCCCGCGTAAAGCAGCCCGGTGAAGGGCGCACCGTTGTCGCGAAGCGCAGCGAGCGTGGGAAGAAGAATCCGTTCGATAATGCCGTCGATGATGCTCGGTGTGGCGATCGACACAGGCGCGTACGCACCCATTCCACCAGTGTTTGGCCCTACGTCGCCGTCGAGAAGTCGCTTGTGGTCCTGCGATGCGAGTAATGGAACGACATTCGTGCCGTCGGTGATCGCAAACAGCGACAGCTCTTCGCCGCTCATAAACTCTTCCACTAAAACTTCCGATCCGGCCTCATCGAACGCGCGCTCACCGAGCATCATCTCGATTGCACGCTCGGCCTCTTCGGTGCTGTGAGCGACGACAACACCTTTCCCGGCCGCCAGCCCGCAAGCCTTGATTACAATCGGCACGCCGGCGCGGCGAACAGCGTGCTTCGCAGAGTCGATATCGCTATGTGCAGTGGCCGTAGCGGTGGGAACTCCCGCTTGTTGCATTATCTGTTTCGCGAATGATTTCGACGTCTCGATTCGCGCCGCACTCTGTGTCGGACCAAAAATCTTACGACCATTCTCGCGGAAAACGTCGACAATTCCCGCTTCGAGCGGCCCTTCAGGTCCGACAACGGTGAGATCGATGTTTGCGCGCTGCGCGAAGGCAGCGAGGCCATTTACATCCGTCGCCTTAACGGGAATGCAGTCGCAAATCTCGGCAATGCCCGCATTTCCGGGTGCAACGGTGAGGTCCATCGATGGGTCGTCTTTGAGAAGCTTCCACGCGAGCGCGTGCTCACGCCCGCCCCCGCCCACGAGGAGCACCTTCATCGAGCGCCGCTCCTGATCCGCTGTATCTGCTCGGTCCGTGTATTACGCGAAAGCGTGCTCTACATCACCCAGAAGATCTTCAACGTCTTCGACGCCGCACGAGAGACGCACGAGTCCTTCGGTAATCCCGAGATGCGCGCGACGCTCGGGCTCGACGGACGCATGCGTCATCGACGCGGGATGACTGATCAGACTCTCAACTCCACCGAGGGATTCCGCGAGCGAGAACACACGAACCTTCGACAGAACTTCTGCAGCGCGCTCCTTCGATCCCATTTCCACCGAGATCATTCCGCCGAACCCTTTCATCTGGCGCTTCGCGAGCTCGTGCTGTGGATGCGTCTCGAGTCCCGGATAAATCACGCGATCAGCTCCGAGCTTCTCGGCGAGAAATGCAGCGATGCGACGACCGTTCGCATCGTGCACGGGCATTCTCAGGTGAAGCGTTTTCGTCCCACGAAGAGCGAGCCATGAATCGAACGGACCGGGGACAGCACCCGAAGCGTTTTGAATGAACTGGATTTTCTCCGCGAGTCGGTCGTCGCGCATGATGGCGATTCCACCGACCATGTCGCTGTGGCCGTTCAGGTATTTCGTCGTCGAGTGATACACAATGTCGGCGCCGTGCTCGAACGGCTTCTGGAAGAACGGAGTCGCGAATGTGTTGTCGACGATGAAAAGTGCGTTGTTCTGTCGCGCGATCTCACCGGCAGCCGTGAGGTCGGTAATGCGCATCAATGGATTCGTCGGCGTCTCGATGAGTATCGCGCGCGTGTTCGGAGCGCAGGCATCAGCGATGTGTTCTGGATCTCTCGCATCGACGAACGTGAAGCACAGGCCGTAATTGCTGAGAATTTTGTCGAACAGCCGGAACGTTCCGCCGTAAACATTTTCGCCGCAAACAATGTGGTCGCCCGATCTGAACAGCTTCATGATCGAGTCGAGACATCCCATCCCGCTCGAGAAGGCGAAGCCGTGAATTCCACCCTCTAACGACGCGACGTTCCGCTCGAGCGCTTCGCGCGTCGGGTTTTTTCCGCGAGCATACTCGTAGCCTTTGTTCTGGCCGAGTGCTTCCTGGACGTAGGTGGAGGTGGTGTAAATCGGCGTCATGATCGCACCAGAGAGGAGATCGGGGCGCTGTCCGGCGTGAATGGCACGGGTGCCGAAGTGAGTATTCTGGTCTTCGTCGAAGATTCGCGTCATAGGGAGTCGTGAGAGACGCATCAAAGATAGTCTCGCCTCTGATTGGGTGCGGCTAGATTACCCGCGGTGCTACCTCAAACGGCGGACTTTCATTAATGGCTTATGAAGGATTGATGGTCAGCGTCTCCGGTGTTCGGGGACGAGTTGGATACGGGCTTACGCCTGAGATTATTTCAAAATTTGCCTCCGGATTTGGAGCATGGGCTCGCGTCCGTGCGGGATCTCCGACGGACAATCCAAAGATTGTTGTTGGGCGTGACAGCCGTGTGTCGGGGCCGATGTTTCACCGCGTCGTCTTGAGCGCACTTCAATCCGTCGGATGTAATGTCGTGGACGTCGGAATGGCGCCGACCCCCACGATTCAGCTGGCGGTCGAACATCATCACGCGGCGGGTGGACTCGCAATCACCGCGAGTCACAATCCCATCGAATGGAACGCGCTGAAATTCATAAGTCCGACCGGGCTTTTTCTCGATGCTGCAGAAGGCGCGGAAATGCGAGGCATGGTCGATGGTGACATTCCCCGTGTAACGTGGGACAAGCTCGGCATCGTAGACTCGGATCCGGCTGCGATCGCCAGGCATCAGGACCAGATTCTCGCGCTGCCTTTTCTCGACGTGGACGGAATTCGCCGACGACAATTTCACGTCGCGCTCGATTGCGTCCGCGGCGCGGGCGGCGCCTTCATGCCTCGCTTGCTCGAGCGACTCGGCTGCCGCGTCTCGGCGATCAATCTCGAGACTGACGGAAGGTTTCCGCGATCACCGGAGCCAATCGCCGAGAATCTTACGGAGCTCGAAGAGCTT
>DATLDN010000082.1:0-17209 GCA_035525855.1 Gemmatimonadaceae bacterium
TCGTCGAGTTTCCCAACGAAAAGAACTGCGAACGCGTCTTCGGATACACCAAGTCTCTCTCGAGCGGAACGTCGCCCTTCAACGGTTCGAGAACTTTCCGACGTCTTTCTGAAGAGATCGTTGTCGACGCAATCGGGCGCAAAGTGAATCTGCGGATCGGCAATTCCAAAATGCTTCAGGTATTCGCGATTGCGTCGACCCACTGTAAGAAACGCCGAGAAAAAGCTGAGCATCACGCGTGTCTTCATTTCCCAGCCGGCATTTCTCTTCGCGCCGGTCCGTGGCAGTGGTGTGTCCCCGCGATAAATACATGGGAGACCATATAATCTGGAAACGGTAAGCGCATGAATCAGAGTAACCGAGTACCAGCCGGGAACAACGACAGCATCGGGTTTCGCCTTCTTTAAAGCTGGGCCGATTTCCGGTACATAGAGCCCGAACGGTTTATCGCTATGCAGATAGTCGCTTTCTTTGGCAGGACGCAGGATTTCGTATTCGTATCCATCGAGTGGCGAAGTGTCCCACTCGAAGCTCGTACCGAATCCCACGCCCTGCTGGCTCGGCGTTGGCACGGTGGCGTAGATGACATTGAGATCGATGTCCGGACAGCGCCCTGCGATGTAGCGAAACCACGGAGAGTAGTATTGCACCGGGTGCGTCATTGCGAACGTCACCCGAAACGGGGCACCAGGAGTTGTCACTCGGCTACTCCCAGGCGCGATCTGCCGAGAGCGCGCTATCGGTGCGAACGAACACCGCGTCCGCCTGACGCAACCGCCCGTCTCTCTGTCGAGCCGACATCGAAGCAAGATCGTACAGCTCGAAATTCCGCGACTTCAGGAAAGCGAGAAGGTCTGAAAAAAGCGGACGACCCGAATTGTTTACATCGAACAACGAGACTTCGCTCACAACTACTTCGACGACGCTCAAAAGATTCTCCGCTCCTTCGAGCGCAGCCATCTCGTGACCTTCGAGATCGAGCTTGAGAAGAATCGGCTGCGGAGTTCCGGGAGGAAACAACTCATCGAGTGTCGTTGCGTCCGATAGCTGCGTATCCGGCGCGGGATCGGTGTATTCCATAACCCACGCTCCGGTACTCTTGCTCATCGGTCCGCCCCCCGCCATCGAAACCTTTCTAACCCCCGGTCGAGTGATGGCGACGTTGTGAAATCTCATCGCATCCTCGGATGCGGCGAGTGCACGCAGATCCTGAGCGCATCCGGATTGCGGCTCGATCATGTGAATCATCGCGTCGCGAAAAATTCCGCGCGCAAGGCGACTCCAGTCTCCAACGTTCGCGCCCGCATCAATTATCGTCGCGGGTGCGAATCCGTTTCTCGCGACAAGGTTGAGAGTCTCGCTCATTGCCTGAAAGCGATTGACGTGGCGAGTAACGCGCAGTCCAAGCATGCCTGTACTCAATTACGCGAATTATTGCTGACCCGATCGAATACCTTCGCCAGCTCTCCAGCGAGAGAGCGCGCCGAAAACATCTCGAGACGATCGGACCGCCACGTTATCGATTCAGCCATCGGATTTTCCACGAGTGATTGGAGCGCACGTGCGATGTCGCTGATCTTATTGCGCGGGGTGTCAGTGTCGGAATAGGTGACGAGATACGCATTGGGTGGGGAAGTAACTTCGCTCATGATCTCTGCCACCGTGCTCGCAGAATGATACACTGCCAGCAACGGGCGGCCGGACAACAATGCAGGATAGAGCTTGCTCGCCGTGTAGTGGGCTTCACTGCTTCCCATGAGAAGAATGGCAGACGCATCGACCTGAAGCATCAAAGCATCCAGGTAATCAACGCGCAGCGGATATTCCGTCACGCGATCACCAACGCCGATTTCTTTTGCGATTGGCAGCACTCTCGCGTCAGGCGTACCGGTAGTCTGATTGCTCGTTCCGAAAAAATGAAGTTGCGTTCGCCGGTAAGTGTCAGGCGCCGATTTGCGCAACTCTCCAATCGCTTCGAGTACAGCTCTCAATGTGTCGAAACCCAGTGGCAACAGGGTTCCCATGTAGCATAGGTGAAAGTCGCCGTCATTTTTGTCGAACCATTCATTTCGTCTAGGGTGTTCACGCAAACGAGCGAAATCGGTCTCATCGCCGCCATAGGGAATCGCGGCAGTCGGAAGCCCGCGCGTTTCGGGGATCCGCTCCTGAATCATCTCGTACGTTCTCGCCGACACTGCGGTAAGAGCATCTGCCGATCGAACGGCCATCGGCTCCAATTGCAACGCCGCGAACCGCGTAAGCCGACTTTTCAAATTGACCGTGCCATTTTTTCCGCCGCCTACGTCTTTGCCCCATGCGCTGACCCATGGATCGATGTAGTCGAGAACGAACGGAATGTGAAACTTCTTTTTTAACAGTGGACCAAGCAACGCCGGATATGTAGGAAAAATCGTAATGAACAGCGCGTCATATTTTTCCGCGCTAAGCAGTCGGACCGCTTCGTCATACAGATTCGTAAATGCACGGAGCCCAAGGTCGCCGATGCCGAGCTTCCGCGTCCATCGTGGACTCCATGCGCCCGCGCGCACGACATCGAGGTCGGGTGGCACCATCGCTGCGAGATCGGGGTCCTGCCGGCTCTCGTTAACGGATGGGTCAACAGTGAGCACTGTCGGCTCCCAGCCAAATTCCGCCAGGTGGGGAGCGAGAAGTCGAACACGATGAGTTGCGGCGCCCGTATCGGGAGGAAAATGCGGCGCGATCATCAGAACGCGTCGCATGAGCTCCTCACGTGAAGACTCCCGCAATCGCGTCCAGCAGACGGCGGCATTCGCCAGGGTGGTCCCAGTTCCAGCGGGTCTTTGCCGCTTCCCACGAAGCTTGCTTCGCCCGCACCAAACTTTCGGGATCCGTGCTCCAGCGCTCGAGTCCCTTCGCGAAGCCGTCGATGTCGCCTACCGGAAGTATGAGACCTGCGTCGCCAAGATCGGTCGCGAGCTCATGTTGACCCGGAGTATCGGTAAGCGCGACAGCCAGTCCTGCAAGAACGTATGTAAGACTCTTGTTCGTTAGCGCGAGCTCCTGACTGCGACGCTCGGGATTTTCGATCGCAATTCCAACATCGTGTGAACGACAGAGATCGACCATATCGTCGGGCGCCGCGGGCTCGAGATGAGTCAGCGTGAGATTCGGAGCAACATCTGCAGCTAGCGACCTCAGTGAGCCAAGAAAATCTTCAATCGCGTTTCCGCGTATTGTCAGCTCGCCGGGGATTTTCGCGCGACCCATCGCATGAATCGTTTCCTCGAGGCCGCGGCGCGGTCCCACTGTTTGCCCAAACCAATAGAGCTTGAGCTTTCCATCCCATTCTCTCGGTGCGGGTGCTGCGGACGGGAGCGCAAACACATTGTGAATCGGGATTGGATCCAATCCGTATTCTTCGTGATAAGCGTCTGCAATGGCCTGGCTTCCGGCTGTCAACAACGCCGCGCGTGGTAATATCTCGCGCTCGATACGACCGGTGATTCCGAAGTATTCGCCCGGTTCATCCTGTTCGCTGTGAAAATCCTCGAGGTCGAAACCAAACGGAATGCCAAGCCGCCGCGCTGCTTCGGCCGTCGCTGAGAGCGCACCTCCACCGCCATAAATGAACGCAGGACGGATCGCCACCGCCTCTGCAACGAGTTCAGGGTATACTCGCTCGCGAATTCGCGCGGCGGTTCCAAGTCCGATGTGATCCACGCCGCGAACACGAGCAAGTTTCTTCGCGGCTCGCATACGAAGGGCTGTAAATGCAGCACGCGTTCGCGCGCCCTGTTTGCGATAATCAACCGTTGTCCAACGCCATCGTGACCATCGCGATGCGATGATTGCCCGATCAGCCTGATCGGCCCAATCGATGAATTGCGTGCTCAATACGTGCGCGTCGTAGCCCTGTTCTGCGAGAGCATCCGCCACCTTCACCATGCGAGGCGTCGTCGAAAGATGACCAGCGGTCATGATGCACACGCGCTTTCTCATTGTCGCGCCATCTGCTGGTAGAGTTTTTCGTAGGCAGACACGATTGCGACGTCACTGTAGCAATTCTCGCAATCCGCTCGCGCCTCGGCGCGAGATAAGCGCGCGAGCTTGCCAACACGGTCCACCGCACCGTCGACGTTGTTCACTACGAACCCCGTCACTCCGTCGCGTATCACTTCGGGAACGCTACCGCGTGCAAACCCGATTACAGGAGTTCCACAGGCGAGGGCTTCCGCCATCACAATTCCAAAAGGCTCATCCCATTCGATCGGCATGAGGAGCGCTGCGGCACCACCGAGCAACGTGTCTTTCTGAGTGTCATCCACAGGACCAATGTACTCCACGTCTCCACTCTTGAGCGCGGGCTCGATCTCATTTTCGAAATATTTTGGATCATCCGGCGCGTCGACACGATTACCCGCGATGACGAGTTTGCGGTTTGCGCGTCGCGCAATCGCGATTGCATTGTGAACGCCTTTGATTCGCTCGAGTCTGCCGAGGAACACGAGTGGAGCATCTTCAGGGACTGTTTCGCGAAACGTGTAATGCGATAGCTCGACGCCGTTGAAGACGGTAACCCATCGTCCTGCGGGCTCATGAATTCCACCGGGTCTGTAAACAGAGGTCGAGCAGGCAGTGAAGAGCATAGACTTTCCGCCGAGCGCCGTTGCAACTCGCACACTTTGCCATGGTACGAGCCGGCGCTGGTAGCTCTGAATTTTTGGAAGCCGCCGCATTGGTAAGACGGGGACAAGCGCAGCGAGCCGTCCAAAGCTGTGAACGAGATCAACGTCGTTCCGCATCGCCCATAATGTTTTTCCGACTGCACGCAGCTCAGTCACGCGCGCGCGTGTTCCGAAATGTGGCGGAGTTCCATACGGAATCAGTGTGCCGCCCGTCTCGCTGTCCGGATGCGCAAGCAAAGACACGTCGTAGCCGTGAGCGGCAAGACCTTTCGTAAGGAAATCAACGATCCGCTCGATGCCTCCGTAAAAACGCGGCGGCACAGGAATGATCGGATCTACAGTGAGGATGATTCTCATGCCGGGCTGTCCTTCAAATCGTCCAGCCGCCCGAGAGTCTGAAGGATTTTGCGGATTTCAGTCGCTGCTGTATTTCCGAGCGGTCGCGAATATAGATGCGATTGTATGGCGGTCCGGCGGCGTCTACAGAAACGAGCTCCCGTCGCAGTGGGTCATAAGAGAAAGGCTCGAATCCTTTACCTCTCAGCGTTGCGTCGAGTAAATCTTCGTCGAGCCCGTAGCGCATACCACTGCCGTTCATCTCCACAATTACGGCAAGGCATTCTGGCGCCGCGAGAGTGTCTGTTGCTCCTTCGATGACAGGGGCTTCGTAACCTTCGACATCGATCTTGATCACAGCCGGTCGTCGACCGGCAAGAGCCGAGTCGAGGGTGGTGAGGGGAACTGCCTCTCGCTGAGCATCTCCATCCGCGTCGCTCGCGATGTGATTAACGCTGTCGAGCGCAGATGTCAGAAACACTTCACCACTTTCGGCGCCCACAGCATTTCGTTTCGCTTCAATACGGTCGCTGTACGAATTCAGCTCGATGTTTTCGAGCAACAGCGAAAAAGTATCGCTCGCCGGCTCGAACGCGATGCACGTAACATCTCCAAGAGACGCAGCGAGAATCGAGTACGCGCCGATGTTAGCGCCAACGTCAACGAAGGTTTCACCCGGGCGCAGTGCATGAAGAACAAATCCCATCTCAGCAAACTCGTACAGACGTGTATAAAGATTTCCCGTTGAAGACGGACGCCCCTTGAGAATTACAAGCTTCGAGTCGTTCACAAACGGGATCACGCGCCGTATACCGAAAAGTCGGCTTCCCAGCTGCCAGCCGACGTAACGCTGAAGCGCACCGGCCTTCGACACGATGCTCACAGAATTCAACGGATGCGATAGTATGAACTGGAGCGAGCTTAATACTTTCATCGCACTGCGAGCCTTTCCCCGTAAATGCTGAGATAATCATCGGCGACATCCGTCATTGTACGGGCGGGAGGAACGTTTGCGCGCCAACGATCGATTGTATCCGTCGGGGAATCAACGATTTCCTGAATCAGTGATGTCAATGCATTGACATCTCCGGGAGGAACGAGCTTCCCATCCACACCATCTCGAACCAGCTCGGCCAGTCCTCCGATTCGCGTCCCAACAACAGGGGTGCCGACGGCATGCGCTTCGATCGCCACAGTCGGCCCACCCTCCGCGCATACCGAGGGACACACGAGCACGTCATAGCTCGCTAGAATGTTCGCGACCTCAGACGACGGAACTGCCGGCGCAAGAGAAATTCGCGGATCGCCCGCACACATTGCTCTCACTCGCTCGAAAACCGCTCGCTCACTATCGCCGGAAACCGGTCCGCGAAACTCGAAATTGAATCGGGCGGCCGATGGCATCGCGCGCAACGCTTGAGCGAGCTCGATCACACCCTTCACGACATCGAAGCGCCCAAGGTATCCAAACCGAACAATGCTGCCGGTGGTGCGGGGAATCGTGCTGCGACTCTCCGGCAGCTCGGATACGCCGAGGGGATTTACAAATAACCTGTCGGCATGAGCTCCATTTTTTAAAACGATTCTCTCGGCCCACCGTGTCAGCACCACAAAAGAATCCACGATATTGAAGAGCTCGCGTTGATACAATCGATTGCGATCGATGAGGTCGGGCATACCGAGCGCCGTTGCCGCCGAATTTTCGGGAGCACCGAGTTTCCGGCTCAAAGAGACCGGCTGTCTCGCAATGACTTCGCCGAGTGCGCGGGGCATACCTCGATTCTGCAGCTCGCAGACCGAGCATTTCACAATTTCCGTGAGACCGTCGCAAGGAAATTCTCCGAGCCGCATCAGTGTGCCGCGCTGACAAATGAAACCGAGCGAGCTTGCATGCGAGGTAAAAATGAGCTGCGCGCCGGTAGCTTTCGCGGCACGCATTTCCGCGAGCCCTAGCCCTGTAACTATGCTATGAAAATGAGCAACGTCGGGCTTGAGGTCCGCGACCCAGTTGCGGAAATGCTCTGATCCGCGAGCGGGCACTCGTCCCTGGGCTTCGTCACGTGTGGGATTGGATGGCACGGGATACCGATATACTGGCGTACCGTCATGCTCGTACGATCGCGGCGTGTCCAGCCCGGCTAACGGCGCGGCAATTACAACTTGATGTCCGATCGTCGTGTACAGCCGCGCCAACGTCGAGACATAGACCTCGGTGCCGCCAACGTTCTCAGGATAATACCAACCCGCGACGTGTAAAATCCTCACGCGTCGTTGCGCTGGGTCGGAATGATGAAGTCGCCGTCCTCTGCGAGAGGAGTTCCGGGAAAAAGTCCGCGACGCGGACGGCGTAAATACTTCGCAATGTCAGAGGGCGAAAGACCGGAATGCTTGTATCGCATTGCCGCGAGCTTGATGCGGCCGCCGCGAATGTCCGCGGCGACTGCCTTTGCGAATTTGGAAACGACGGTGCGCTTCGCGCGCTCCCGCTCAGAATCGTCGAGCGGGCAATTCGGTGAATGAAGTGCTTTCCACTCTTCGCCTGTCACGTGCGTGTACTGTTCCAGGGCCGTCGCGCTCTGCGCTTCCTGTCCGGGATGCACGCGATACCAGAAGAGATCGCCGGGAAGCGTGAGCACATTCACACGTGCGCACGCACTCAGCCAGAAAACAAAATCGGATAGCACACCTCGCTCGGGAAATGCTCCGAGCTTCAGGAACTCGGCTCGGCGAAAGATTCCACACGCGGGGCCTCCCATAAATATTCCCTGACCGAGAAACTCGCGTTGATACGACAAGCGCGGCGTGAGAAGCATCGGCGATGGCCCGCCCGTGAATGCTTTCGCCAGAGAAATCCCGATGGCTGCGCGTTTTTCCGCGAGCATCGGTGGAACCATCGTCGCGAGACAATGCGCGTACATCACATCGTCCGAGTCGTGATACTTGATGAGTGCTCCGCGCGCCAATGATGCTGCGCGATTCCGGTTCGGATAATCTCCGAGGTTGCGCTCGTTGACAACGACTCTCACGCGTGTGTCGCTCTTCTCGAAATCTCTTGCGATGTCGAGAGTGCCATCTGTCGAGCAATCATCCACAATCAGCAATTCAAAATCAGAGTATCGCTGGGCCAGCACACTCGCGATTGAATCGCCGATGTATTTCTCCCTGTTGTAGGCCGTCATCAATACGCTGACGGAAGGGAATTCCCGAGTACTATCCGCCACGCGATTTTCGCTGGATGGTTCGCTGCAACGATCTCGCTTGTCGCACGATGAAGTTCGGCAGCCACCGCTGGTCGAGACGGCTGCCTGTAAAGATCAGCGGGCGGCGCCATCGTGGGGTGAGGTCGGCTGCGGCAGCAATTGCGCGCTGATATTCGGGAGCTTGCTTCGCGATGTCGAAGCGCGCTTTGATCCGCGCCGTGGCTTCCGCGCCCATCGTCCGCAGCGCGTTCGAATTTCCGGCGACGGAGATAATTGCCTGCGCAAATCCTTCGATATCTCCTGGTGGAATCCTGAACCCGCTAACTCCGTTCTCAACGATTTCCGGAATTCCACTCGGCAGATCACTGACAACTGGTACGCATCCGGCCGCCATCCCTTCGAGAAGCGCGACCGGCAATCCCTCAGCGCGTGAGGGCATTACGAGAATGTCGTGAGTGCGATACTGCTCTTTGACACGCTCCATTGTGGTGCGTCCGTTCCACGTAACATGCGGCGCCTCACCCCACGCAGATCTTAGCTCGGCTTCTGCCGGTCCCGGGCCTTGAATGGTCCACTGAGTTTGTATTCCTGAATCGCGCACTGCTGCATCTATCGCCGGAAGATCCAGGACACCCTTCGATCGATCGAGGCGTCCGACGTAGAGGAGCCGCACCTTATCGGACTCCGCGCGCGTAATCGGGGGAGGAACCTCGACGCCGTAAGGAATGAGCAGGATCTGATCGGCACGTTTCGGCAGAAGCTCACGCAGGTGATCGAACATCCGCTGCGTGTAAGTGATGTACACGTCGATCGTGGGCTCGTGCATCAAGGCGAGATCGTAGTAGTGATCGAAGTCGCCATGGTTGATGTACACAACAGCCTTGCCCGTATTTTGTCCCGACGCGACTGCGAGACTCATCCAGTCGTTCGCGACGATCGCACCTCGACCCGCAGTTATCAAACGAGCGATCCGCCGCAGCACGGAATGAACGTTTTCCGAGGGGAAACGATACGACACCCGCTTGATCTCGGCGGCAATGTCCCCGTCGGATGGATCGTCCGGATCCGACAGGTTGCGCGCAAGCACCGCGTGATATTCCAGGTCGTCGCGCACTCGGTGACCAAGAATGTTCGCAACGAAATTGTTGACGCCTCCGAGTTTATCAGGAAGCATCCACGTGACAGTCGTTTTCATTCCCGCCAGGCGTAAACGCGCTCTACCCATTTTGCAGCGGGCGCTGAAAATGGCTTGCCTGCGCCCACTCCGTTATCGAAGCCAGGAACGGGAACTGTTCCACCGTGAGCGTAAAGAAATCCCGCGCGCGAGAGAAGCTCGAGCGTTGCGGGAGAGCGCCGATTCTCGATGTCGAAGTCATGCAGCTCGACTGCAATCGCTCTGACTTTACCAAGCTCACTCTCACAATCCGCCAGCACTCGATGCTCTGCGCCTTCGACATCGAGCTTCAGGAGATCAACACGTGTTTCAGTCGCGAGAATATCGCGAAGGCGCACAGTCGGCACTGTGATTCGCTTTCGTGATGACCCGCGATAATCCGCCGCGACTCCGCCGGAGTCGGCGCCCTCAGCGACGAATGTCGTCTCACCCACCGAATCCCAAACTGCAGCAGCGATGATATCGACTCGAGACAAGTGATTCTCTTCGACATTTCTTGCGAGTGTTGCAGCAATCGCAGGATCGGCCTCGAATGCTGTAATCGATGCGTCGGGATAACGTCTTTTCAAATACAGCGTCACTACTCCGACGTTTGCCCCGCAGTCGAGCACTCTCGGCGTCTTCACGTCTGTGTCGAAGGCGTGAAGCTCGTCTACAAACGTATCCTTCCACTGGGGTGGGATTGTCAAAAGATCGACATAGTGAAGCCGATAACCCATCACGTCGACGACACCCGAAGTGTATCGCGGTGTACCCATGGCAACACGCGCAAGCTTGTTCCACGCTGCCTGCTCGGCCTTCGGAAACAGCTTTCGCTTTATACGTCCTGCAGCGCGGCGTCCACCGAGCAACGCGCGTGACACGCGATTCAAATCCGCTTACCCGCGATGCGCGAAAACAGGACGCGCTTGAATCGCGCGCACAGTCTCCGCGAGTCCGGTTTCGAAATCGATCGCCGGCTCGAAGCCAATCGATCGAATCTTGTCGAGCGATGCATACCAACGCGGCGTGTCACCCGGAAATGATTCTCCTGTCGGCTCGATGCGCGCATCGTTGCAGCCCATGAGCTTCGAGATCGCTTGCGTCAGCTGCATCACGGTAACGGGAATGCCGGAGGCCAGATTATAGTCTTCACCCGGCTTACCTCGCGACGCAATTATTTCCAAACCGCGCGCTGCATCGCTGACGTGCAGATAATCGCGCACCTGTGTTCCGTCTCCGAAGATCTCGATGCATGAAGAATTCATTTCGAACTTTCGGACAATGTCGTGTATCGCGAGGCGCGACATTCGGGGTCCGTAAACGCTGAACATCCGCGCAATGCGTACGTCCACGGCGTAAGCGCGGTTATACGCTGCGCAATATGCCTCTCCCGCGAGCTTGGCTGCAGCATAGGGAGAGGACGGGAGTTTCGCTGCTGATTCGACAAGCGGCAACGGAGCGCTCGGATCAAAAACCGAGGCCGTCGAAGGAAAAATCACTCGCGCGCCGGTTTCACGCGCGACCTCCAGCACCTCGAAGAAAGGTGAGAGCGTGTTGCTGAAATCATATCGGGGGTCGACCACTGACCCGCGCACATCCGCGGATGCGGCGAGATGGTAAATGGTGGTATCCTCGTCGCTCCAGCGGGCAAGGTCCGAAGGCTTCGCGAGATCAGCTGAAACACAGCGAGCTCCATCGACGGAAGGCGCATCCCGGTCGATTGCGACAACCCGGACTCCGCGCTCCACCAATTGTTGTACGAGCTCGTGACCTATGAGACCGCTGGCCCCGGTAACGACGGCTTTGCCGAGTTGAGACAAGCTTTATTTTTCCTTGACGGGGGATGGGAAACCGAACATAAGTTGAAGCACGGGGAACGACAACAATTGGCGCGCTGCGGCGGCCATCCCAAAACACCTACTAATGTCCCAGGCCGGCCCGATACTACAACCACAGACCGTCGCGACGCCTTACGCAATTCCGCGACGACTTCCCCCCAGCCGCCCTCCTGTCGGCCCGCTGTTGCGCGACCTGGCAATCGTCGGATCGATTCTTCTCGCAGGAGTACTCGCCAATGATTGGATAGCGAGCGCCGGCCTCGCAATGCTTTACGTCGGTGGACGATTCATGTTGCACGATCCAGGGCCACCGGTTGCCGGCCTCGCGTTCGCAAACCAATGGCTGCAGGTGATGGCCGGCATCGTTTGGTTCGTGCTAAGCGGGCGGAAGGTTATGGAGATGCGTACGGACACGTATCGTCCAATGGTCATCCTTGGACTTGTTTGTGTCGCAACTCTTTTCGCGGGATTCTATCTGGGCTCCGGGGTCAGAAGAAACTCGGTGCCAAGAACCCAAACGTGGAAGCCTCTGCCATGGACGACGACCCAAATAGCGGTCGTTTACGGAGTACTCGCGGCCACGTCCGGCGCACTCACGGAGCTGGCATGGTCAATATCCGGATTCACGCAGGCGATTCTGGTTTTCAATCGTGTTCGCTACGTATTGCTGTTTCTTCTGATTACACGCCTCGTTAAACCCAAGCCAAGATGGGGCTGGATTGCAGCAACGATCGGTTTGGAGCTGGCACTTGGTTTTGCAGGATTCTTTGCCGACTTCCGTGAGCCGCTGATCATCGTCGCCGTCGCCGTTTTCGGCGCCATGAACAGACGCGAAGCGCGCACGTGGATTATCCTCGGCGTCCTTGGCATCCTGGCTTTATCATCTGCGCTCATCTGGACGGCAATCAAACCGGTTATCCGCAGAAGCTACGTCGGCTATGCAACCCGAAGTGAGCGTTTGACTGCGGTTCTCACCGTTACGGGAATTACGTTCTCGCGCACGCCGGACATCTGGAAATACGAAGGAGACTCGATGGTGTCGCGCATCTGGTCGGTGTATTTCCCCGGTGTTGCACTGACTCGAGTGCCGAGCATCGTTCCCTATGAGAATGGAGCTATTCTTCGCGGAGCCGTCGCTAACGTCCTGACCCCCAGACTGTTCTTTCCAAACAAGCCCGATCTTCCATCCCAAAGCGACGAGGTTCGAAAATATTCGGGGATTTGGGTCGGCGGACGCGAGACCAACACGAGCTACGCGTTCGGTTACGCTGGTGAGTCGTACGTCGATTTCGGCGTGCCGTACATGTTCCTTCCGATATTCGTGTTTGGTTTTCTTTTCGGATTGTCGTATCGCTTTTTCAACAAGCGAATCAGACACGACGAGCTTCGCACCGCTCTGCTGATCGTTCTCGTTTGGTCCACTCTGGGAATTTATGAGGCGTCGTGGGTAATGCTGATTGGACCGACGATCACAGTGGTCGTTTTGTTGGGCGGGGCAGCGATGTTCCTCGACGCTGTGCTCACACGCGGGGAA
Organism: Gemmatimonadaceae bacterium; assembly: GCA_035525855.1. Classification (GTDB taxonomy): domain Bacteria; phylum Gemmatimonadota; class Gemmatimonadetes; order Gemmatimonadales; family Gemmatimonadaceae; genus UBA4720. The sequence goes on from DATLDN010000082.1 coordinate 12,732, forward strand.
CGTGCGTCGCGAACACGGCGAATGCCGCGCGATGTGCCTCCGATGACCGGGATTAGACCGGCGAACGTTCCGCGAATCAGCTCGGGCGGCTAGTCGACACCGCGAATTGAATCGAGCGCCGCGTGACAGCGGCGCTCGAAGTTTGGCCAGGCGAAGAACTCTATCTCATGCCGCGGAGGAAGAAACGGCTTCGCCAGTGCTGACTTGATCGCACTGACCAACTCTTCCGCCTGAGCTGGATCGACAAGAATTCCGAGCGCACCATCGCGCACTGCTTCCCGGCTTCCATCGACTTTACTTGCAATTACCGGAATGCCGGCTGCCAGCGCCTCCAGGAAAACGTAGCCAAATCCCTCCAGGCGACTCGGCATGACGAACACGTCGGCAGTGCGATAGTAGTCGAGCTTCTCTGCTTCATCGACGTAACCGGCAAACACCACGGACTTTTCAATTCCGAGATTCCGCGCTTTTTTCTCTAATCGCGCTCGATCGGAACCATCGCCCACAACGACGTAAACGAGATCCGGAGCCTCCTGGAGGAGTCGTGGCAAAACATCCAGGATCTCGTCAAAACCCTTTGCCTGTTCCCGCGCATCCATTCGTCCGACTGTGAGAAGCACTCGCCGTCCATCGAGACCCCACTTCTCTCGTACGCGCGGGCTTGGCTTGCCCGGAGTATATCCTGAGAGGTCGATCGCATTGGGCAGCAGAAACGTTGCGCCCGCGGGGAGTGGAGCCCAGCTCCGCATCTTGTCGAGTGTGAACTCGCTGATCGAAGCGACTGCATTCGTTCGTTCCATCAACAATCGAGTAAGGCGATTTCGAGACTCCCATACTTCGATGCCATAGATCAAAAGAAAAACTCGCGCACCAGATAACGCCGCCGCAGCGTGCGCCACGCTCAAGAGATTAATGTGCGCGCAGACAATCCAATCAAAGCCGGGGCGTCGCGATGCCTCCCTCAGCACCGTCGAAACAAATCTGGTTTTGCTTCCCGCAGGGCCGGTGAGATATGTGACGCGCGGCGGGAGCGGCTCAGGCTCTCGAGCAATAACGCGGGGAATAACGGTGACGTGAACGGTAGCCGGATAGCTCGCGACCGCGGCGACGAAGTCGCGCGTGTATCGCGCTATGCCCCCCGTACCGCCGAACACGTCGGTCGCGAGAACGAGGACTCTCATTTGAAACGCATCCTGTTATCTATCGTCGACTCGCGAGTGCGGGATAAACTTGAACACAACCTTCGATAAGAATCGCGCGAGATGCAGCCCTCCGTCACGCTAGAGACAAAATGCTGGGAGCAGGACTGGGAATTTCTTCTCAGAACCCGACGGATAGAGCAAACAATCGAGCGCAGCCGGTTCAACTTCGCGAAAAGAACTCTTTGCATCAATAACGTCGACGACGTTGGCAAAGTCTGTCGCTATGCTCAAAAGTTGGTGAATTCCGGGATACTCACTGACTTTCTCGTAGTTGCAGAAAAAGAAAAATCAGCGCTGGATTTCTACCAGCTGCCAAAGGAATCCCTCACCTCCGGATTCGTGTATTCGATTGCGGAGCTGGTGGGATTGTACATGTGCGAGACGGATTATCTGCTTCACTTTTCAGGAGACTCCCGCCCAACGACCGAAAGCACATGGTTGGCATCGGCTCTCTCGAGAATGGAAAGTGATGCGCGCGCAAAGGTCGCGAATCTCACGTGGAACGGGAACTACGCCGAGGCGGCAGCAGAATCTTTTGCGGAGGATGATGATTTTTATATCGGATACGGTTTCTCCGATCAGATGTATCTCGTTCGTACCTCCGATTTCCGAAGACCGGATGTATATCACGATACGAACCCGATGTCCGCGCGATACCCGAAGTACGGCGGAGAGCTATTCGAAAAACGCGTCGACAGCTGGATGCGAAACCATGACTACTACCGACTGACATATCGCCACGCGTCGTACCTGCACAAAAACTTTCCGAGAACCCGGTGGAAGAAAAAAAGCCGCCTGCTGCTCGAAAGGCTCGGAGTCGGTCGGTGATCAGGAAGAGGGCGGAATCAGTCTCAGATGCAGGCGGTCGAGGCGCTTGAGAATTCGCCAACCGGGGCTCTTCGTGATTTCATCTGCGGACTGCTGCATCCGGCCAATTTCCACCTGCCGGGAAAGTCTTTTGCCGAGCGACGCAAATAGATCCCGGAGCGCGTGAGTTTCTTCGGTTGATGCGGTTGTGAGGTCGCGCACTTCATCAGGTTGGGTCGGGCCGGTTGCCAGAACTCCCAGGCCGAAACCGTGAACGAACTCGAAGCTCGGATATTTCGTTCGAATTTCATCCCAGAAAGTTTTCACTCCAAAACCGAATTCCGTTACAGCAGTGTCGTGGAACAAGACAATCCCACGATCGCTCAACGTCGGGAGCCAGGTCTCGAAGTCGTGTCGCACCGCATCGTAGGTGTGAAACCCGTCGATGTGAAGCAGGTCGATCGACCCATCACTGAAACGCTTTCTCGCGTCATCGAAAGTCGATCGCATGAGCTCCGAAAAATCACCGTAGAGCGAGTCCTGATGCGCGCGAAGATCATCGAGAATCTGTGAGCCGTACGCCTTGCTGTGCTCATCACCTGCCCAGGTATCTACGGCAAAACACTTCGTCGGAAGTGCGAGCTTCTCCACGGCTTGACAGAATGCAGAATACGAATCGCCCGCATGCGTGCCGAGCTCGACGAGGGTTCGAGGCCGCGCGATGTCCATCAGCATCATCGCAAAAGGGATATGCTCGTGCCAGGCCGAGTATGGGGTGAGCCGCCGCGGCTCCGCGAGCGCGATTGGGTGCTTAAGTGGATTCAATCGATCGAGCAAGACACTAATCCGGGAAAGGGAGAGAAAGGTAACTGTTCACCGCGCAGGCGACCCTTGCGTGTGATGGACTTATATTGGGCACCGATGGCGACGACAACTCCTTTACTGCCTGACACAATCCGTATCGAGCCCCCGCGAACGTGGAGCGCGCTGAATCTCGGCGAGCTGTGGCGTTTTCGGGAGCTCTTATACTTTCTCGTCTGGCGTGACGTAAAGGTTCGCTACAAGCAAACGGTCCTCGGCGCGGCGTGGGCGGTGCTGCAGCCCGCCCTTACCACCCTCATGTTCACGGTGTTTTTCGGAACCCTCGGCGGCATGTCCCAGAAGGTCGAGGGATCGTACGCATTGTTTGTGTATGTGGCGATGCAGCCGTGGACTTATTTCGCGAACGCCGTTTCCATGTCGGCGAACAGTCTCGTCGGCAGCAGTCATCTCATCAGCAAGGTGTATTTTCCGAGGCTTCTCGTTCCACTTGCGGCGATCGGCGCCGGTCTGATCGACTTTGCCGTTGGATTTGCTTTGACGATTGTGTTGATGATCGTCTATCACGTAACTCCGCATTCAGGAATTTTTATCGTGCCGCTGCTCCTCGTTGCGACAACCATTGTCGCTGCGGGCGCGGGAATTCTGCTGGCCGCTCTCATTGTCGCGTACCGTGATTTCAGGTATGTCGTGACATTTCTCGTTCAGCTGTGGTTCTTTGCAACTCCGGTTGCTTACCCGCTTCACATAATTCCGGAGAGATGGCAGCTGATTTATTCCTTGAACCCCATGGTTGGAATTGTTGCCAGCTTCCGCTGGGCGATTCTTGGAACTGATTTTCCGGTACAGTCATTGTTGATCTCCGTCCTTAGCGGATTGGTTCTGCTCGTGATTGGCGTGAGGTATTTCCTTCGCGTAGAGAGACGGTTTGCCGACATCATCTAGTTCTAACGGCGCCGTAATTTCCGTAGAGAAACTTGGAAAACGTTATTCGATTGGGCGCACTGCCGTAACGCATTCGACTCTCGCAGATACTGTTGGCGCGCTTACCTCCGCTCCCCTCCGCCGGTTCAGGGAGCTCGCAGGCGAGACTCAAGAGGACACCGATTTCTGGGCGCTGCGTGACGTAACGTTCGACGTGAATCCCGGTGAAGTGATTGGAATTGTCGGAAGAAATGGCGCCGGCAAAAGCACGCTGCTGAAAATTCTCTCCCGGATCACTCCGCCAACTGAAGGTCACGCGGATCTTCGCGGGCGCGTATCGAGTCTACTCGAGGTTGGAACGGGTTTTCATCCTGAGCTCACCGGACGAGAAAATGTTTTCCTCAACGGCGCGATACTCGGGATGTACAAGGCGGAGATCAAGAAAAAATTCGACGCGATTGTGGAGTTCGCAGAGCTGCACCAGTTCATCGATACTCCGGTCAAGAGATACTCGAGCGGAATGTTCGTGCGTCTCGCATTTTCGGTTGCGGCACATCTCGATCCTGAGATTCTGATCATCGACGAAGTACTTTCCGTCGGAGACATTCACTTTCGGAACCGCTGCCTCGGCCGTATGCAGGATCTTTATGAGCAAGGCCGCACAGTCTTGTTCTGCAGCCATGACATGACGAGCATCCGCCAGCTCTGCACCCGGGCGATCATGCT
>DATLDN010000087.1:0-10203 GCA_035525855.1 Gemmatimonadaceae bacterium
AATTCATTGGTGAACGCCGAGCGAGACCGAGCTTGCCACTTCATGTATTCAATGACGGCGAGCAATACATCATCGGCATCTTTCTGACCGGCGCGTATCAGGAAATACTCGGGGACCTGCACAACTTGTTCGGCGATACAAACGCAGTTCATATCCGCTTGGCCGAAAACGGATACGAAGTTGCGGAGCTTGTACACGGAGACACGGTTACTGAAGTGTTAGCGTACGTACAATTCCGCGCTCAGGATTTGCTCGCCACATTCCGCAGAAAGGTCGGCGCGGCGTCGAGTATCACTCGACAGGAGGCGAACGCCTTTATTGCCGACTATGTTGCGGGCCTCGAGGGTTATACCTACCTGGAAGGGGAAGCGGCCCGGTAGTTCAGTCTTTGAATCGCTCCGAGACTGCGTCCCAATTCACCACGTTCCACCACGCAGTGATGTAATCCGGACGACGGTTCTGATATTTCAGATAATACGCGTGCTCCCACACATCGAGCCCAAGTATCGGAGTTTTTCCTTCCATTAATGGATTGTCCTGATTCGGAGTACTCGTAATCGAGAGCTTGCTCCCGTCTTTCACGAGCCATACCCAGCCCGATCCAAATCTTCCGGTACCCGCCGCGGCCCACTGCTCCTTGAGCTTGTCGAGCCCGCCGAACGAGTCGCCAATCGCATCAGCAAGATCTCCGGTCGGCTCACTTCCACCGGGCTTCATCCACTCCCAGAACTTCGAATGATTCCAATGCCCGCCGCCATTGTTGCGAACCGCATTCCGCACCGCTTCGGGAGCCTTGTCGATGCTGCGCATCAGATCGTCCAATGATTTGTCAGCAAGCTCGGGCGCTTTCTCGATCGCCGCATTCAAGTTGTTGACGTAGGTCTGATGATGCTTGCCGTGATGGATTTGCATTGTCTGCGCATCGATGTGTGGCTCGAGTGCCGCGAAATCATATGGAAGTTGTGGGAGAGAGAAAGCCATTTGTAAGAGACTCCTTTAAGTAAGTGCCATCAGCCTTCAGCCATCAGCCAGTACTCGTTAGTCAGTAGTCAGTAGTGTTCTTGGCTCAAGCCTGATGGCTGACGGTTGAGAGCCGCTTCTGTCGCCACCAGCTGATAATGCCCGGAAGAATCGAAATGAACACGACGACGATCACGACTATTTCGATGTGCTTGTCGATTCCGGGAATATATCTGCCGAGGAAATACCCGGTGAACAGCATGCTCCATACCCATAGGAACGTTCCGAGCACGCTGATGATGACGAACTGGCGATAGGGCATCCGACCGACGCCCGCGACAATTGGCGCGAAAGTCCTGATGATTGGCACGAATTGCGCGAGCACCATCGTCTTCTTCCCGTGACGCGCGTAAAACTCCTGCGCTCTCAGAACGTGTTTCTTGTTAAAAAGAAGCGAGTTTTCACGCGTAAAAATTCGAGGACCCGTCGATCTGCCAATGAAGTATCCTGAAGAGTTTCCGCAAATCGCTGCGACATGCAGCAGCATTCCCAGCAGGTACACGTCGAACATTCCCCGCGACGAGAGAAGTCCTGCTGTTACCAGCAGCGAATCGCCCGGAAGAAAAAACCCGACCAGCAATCCGGTTTCCGCGAAGACGATCGCCGTAATGCCGAAGTACCCGGCCCATTTTACCAGGGCCGGCAGATCTGAGAGATTTGAAAAGAGCTCGCGCAGCTGATCCATGAATTCGTCGGCAGAGGGAATGCAGGAAAGACGCAGGTCAAGTTCAACGATTGACGCCGCATGGTCAACTGCGGTGCCGCATACGCATCATGAGCTGCTGCATGATTTGCTGCACTTCCCCGACCAGACGAAGACGAAGGGAATAAGCGCTCGCGGTGAGATCATCTTCAACGTTGCGGCGGCGATTCTCATGACGCTGTTTGCGCTCGGCTGGGGCTGGTCAATCGCACTTGCGCGAGCCGGAATTTCGTCGTCGCATGCCTCGGAGACGAGCGGAATTCTGACGAGTGCGCTGACCGATGCGGATGCGCCGTCGATGGCTTATCTCACTGATGCCGCCCTTGACGTGGTGAATCCACTGCGCGGGGAAAGCGGAAAGCTGAAGGCGCGTATCGCCCAGCCCGGTGAAACCATTTCGCGGGACACTCTACGCCCAGGCGCAGTTGCAACTTTTTCGAACGGCGCGAAAGCTGAATCGAGTGCCGTGCTCAATACCCCGGCGAAAACGGGCATCTGGTCGATCGCCATTGCCATTGGCAGTGCCATCAAACCCATTACCGATTTCTCAGTCATCACTCTTCTTCCCGCTTCCGAGAAAAAATCCGGACGAATTGGTCTGTACTACATCGGCAACTGGCCTACCGGGCGGGTTACGCCAAAGGCGGACTACACTCCGCCGAGCGGGTTCATCGAAGTTACGCAACAGACGCAGAACACCGCATTATCGGAGCATTTTCGTTTACGCGATTTCTTCCCTCACGATCAGGCAAACGTGTGGCCCAAGTACATCGTCGTGAAGATGAAGCTCGTCGATAAGCTCGAGCTGGTGCTTCAGGATTTGGCCGCGCACGGAATTCGCTCTGACCGCGTTCGCGTACTGAGTGGTTTCCGCACACCGCAATACAACGCGGGTGGAGGGGACCCGCGCGGCCGCGCGGCGCTGTCCAGACACATGTATGGCGACGCGTCGGATATTTTTATCGACAACGACGGGAATGGCTCAATGGACGACCTTAACCACGATGGAAAGGTCAATATCAACGACGCGAGAGTCATCCTCGCGGCGGTAAACCGCGTCGAAGCGGCACATCCTTCGCTGATAGGAGGGTGCGGGGTGTATGCTGGGACATCAGCCCACGGCCCGTTTACGCATATTGATACGCGCGGATATCCCGCGCGGTGGATCGGAACCGGAGACAACTAATGGATAACGCGACGACTGCAGCGACCCCGCCGGCTGATACCGACCCCAACCGCGGAGACGCACCGAAAGACCGTCATATCTTGAAGCCGCACGTGAAGAGTGATCCGTCTATGCCGGTGAGGTCGGCCGATCTCGAGCCGTACATCGGCCTGGGATATCTCTCGCGGCTATTCAAGCTGATGGCGGTGGTTCTTTTGATTCTACTGCTCTCTGAAGTAGTCACGGGCCTCATCGCGCAGGGAACTGCGTCGATCCCAACGCTGCTCGGCGAAATCAGCCGGTTGATCGTGCTCGCCGGACTTCTGTGGGGAAGCGGTGATCTTGCGTTGCTTCTCATCGACATTGGGCACGACGTCCGCGCGACACGCATTCTTCTCGGTCGGCAAGCCCTTCATGAGGATCACGTGCCAAAACGCGATCCGTCTACGTACGTCGAGAGAGCGCCGCGATAAAAACAGCCATCAGCCTTCAGCCGTCGGCCATCAGCGTCACTGCTGACTGCTGACTCGGGACTCGCTGATGGCTGAAGGCTGATGGCTGATGGCTATTACGGTACGCCAATTGCCTAGCCGGTAACTCTATACCGCGTCATCGCGGGCCAACCTTTTTCGAGGACGCACACAATGCTTTGGACGATCGCGATGGTCTTGCTGATCCTCTGGATTCTGGGATTTTTCGTGGTGCACGTGGGCGGTGGTCTCATTCACCTGCTGCTCGTGATCGCGGTAATCGTAATTATCTATCGTCTCATTACTGGCCGCCCAGTTGCCTGAGTGAGAGTATCAAGAGAGCCGGCCCCGAGGAAACGATCGTGTCTCCGCGGGGCCGGCTCTTTCATTACAGCTATCAGCCGTCAGCCATCAGCCGTCAGCTAAAAACGCCAGAGCATGAGCTTTAACCGTGAGCGAATCTCGATTGGCGCGAGTGAACGTCGTGCTCTACGAGCCGATGGATCCGATCAACATCGCGGCGACAGTTCGCGCGATGAAAAACATGGGTGTTTCAAGTCTGCGATTGGTGCGGCCCGTTGCGTACGATCCGGAGAGGATCATCGGGGTCGCCCACGACACTCGCGACATCATCGAAGCAATCCAACACTTCGATTCGCTCGACGAAGCACTAGCAGACTGTGTGCGTGTCGCGGGATTTACGGCGCGGCGCAGAGCGGCAAAGCGTCAAATCGTGAACCCGGAAAAAGCAGCGAGCGACCTGCTGGAATTTGCGGCGCAGGGGCCGGTAGCATTTTTGTTTGGTCGCGAGGATCACGGATTACCAAACGAAGCGCTCGATCGCGCGCACGTGGTGGTGACTATTCCGACAACGAACCACGCATCGCTCAATCTCGCGCAGGCAGTACTTATTGCACTTTACGAGGTGCATCTCGCCGCCGGCGACGCGACGCGGGAGCTCGCGCCGCCGAGAAAAAATGCGGACCCCCCAACGCGTGAAGAATATGAGATCGCATTTACGGACGTCGAGCGCGCACTCGCAGCGATCGCATTCTTGCAGACAAGAAATCCCGAGCACGTAATGCGGACTGTTCGATCGCTTGCTTCGCGGGCCGCTCCAGACAAGAGGGAGCTATCGTTTCTTCGAGCGATGGCAATTGAAGTGCTGCGGACAATCGAACGAGTGAAGAAATCGTGATTTTCAACCGCTTGCGGTGCAAACCCGTCGGCGACATTATTCCGGCCAGATTGTCCACCTTGTGAAATTGTTCACAAAGCCCAATTGATGACTCGCTTTTCTACGATCGCAGCAGAATGAGACTTGGAAGCCGGTGGGTCGCCATCCCTGGTCTTGTTGTCTTGGCCGCTGCTGCGGCAATGCTGTCGGCCTACGCCGGTGCATCATCGAGCGAAGGGAACAGCCCCGTTCAGCCCGTGAAGTTTCCGCACACGCTGCACGCGGACGGCGCGTTGAAAATCAATTGCCTGTACTGCCACTACACAGCGAACAAATCTCCCGATCCCGGACTTCCTGCAGTCGGAACATGCATGGGATGTCACACGGTGATCAGAACAGACAAGCCCGAAATTCAGAAGCTCGCCGGTTTCTACAACAGGAAACAGCCAGTCCCGTGGATACGCATTCACAAGGTTCCTGAATACGTGCATTTCCCGCACATGCGTCACGTTAACGCGGGCGTGTCATGTCAAACGTGTCACGGCCAGGTTCAGCAAATGGCGCAAGTGTACCAGCAGAATTCGCTCAACATGGGATGGTGCGTGAACTGCCACATAGGGCGATCGAACCCTCCACTCAAAGCGCGGTACGATTGCGCGGTGTGCCATTACTGATGAAGCAGCCGTCAGCTATCAGCCATCAGCCATCAGCTGAACAAAACGGTGTAAAGCGCCGGGATTTTCTGAAGGTCCTGGGCGTTTCCGGCGGAGCGGCAGCAACACTGGTGGGGTGCACATCAGAGCGAGTCGAGCGGCTCATCCCGTATCTCGTTTCGCCGGATGAGACGGTTCCCGGCGTTTCGAATTATTACGCGACAACGTGTCGCGAGTGCGCGACAGGATGCGGAGTAATCGCGGAGACACGCGACGGCCGCACGATCAAGCTCGAAGGAAATCCCGATCATCCAATGAGTCGCGGCGCGCTCTGCTCCCGCGGACAGGCAGCGCTTCAGGGACTGTATAATCCCGATCGATATCGCGGTCCGATGATCAGAGAAGGTGGCGTCCTCAAACCCGCAACGTGGGACGCAGCACTTCAGCTCTTTGTGTCCAAGCTCGCCGAGCTGCGCACAAAAGGAAATGCAGGCAATGCAGCGTTCATCAACGCGCATGAAAGCGGAAGCTTCAGGAATTTTCTGGATACATGGCTCGCAGGGTACGGAATTCCTGCGCATCTGAGCTACGACCCCGAAGCCGACTATGCAGCGATTTCCGCGAATCGACAGAGCTACGGAGTAGCGTGGCCGCGCTATGATTTTTCCGCAGCGAAGCTCGTTGTGTCGATCGGTGCGGATTTCCTCGATGGGTGGGGCGCCTCCGTACCGCAGCAGCTCGACTTTGCGGACGCACGCGCAAAAGTGGAGAATGCGCCGCGACTGATTTACGTCGGCCCGCGCAGATCGCTGACGGGATTGAACGCTGATCAGTGGATCAACGCCCGCCCCGGATCGGAAGCGGCGATCGTTGCGCTGCTTGCGGGAACAGCGACTCCACAGGCAGTCGCACAACAAACTGGTGTCGATGCCGCAGTGCTCGCCGGCTTGCAGCGCGAGGTTGCGAGCGCGAAGCCGAGCTTGATTCTCGCAGGCGGTGGAACGCCCGACGGACTTGCGTTGTGCACCGCAGCGAATGCGCTCAATCAGTCACTTGGAAATGTCGGGACGACCGTGAAGCCGGGCGAAGCAATCCCTGGTTTCGAGGGAATCGATCCTCCGTCAATGCTGCGCGCACTCGCGCAGCGAATGCAGGCCGGTCAGGTACCAATGCTGATGGTGCGCGGTGCGAATCCCGCGTACACGATGGCGAGGTCGTCAGGGTTTGCTACTGCGATGGCGAAGGTTCCGTTCAAGGTCAGCTTCTCGAGCGTCCCTGACGAAACTTCATCGATGGCGGATCTGATTCTTCCGGATCACCACTCGTTGGAGCAATGGGGCGATGCGGAAGCGGGACGGGGAATTATCTCGCTGCAGCAGCCGACTATGGATCCTGTATTCGATACGCGCGCGACATCCGACGTACTGCTATCGATTTCAAATCCTCAGCCCGCTGGATCCGTAGTTGAGCAGGGCAGCGCATACCGTCGTGCACTAATCGGAAGAATTCCAGGCGGTGCGGCCGCACTGACTGCTGCACTTCCGAAAGGCGTGATGAACGGAACCATGGGCACGACGCAAACGACGCGTCCTGTTCCGGCAGCTCTTCCTGCGAAAACGATCGATCAAACGAGCGGGAATTATTTCCTCGTTGTGTATCCGCATCCGATGCTCGGATTGGGAGGCGGGGCGAATAAGCCGTGGCTCCAGGAGATTCCCGATCCCGTTACGAAGATTTGCTGGCAAACCGTCGTCGAGATGCACCCGTCTGCTGCAACGAAGCTCGGCGTCAAGAATGGTGATCACGTCACAGTTCAAACTGCGGCAGGCAGCATCACTGCGGCTGTGCTCACCTACATCGGAATTCGTCCGGATACAATTGCAGTTGCAGCGGGACGCGGTCAGGAAAACTCCGGTCGCTACGCGAAAGCCGGATTGAATGCATTCGATCTCCTTCCTTATGTAGAAGATCGATCGGGCGGAATGAGTCTCGTCGCGACGAAAGCGAAAGTGTCGCCCGCCGCTGGTTATTCACTGATCGTCACAACGGAAGGATCCGCGCGCCAGCACGGTCGCGGAATCGGACAGGCGATTGTCGTCGCCGATTTGAAGTCCGGCGCCAAAGGCGAGATGGAAGCGAGCGGAAGCGAGCACGCTGCCGAGGCGGCACCGCAGGGTAGTAGCACTACCAAACAGAAACAGCGTGCGCTTGGTGAGGAGCATGAAGAAGGAGAGCCGGAATTTCCCGGCGATGCGAGTCATGAATTCGGCCCCGGCCTGCGCTCTCCAATCGCCGACGATGCTCAAGGCATACTCGGCGGAACAGACTCGAAGTACAAAGGCATGTACGCGGAAGACCACTGGAGCGGAATGGCGAAGCGCCGGTGGGCAATGACAGTGGATCTCGCGCGGTGTACCGGATGCGCCGCGTGCGTCACTGCATGCTACGCCGAGAATAATATTCCGACAGTGGGTGCGGATTGGCAGACGGGATCGTTTCTGCCGGATCGAACGGGGTTTGGCGCCAACATTACGCGAAGCAGAGAGATGGCGTGGATTCGCCTCGAGCGATACTTCGAGGGGGGCGAGGACGGGGGCGCGGATTTCGATACGCGCTTTGTACCAATGATGTGCCAGCAATGCGGCAACGCGCCTTGTGAGCCAGTGTGTCCCGTGTACGCGACGTATCACGCACCCGACGGATTGAACGTGCAGGTCTACAATCGGTGTGTTGGAACGCGCTACTGCTCCAACAACTGTCCATACAAAGTTCGCTACTTCAACTGGTTCGGATACGGCGAGCCGGCGCGCCCACAGTACGCTTTCCCCGAGCCGCTCAACTGGCAGCTGAATCCCGACGTGACGGTTCGCGGAAAGGGCGTAATGGAAAAGTGCACTTTCTGCGTGCAGAGAATTCGCGAGTCGGAGAATCGTGCCGCGCTCGAGCACCGTGGTGTTGAAGCAGACGAATTCACGACAGCATGCGCAGAGGCGTGTCCGTCGCGAGCGATCACGTTCGGAGATGCAGCTGACGAGAAGTGGAGTGTAGCGAAGATGGTGAAGGACCGTCGCGCGTATCACGTGTTCGAGGAGCTGAATACGTACACCGCGGTGGTTTATCTGAAGAAAGTTCTGCATCCAGCGGGAGGGGAAGCCTGATGGCAACTCTCGCGCGACCGGTGGACGATCGTGAAGTGCTGATGCGACCGAACATCGCGACGGCCGATGTGCAGCTACCCGCAGTCAAAGATTACGAGCAGGTCGATCGTGAAATCAGCGCGACGCTGCACCCGACGGTTGCGTGGTTCATCGGACTTGGCACCGCGATCTTTTTCCTGCTGCTGGGCATCAGCGCGTGGATGTATCAGATCTACAGCGGACTGGGGGTAGCTGGATACAACCCGCCGGTGATGTGGGGCGTTTACATCATCACCTTCGTTTTCTGGGTTGGTATTGGTCACGCTGGAACGCTGATCTCCGCGATTCTGTATCTGTTCCGCGCAGGATTCAGGACAACGATTTATCGATGCGCTGAAGCGATGACGGTATTTGCCGTCATGACTGCCGGACTGTTTCCGATTCTGCACCTGGGCCGGCCGTGGAAATTCTTCTGGCTCATTCCATATCCGAACTGGCGTTACATCTGGCCGCAGTTCAAGAGTCCGCTCGTGTGGGACGTGTTCGCGATTCTCACGTACCTCACGGTCTCTTCGACATTCCTCTTTGTCGGATTGATACCGGACATAGCAGTACTTCGTGATCGCGAGACAAATCCGGTTAGAAAAAGAATTCTCAGCGTTCTTTCGCTTGGCTGGCGGAACTCTGATCGCGAGTGGAGACATTTCGCACGCGCGTATTTGTTCCTCGCTGCGTTCTCGACTCCGCTCGTGTTGTCAGTTCACTCAGTCGTGTCGTTCGACTTTGCGATGGCGCTTACGCCCGGGTGGCACACGACGGTTTTCCCGCCGTACTTCGTTGCCGGCGCGATTTATTCCGGAATCGGAATGGTGTTTACGATCATTATTCCTCTCCGAAAGTTTTTCGGGCTCAAACATTACGTGACGATCAACCATCTCGACGCGGCAGCGAAGCTCGCGCTGTTCACGTCGATGGTTGTGAGCTGCGCATACATGGAAGAGTGGTTCGTTGCGTGGTTCAGTGGCAATGAATTCGAGAAAGCGTTTTTCGCCAACCGCATCTGGGGCCAGTGGTGGTGGGCGTCGGCAATTCTTTATACGTGCAACATGGTGTTGCCGCTCACGCTGTTCTCGCAGCGGCTGCGAAGAAACACGACGTGGCTGTTCATCATCTCGATCACGATCAACATCGGAATGTGGTTCGAGCGATTCGTCATCGTGGTACCGTCGCTCTCGCATGAGTTCGAGCCATGGCAGTGGACGAGCTACCGGCCAACGTGGGTGGACTACGCGATTCTCGCCGGAAGCTTTGGCTGGTTCTCGATGTGGTTCCTCCTGTTTATCAAGCAACTGCCGGTGATCGCGATCTCCGAGGTGAAAGAAATAATTCCGCCTCGACTGCGGTCCCGACACGATCACGGGATTTTGCCTGGGGGACGCCATGTTGATTTCGAGGCGTCGACGCCCGGAGAAAACGACTGATGCCGGGGGTACTCGGAGCTTTCCGTGAGCTCGATTCTACGGTTACTGCAATCGAGGAGCTGAAGAAGCGCCGACTCGGCGAAGTCACTGTTTACACTCCGACTCCGCGACACGAAATCGAGCACGCAGTGAATGCGGGGCACAGTCCTGTGCGGCTGTTCACGTTGTTCGGCGGACTTACCGGCGCGACGTGTGGATACTGGATTGCGACATGGGTCTCGGACTACTGGCCGTTAGTTGTTGGAGGGAAACCGATCGCTTCGTGGGTTCCGTACACGATCTTCGGGTTCGAGGTAATGGTTCTGTTCGGTGCGTTGTCGACAGTTGTGGGATTGTTCATCAACTCGAGAATTCCACGCCTGACCATGACGGTGGGCTACGATGGCCGATTCAGTCA
>DATLDN010000108.1:0-6064 GCA_035525855.1 Gemmatimonadaceae bacterium
TCGTCGACGGGGACTCGTTTGACTTGCTGCTGCACGATGGGAGAGTCGAAGCGAAGACTGAACGCATAACTAAGAACGACAACACAAGTTTCGAGTAACTGATCAGACTGTCAGTCTCGAGGCTTCAGTTTGGCTCGTTACTGGAGACTCGATCGTCCAGTTCAGTTTGGTGAACGGTCGAGTCTTGAGTTGCGAGCCAGACTGAAGCCTCGAGACTGACAGTCTGATCAGTTACTCGAAACTTGTGTTGTCGTTCTTAGTTATGCGTTCAGTCTTCGCTTCGACTCTCCCATCGTGCAGCAGCAACTCAAACGAGTCCCCGTCGACGAACTGATGTACCCGGGTAAGAGTTTCGCCATCGGGCCGGCGAGCGACCGCATATCCACGCTCGAGCGTTGCAAGCGGGCTCAACGCATTCAACCGTCCCGCGACGGATGAGATCGTCGCCTTCCTTGTTTGAACGGCCCGCTGCGCAGATGTGCGAAGGTCACGCGCGGTCGCCTTCAAATCCGATTGCGCTGACGCGGTTCGATGCATCACCGCGGAAATCAGTGCTGCACGTCGCGACGAAAGTGTTGCGCGCAGATCATCTATAGATGGAACCGCGCGCTCCGCTGCAGCAGACGGCGTCGCCGCTCGCATGTCTGCGACGAGATCGCATACCGTCGTGTCGACTTCGTGACCGATCGCCGCAATCACCGGCACTTCGCACTGCGCAATCGACCGCGCAACTGATTCGTCGTTGAACGCACGCAAATCATCGCGAGCACCTCCGCCGCGACCAATGATTATTACATCGACGGCTTTCCACCTTCGGATTCGCGAGATCGCATTACGCAGCTCATGTGGAGCGCTGTCACCTTGCACCGCCGAACACGCTACGACGATTTGAATACCGGGACTTCTACGCGTTGCGACGGAGATAATGTCATGCAGCGCTGCACCGCTCGGGCTTGTAATTACGCCGAGGCAGCGCGGATACGGCGGAATTCGCCGCTTCCGTGATTCGTCCATCAAACCATCAGCCTTCAGACGCGCGACCGTCTCCAGCATCGCCTTCCGATGCAGTCCATCACCTTCCGCTTCGAGCTTGGTTATGCTGAGCTGAATCTTTCCGTGCGCCGCGTAGAACTGCGCCTCGGCAACAGCGAGCACTTTCATTCCTTCATCGGGCGACGCCGGCATGCCCCGCTGGTTCTTGTACCAGACAACACACGAGACCTGAGTTACCGAGTCGCGCAGACAGAAATACCAATGACCGTTTCGATGACGCTTGAAGTCGGTGACTTCGCCACTCACCCAGAATTTGGGAAAAGTCTGCTCGATCAAATCCTTTACAGAATTATTTAGATCGGTGACGCTGATCGCTGTCTCGCGCGACATCCCAGGTGCAGCGCGACGAACAGGCTGAGTGCGCGGCGCTCCAAATAAGTCGCTCGCGTCGAACGGAATTCTCCCTCTCATGCTGTTCGGCCTCGCACGAGCGTCTGCGATTTTTCAAATCGTGATGCCGATCGCACCGTGTTGGATAGCAGCATCGCAATTGTCATCGGGCCGACACCACCAGGAACCGGGGTGATCAGAGAAGCCACTGGCCTCGCCGAATCGAAATCCACGTCACCAACGAGTCGATAACCGGACTTGGTGGAAGAATCCGGAATGCGATTCATTCCAACATCGATCACCACAGCACCGGGTCTGATCATATCGCCGGTCACGAGATTCGCGCGCCCCGCTGCAACAATGAGTATCTCGGCGCGGAGAGTGTGGGCGCGAAGATTTTTCGTATGGCGATGGCAAACAGTGACTGTGCAGTTCGCGTTATCAGCATCCTGAATGAGAAGTGCTGCCATTGGCTTCCCGACAATATTGCTTCGCCCGACAATGACGCACTCTTTTCCGGTTGTAGTAACTCCGGAGACGCGGAGCATTTCCTGTATTCCCGCGGGAGTGCACGGAACGAAACCGTCGCGCTGCCCAATGAGCATCTTGCCCACATTCACGGGATGAAACCCGTCGACGTCCTTCGACGGGTGAACGCGGCGCATGACGACTTCTGCGTCGATCTGCTCTGGCATCGGCATCTGGACGAGAATGCCGTGTACCTCTGGATTGTTATTGAGCGCGTCGATTTTGTGCAGCAGCTCCGCTTGCTCAGTCGTTGCGGGCAACCTGATCGTTTCGCTTTTGATGCCCGCTTCGTCGGAAGCTTTTCCCTTCGCACGAACGTACGTCGCGCTCGCGGTGTCATCGCCGACAAGAATCACGGTCAACCCCGGGCGGACTCCGCGCTCGATAAGCGCCGCGGTTTCTTCTGCTACGCGCTGACGAATTCCACGCGCGATAGCGACGCCGTCAATCAGGTCAGCGGGCAAAGTCCACCGAGCGGGTTTCACGAATCAGCACGACCTTGATTTGTCCCGGATACTGAAGCTCGCCCTCGATACGACGCGCGATCTCGTCACTCAACGAGACCATTCGTCCTTCATTGATATCGTCCGGCGTCACGATAACGCGAACCTCGCGTCCCGCCTGAATGGCGAAAACCTTTTCAACGCCTCGATAGCTGGATGCAATCCGCTCCAATCCCTCGAGTCGCTTCACATAGGTCTCGAACGCTTCGCGGCGCGCCCCTGGACGCGATCCTGAAATTGCATCAGCGGCCTGCACGAGCACTGACACTTCACTCTCGTGCGGAACGTCATCGTGGTGCGCGGCAATGCAGTTCACTACAAGCGGATGCTCGCCGTATCGCGTCGCCATCTCGACACCGAGCTGTACGTGAGTTCCCTCGTGCTCGTGCGTCAGCACTTTGCCAACGTCGTGAAGAAGCGCACCGCGGCGCGCCATTGCCACATCCAGACCAAGCTCTGCGGCCATGATTCCAGCGAGCCACGCGACTTCCTGCGAATGGGAGAGAATGTTCTGACCATAGCTCGTTCTCCATCGCATTCGTCCGATCAGCTTGATGAGCTCCTGATGAAGACCGTGCACGCCACTCGCGTACGCGGCCCGCTCGCCGGTGTCGATGATCGACGCATCGACTTCCTGCCTTGACTTTGCGACGACCTCCTCGATTCTGCCGGGGTGAATACGCCCATCGGCGACAAGCTTCTCGAGGGAAAGACGCGCAACCTCGCGTCTCACCGGATCGAAGCAGGAGACGACCACGGTGTCCGGCGTATCGTCGATGATCACGTCGACTCCGGTGATCAGCTCGAACGCGCGAATATTTCGGCCTTCGCGACCAATGATGCGTCCCTTCATTTCATCATTCGGCAGCGAAACGGCCGAGACCGTCGTCTCTGCGGTCTGTTCCGCTGAAATCCGCTGGATGGCGAGCGCGATGATCTTCTTTGCCTCGCGATCGGCATTACGCTTTGCGGTCTCGCGGATATCGCGAATCCGGTTGGCGGCATCGGCCTGAGCCTCGTCCTCGAGGCGTTGCATCAGCTCCGCCTTTGCTTCCTGAGCCGATAGTCCCGCGAGCTGTTCCAACCTCCGGCGCTCATCAGCTACGAGCTTTTCCAGCTCCTGCTCTCTCGCAGCCATTGTCGCCCGCCGTGAGTCGAGCTCGGATGCGTGCGACGCCGCTTCCTTCTCACGCTGCTCCAGCAAATCGTATTTGCGATTGAGAAGCGACTCGCGCTCCTTGACCCGGCGCTCCTCGCGCTCGACGTCTTCGCGCCGCTTTCGTGCTTCGAGCTCCCATTCCTCGCGGAGATGAATGAGCTCTTCCTTGCCTGTAAGAACGGCAGTCTTGTGAAGGGATTCAGCTTCTCGTTTTGCTTCGTCGAGAATTCGGCTGGCGGTTTGCTCCGCGCCTGCCTTTGCCTGCGATTGCCGGCTGACTTCTCTATTCCGGCCGCTCTTTAATCCTAGAAAGAAAAAAACCGCGCTGGCTGCAACAATTAAAACAATGCCGGCGGCAGTTAGCCACACAGAAGTAGTCATTGTGATCTATGCAGAGCCCGCGGCAATGGCCACAGGCGGCCCCAATCGCGCCGAAAAGTCGTCGCGTATCTGTGGGGATAAACTAATCGTGCCGCTTGGCGGGGGGGAGCCAGGGTTTTATCTCATCGCTTAACTCGACGAGGGATGCAGTAACTCGGGCTGCTTCATCCTTTGCCTCGAACAGCTCGCCAGCAATGCGAAGTGCAGCGAGGATGGCGGCCTTGTGGCTCTCTACCATCCCGCCCCCCTGCATCACTTCATTGATAGCGTCATCGACATATGCCGCGACGGCGCGAGCGTGCTCGGGTGTCGTTTCCGTGCGAAGCGTGTACTCCCCGCCCAGTATGCTGACTTTTACGACGTTCTTTTTGGCAGTCATCGGTTTGCCGTCTCGTGCTGTTGACGGAGGAACCGGACACGATCGAGCATCTTCCTCGTGCGGCCGCGCGCCTTCTCGAGCCGGGCCTTCAAGTCGGCGTTCTCCTTCTCGAGTTTCTCTATCCGCTCGGGGCTACTGCGAGTCGCTCCAGGCGTTGCCTCGAGCGATTTGACACGAGCCTCCGCTTTTAGAGCGCGGTTGCGAAATGACGCAAGCTCGTCGCCCAGATGGCGTACGAGTCTGTCGACATCGCTGAACGCCGATTCGAGCTCAGCCGGTTCGTTGTCTGATGCCAAGTTCCGACTCCAGAGATTTTACGATTCGCTCGGTGCGTCCCTGCACCTCGCGATCGCGAAGTGTGCGCTCCTGATGCCTGAACGTCAACGCCCAGGCGAGACTGCGCGATCCTTCGGGTATTCCAGCGCCGGTGAATTGGTCGAATAACACCAGCCGCTCCAGGAGATCACCGGCCGACCGGCGGATTACGGTTTCAACGTCAGCCGCGCGAACCGAGTTCGGAACAATCAGCGCGAGATCGACCTGGATCGCCGGCATTGTCGGGATCGGTTTGAAACGTGAAGACGCAGAGTTACGGATTTCCGTTTGATCGTGAATGGCGAACACACTTTCGCCGAGGGCCTCGAGATTTATCTCGAATCCATAGGCCGGCGAAGCCCAGGCTGGTGCATCGAGCGAAACCCGCTGCACGCTTCCGATCACGGTGTCACCGGCCTTGATCGACCAAAGCAGATTCCCCTCAGCTGCATCGAACGTCACGCGCTCAGCAGGGAACACAGCTTCCGCGACGGTTTCGGCGAGGGCTTTCGCATCCCATTCGTCGTAATGCGGCGGGTGCGGTTCGCTGAAGTGCGCGGGACGACGATCGCCAGTGATAATGGCCGCAGTGTGCATTCGCTCGTTCGGCAGCTCGCCGGCCTTTCCGCGCGTGAACACGGCACCCGTTTCGAAGAGTCGAACATTTCGCTGCATGTGGGCGAAGTTGAATTCCACTCTGCGTGCCAACGTGTCGAGAATGGTTTCGCGGAGAAAGGCTTCATCTTCGGCGAGCGGGTTGAGCACACGGATCGATTTCTCCGTGCTCGACTTCGTGAACGGCAGTGGACGAACCTCGAAGAGCCCGGCTGCTGCGCATGCGCGCGCCACGCGGTCCGCTGTCAAATAAAGTGGAGCGTCCGGAACGCTGCTCGGACGGAACGGCCGGATGTCGTCCGGAAAACGGTCGTAGCCGTAAAGTCGTGCGATCTCTTCGATGACTTCAACTTCGCCGACGACATCGTTTCGCCATGTTGGCGGCGCCGCAGTGAATGATTCAGCCGAATTATCAGTCGTTACTGCGAACCCGACTGATTTGAGGTCGCGTTCTATTTGTTGGGGATCGATCGATTCGCCCAATAGTCGACCAACACGCTCGAGGCGAACCCGAATCGGCGACGGCTTGTCCAGCGAAGTACTCACATCCGCTACAGCAGACGGAGTGCCGCCTGCAAGTGAGCGGATCAGCTCGACAGCGAAGTCGAGATGTCGGGCTGTCGCGTGAGCATCGACGCCTCTCTCGTAGTGATAACTGGCATCCGTTGACACGCTGAGCTTGCGGCGCGTAGCACGAATCTTTTGCGGATTGAACGAGGCAACCTCAAGAAGAATGTCGGTGGTTTCGTTAGTGACCTCGCTGCCTTCGCCACCGATCACTCCTGCTATCGCCTGCGCTTT
>DATLDN010000122.1:0-4446 GCA_035525855.1 Gemmatimonadaceae bacterium
ACGCCGATCCTTGTTGCAATCGACCAACGTCCCGCCGGAGTCGTCGCGGTTGCCGACACACTGAAACAAACCTCTGCAGATGCAGTCGCAAGGATTAGAAAGCTTGGTATCGACGTAGTGATGATGACAGGCGACAACGCGCGCACCGCCGATGCAATAGCGCGCCAGGTTGGGATATCGAACGTTGTCGCGGAAGTGCTGCCCGATGGAAAGGCGGGAGAGGTGAAGCGAATTCAGTCGACGGGAAGGAAAGTCGCAATGGTGGGTGACGGCATCAACGATGCTCCCGCACTCGCGCAGGCAGACGTTGGAATTGCCATCGGAACCGGTACTGACGTCGCGATTGCCGCGTCTGATATCACTCTCCTCGGCGGCGATTTGCACGGAGTCGTCACCGCGATCTCGCTGTCGAAGGCAACCATTCGAACGATCAAACAGAACCTCTTCTGGGCGTTCGTTTACAACGTGATTGGAATTCCGCTTGCGGCGGGCGTGTTTTATCCGCTTACGGGATGGCTTCTCTCTCCGATCATCGCGAGTGCTGCGATGTCGCTGTCCAGCGTCTCCGTTGTGAGCAACAGCTTGCGTCTACGGTTTGCGCGTCTCGCAATGGACTGATCGCGTTTGTAAGTTGCGCCAGCAATGAGCAACGGATCCGGCTCGATAAGAGCTAAACTCGCAGCGGGACTGATGACCGCAGGCCTGGTGCTTGTCATCGGCATTTCGTCGTATATCTCGGTTCGACGAGCGAGCCGCGCCGCGAACATGGTGACTCACACCAGCAGCGTGCTTATCGAGCGTGAAAAGCTTCTTTCCTCCTTGAAGGACGCTGAGACAGGCTCGCGAGGATATGTAGTAACCGGCGACACTGCGTTCCTCGGGCCGTACCGTGGTTCCGGAGACAAGTACGCGAAATCGCTCGCGCGTCTGCGTTCTCTCACCGCGGACAATCCCGTACAGCAGATGCGCATCGACACACTCGAAAGCGTCGGGCGGATGTCGATTCAGCTGAGCGATCAGCTCGTTCGAATGCGGGCTGCTGGCGACACCACAACCGCGCGGCTTTTTCTCGCATCGACGGAATCGAAGGGCGTGATGGAACATGCCGAGGCGATTCTGGGAGAAATGGAAAGGGATGAGAACGCGCTGCTGACAGAGCGGATTGCGGAGCAGAACGCCAGCAGGTTCGTTGCTTTTCTCGTCATCGTCGTTGGAACATCGATAGCGTTTCTTCTCTCGTTCCTTATAAATCGCGGAATCCGCAGCGACGTCATCGCGCAGGAGCAACAGCAGGCCCTGATTCAGCAGCAAGCACGCCAGCTCAAACGACAGGCGCGCGAGCTCGAGAAGCAGCTCGAAGAATCACGCGCACTCGCGTTTCAGCTTACGCAAACCAACGACAACCTGCAGGCCGCCAATGTCGCTACCGGTGAAGCGCGCCATAGAGCGGAATCGGCATTGCTGCAAGCGAGCGAAGCTGAGCGCGAGCAGGCGCGACTGGCGAGACAGAATGCGGCTCTCCTCGAATCGACGACGCAAGGTGTGTACGGACTCGATAACGAGGGTTACTGCACGTTCATCAATCCTGCCGGTGCAAAGCTTCTCGGATACGAGCCTACAGAATTGATCGGCAAACAAATCCACCTGACGATTCACTACAAACGACCTGATGGATCTCCGTATCCTTTAGAGGAGTGTCCTCTTCACAAAGCTCTGTTGAAAGGTGAAGGGGTGATGATTTCCAATGAAGTGATGTGGGCAAAGGACGGAAACCCAATTCCAGTTGAATATTCTTCGGCACCACTTGTAGAAGCGGGCGAGCTCCGCGGTTCCGTAGTTGCGTTCACGGATATTTCTGAACGGCTCGCAGCGGAACGTGCGCTGCGCGAAAACGAAGCGCGCAAGGATGCTGTGCTCCGCTCCACTCTCGACGCGATTGTCGCAATCGACGCGGCGGGGAACATCACCGAGTTCAATCGCGCGGGTGAAGCGACGTTCGGTTACAAGCGCGCGGACGTTCTGGGTAAACCGCTGCACGAGATGATAATTCCAGAGCGATATCGTGCCGCACATCTGAATGGCTTGAACCGATTTCTGGAAACGGGGCAGACGCGCGTAATCGGACAGCGTCTCGAGCTACCCGCGATGCGGAAGGACGGAAGTGAATTCCTTGCCGAGCTTTCGATAACGCAGTCGGATATCGGTGGGTCCGTTTCATTCACTGGCGTTGTTCGCGATATCACCGAATGGAAAAAGGGAGAGGTCGAGCGCGAGCAGCTGATAAAAGCCCTTGGCAAGAGCAACGAAGAGCTCGATCAGTTTGCGTACGTCGCATCGCACGATCTGAAGGCCCCGCTTCGCGGTATTGCTAATCTCTCTCAGTGGATTGAAGAAGATCTTGGCGCGTCACTCGGCGGCGAAGGAAAGTCGCACATGGCACTCCTTCGCGGCCGAGTGAATCGCATGGAAGCATTGATTGACGGAATTCTTCAATACTCGCGTGCGGGCCGAATGAGAACGAAGCCGGAGACGGTCGATGTCGGCGAGCTGGTGAAGGATGTGATCGAGCTGATTTCGCCGCCGCAGAACGTCGACATAGCAGTTATGCCCGGAATTCCGACAATCGAAACGGAGCGCGTGCCCTTACAGCAGATTTTCATAAATCTGATTGGGAACGCAGTGAAACACGCTGGGGCGGACAATCCCCGAATTGCCGTTACGTGGCAGGAAATGCAGAACGGTTTTCTGGAGTTTGCTGTAACCGACAACGGCCAGGGAATCGCACCACAATACCACGACAGGATATTTGCGATATTTCAGACGCTGGAGGCACGTGATCGTGTCGAGGGCACTGGAATTGGCCTGTCGGTCGTGAAGAAGATCGTTGAATCACACGGCGGTCAGGTGTGGGTGGAATCAGACGTTGGTAAAGGCTCGACCTTTCGCTTCTTATGGCCTCGCGTTCCAAAGAACGGAGATGGGAAATAAATGGAAAGACCGTTGAACATTTTGCTGGTTGAGGACGACGAAGTCGACGTGATGAACGTTCGCCGCGCATTTGAGAGAAATCATTTGACGAACTCGTTGTTCGTTGCCGGGAACGGTCTCGAAGCTCTCGAAATGTTGAAGGACAGCCGCGTCCCCAAAGACCGGCGGCTTGTTCTGCTGGACCTGAACATGCCGAAGATGAATGGCATCGAGTTCCTCGAAGCAGTGCGCGCAGACCCTGAGCTGTCGAGTACTCCAGTAGTCGTGCTCACCACATCCAATGACGATCAGGACAAAATGGATGCGTATAACCTGAACGTCGCTGGTTACCTGCTGAAGCCCGTCACCTTCAACAGCTTCTGCGAGAGAATGGCGACGCTCGACAAGTATTGGGCGTTGGTGGAGATGCCCTAGCCTCGTCATGGAAGATCGGCTGAATATTCTGGTTGTCGATGATGACGACGTCGACCGCATGGCGGTGCGCCGATCGCTCAAGGCGTCCGGAATCGACGCTGATGTAACCGAAGCAGAAAACGCGAGTGATGCTATCGACCGCGTTCGTGGCGGGCGATTCGATTGCGCGTTATTCGATTTTCGAATGCCGGGTGAGGATGGCCTCGAGCTGCTGCGCCGTCTCCGTGCAGATGGTTTTGAAATGCCCGTGATCATGCTCACCGGTTTCGGTGATGAGCAGACAGCTGTCGATCTCATGAAAGCGGGCGCGTCGGACTACTTACCAAAAAATTCACTTACACCGGAGCGGCTTGCACAAAGTGTCCGCGGAGTTCTGCGCGTACACCAGGCAGAAGTAGAAGCCGGCCGCGCCGAGGATCAGCTTCGGCTGTACGCGTCGCAGCTTCGCGCACTGGCTGAGGCTGCTATCGAAATCAATTCGACACTCGCGGCAGATGCGATGCTTCAGGCGGCGACGGAAAGTGCGAGGCGGATCCTGAATGCGCGCAGGGCACAAACGCGTCTCACCGAGGAAACCTTGTCGTCGGGTGCAATGCGAGGGCTGACGCTCGAACAGGCGGCAGCAATCTGGCACGCGGCGGAGCAGGAATCTGACGAGCTGACATCATGGACCAGCGTGACGCGTGAGATGCGCGCCGTCACAACCGACAGACTCGTCGATGCGGATTCTGTCGAGACGTTAATGCATGACGACCGCGACGCTCTCGCTGCGCCGTTAGTAGGCCGGAACGGCCGAACACTCGGCGTAATACAGCTGTGGGAAAAGAAAGACGGAAACTTCAACGAGAGCGACGAAGCAATTCTTACGCAGCTCGCGCAGATGTGCTCGGTCGCACTCGAGAACGCGCGGCTTTACAAGGCAGCGCAGGATGCGACGCGCGCGCGGGATGATCTGGTCGCGATTGTTTCGCACGATTTGAAGAATCCGGTCCACACCATCAACATGGCTGCAGCGTTTCTGCTCGAGGTTGCACCTCCTGAGGA
>DATLDN010000130.1:0-12852 GCA_035525855.1 Gemmatimonadaceae bacterium
TCCTCACCGGAACGACGACAGAAGTTGCACCGATAACGCGTCTCGACGGTGAGCCGGTCGGGAGTGGGCGGCCGGGCACCATGACTGTCCGTCTCGATAATCTTTACGTAGCTGCTATTCGCGCAGGACGATGAACCCGGACACGCTGGCGCTCGACGCACAGCTACTCGTTCGAGTGCTATTCGCAGGGGTGTTGTCCGGTCTTCTCGGATGGGAGCGTCAGACAGCAGGGAAGCCCGCCGGTTTCAGAACGCTCCTCATGGTCGGAATGGCCGCATGTCTTTTTGTTGTTGCGGGGCAAGCCGCAGTTCTGACTTATCCAGCGTCCCCATCAACACTCCGGGTCGAGCCTTTCGCGCTCATCCAGGCAACTGCGGTCGGAATCGGATTCCTCGGCGCGGGCGTTGTGTTTCAATCGCGCGACGGTAATCACATCAACGGTGTTACCACGGCGGCGACGATTTGGGCCACAGCCGCAATTGGTCTTACCGTTGGCTTCGGCCGATATCTTCTGGCCGCTGGTACGACGATGCTGCTGCTGATCACGTTGCGTGTATTGTCACGCTTCGACCGCTCGCACCGAGCCGAGTAGGCGCGCATTAAAACGATTCCGGGCAGTTGCTTCACGCAGTTAGTTTGACTCAGTGACAACGCAAACTCTCGACGCGGCACGCGCAACGCTGAAATCCGCATTCGGTTATGACCAATTCCGCCCTGGGCAGGAGGCGGCAATCGAGGCGATTTCGGCAGGTCGGGATACACTTGTCGTCCTGCCGACCGGGGGCGGGAAATCCCTCTGCTTTCAAGTTCCTGCGTTGATGCTGCCCGGACTTACTGTTGTCGTGTCGCCTCTGATTTCTCTGATGAAAGATCAGGTCGATGCACTCGAGGCTCGTGGTCTTCCTGCAGCATTTATTAACAGCTCACTGACATCATCGCAGGTGAGCGAACGCCTTGCGCGAGTAACGCGCGGCGAGGTGAAGCTTCTGTATCTCGCGCCTGAGAGATTCGATTACGGAAACATCTCGGAGCGGCTCAACAAGCTCGGCATAAGTCTGCTCGCGGTGGACGAGGCACATTGCATCAGCCAGTGGGGTCACGATTTCAGGCCGAGTTATCTGCGCGTGCGAAATGTCCGCGAAAAACTTGGCTCGCCGCCCACGATCGCCCTCACGGCAACGGCGACTCCGGAAGTTCGTAAGGACATCGCACAGCAGCTCAGGCTGAAAGAGCCGGAAGTCATCATCACCGGATTCAATCGCACGAATCTCACGTATCACGTTCTTCCTGCGAGCAATGACGTCGAGAAAGACGCTCTTCTCGTGCAGGTTCTCCGATCACGCGAGGGACTGGGCATTGTCTACGCGTCGACACGAAAATCTGTGGAGCGTCTCACAACGTTGCTCGAATCAAAAGGCATTGCAGCTGCGGGATATCACGCCGGCCTCGACGATCGTCATCGTCGCGACGTTCAGGAATCGTTCATGAACGAAGATGTTCGAGTGATTGTCGCAACGAATGCATTCGGAATGGGAATCGACAAACCCAACGTCCGGCTTGTTCTTCATCACTCGATGCCTGGAACTCTCGAGGCGTACTATCAGGAAGCCGGGCGTGCGGGACGTGACGGCAAACATTCCGATGTTTTCCTGATCCATTCATTTCCCGATCGATTCACTCACGAGTTCTTCATCAAAGGCTCGTATCCCGAGCGCGACGTCGTCGCATCCGTTTACACGGCTCTGGTTCGCCGAGGAGCGAAAGGCGTGCTTCCTCAGTCGTTATCGGCAATCCAGAAGTTGGCCGGAGTGAAAGGATCGGAAAAAGAAATTGAGAGCGCTTCGCGCATTCTGATTCGCGCGGGAGCAATAGTTGACGAGGCTGCGTCGTCGTCGCTGGCGCGCGTTCGGCTTCTCGCCACTCCCGATCGTATCAAAAAGGAATTGAATGAATCCGATCCCGCTCTCGGACTTCTTCGGGCACTTTGGCGCGGGGCGGGTGAGACGCTGGCAATGGGCGCGACAATTAATCTCGATTCGCTGCCGCCCGGCCTTGCCGGTTTGCGCACAGCGTCAACATTACTCGACGATCTTCAGTCACGACAGATGGTGACATGGGAGCGCGTTGGCGGCGGTCTCCGGGTCGTTGCGCCATGGATCACGTTCGACAAACTGAAAATCGACTGGACGGGTCTCGCTCGACGCCGCGGCTCTGAGCTCGCGAAGCTCGACATGGTGCAGCGGTATGCGTACGCCAAAACATGCCGACGTAGTTTCGTGTTGCGTTACTTCGGCGATCCCGCGGCAAGCGCTAAATGCGAAGGTTGCGACAACTGCATGGGCACGGCACTCGTAAGGCCAGCGAGCAAGACTAAGCGCAAACCCGCTAAACGGCGAAGGAGAACATAGGAGCAAACCCATTTTGTCGCGGAGGCGCGGAGGCGCGGAGCAAGCAACAGCTACTTTTTTAGAGTGAACTGAGAGTTTTGGAGAGAAACCAGTCGCTGATCCCACTCTGCTCCCGAACTTCCGTTCCTCTAACAAAGGCTTTGTTTGCTCCGCGCCTTCGCGCCTCCGCGCCAAAATGGGTTTCGTTCCCCCGTCCTCGCTGTTAGTTAATTTCCAAGCACCATGGACGATTCCCTTTATTTCTCCGAGCCTCACTTAGCCGTTCGCGACATGGTACGCGAATTTGCGCGCGACGAAGTAGCACCGGTCGCTGCGAAATTCGACGCATCGCAGGAATTCCCCTGGGCGAACATCAAGAAAATGGGCGAGCTCGGCCTCCTCGGAATTCCGTGGCCCGAATCACTTGGCGGAGCTGGGCTCGATCTCCTCAGCTACATGATCGTGATTCAGGAGATGGCAAAAGTCGATGCATCACACGGAATCACAATCTCCGCACACACAACGCTCGGCACTTCTCCGATCGTAAACTTCGGCACAGATGCGCAGCGCGAGCGATACGTTCCCGCGCTCGCATCGGGCCGCGTTCTCGGCGGATTCGGTCTAACCGAGCCCACTGCGGGCAGCGATGCTGCCGGGACACGAACAACGGCGGTAAGAAAGAACGACCACTACGTGCTCAACGGATCGAAAGTCTTCATCACGCACGGTGGCGTTGGTGAGATCTTTGTCGTGACCGCGGTAACGGATCCGAAACTCGGCACAAAAGGGATCTCCTCCTTCATACTCACGAAGGAAGGAGACATCTCGCATCGTCCTGCGGAAGTCGATATCGGACATGATCCTGGTCTCACTCCGATGACGGGGTTTCGCTCGGGAAAGAAAGAAGACAAGCTCGGTTGGCGTGCTTCGGATACCCGCGAGCTCATCTTCGAAGATGTCCAAGTGCCAGCTGAGAATCGTCTCGGCGAAGAAGGAATGGGATTCATCAACTTCATGCAGACGCTCGATGCCGGGCGTATTGGAATTGCCGCTCTGTCACTTGGAATTGCCGAAGGAGCGTTCGATCAAGCGCTCAAATATTCCGCGGAGAGAAAGCAGTTCGGCCGACCGATCGCGAGCTTTCAGGGAATTCAGTTTCAGCTTGCGGATATGGCCACGGAGATCGAAGCAGGGAAGCATCTCATGTTTCACGCAGCCTGGCTCGCGCAAAACAAGAAGCCGTTCGGTAAGGAAGCGGCGATCGCGAAATTATTTTGCTCGGAGCTTGCAATGCGCGCCACACTGAAGGCAATCCAGATTCACGGGGGGTATGGCTACACGAAGGATTATCCCGTCGAACGAATGATGCGTGACGCGAAAGTTTGTGAGATCGGTGAGGGGACGTCGGAGATCCAGCGCATCGTCATTGCCCGGCATCTGTTGAGGGGCATGCTGGATTGACCTATTCCGAGGCGGCGAAAAAACTTCGGTTGCCGCTGGGATTTGCGCTCGGAATTCTTTACCTGCTTTTCGCACGCCCGACGCCCATTGCGTTGATAACCGGCGGCGCTATCGCCCTCGTGGGCGTAGGCGTGCGTGCGTGGGCGTCCGGACACATCTCCAAGAACCAGAGCCTTGCCGTATCCGGTCCTTACGCACACACCAGAAACCCACTGTACTTCGGAAGTTTTCTGATCGCGGCAGGGTTCGCCGTGGCTGCTCACTGGGCGTTGCTGCTCGTCGTCATCGCGTTCTGGATTCTCGTCTACGCTCCTACGATGGAGCGCGAAAGGGCGAATATCAGCGGCCGGTTTCCAGAAGCGTATGCCCAGTATTCGACCAATGTCCCGGCGTTCGTTCCGCGAGTCACGCCCTGGCGCGAGGGTGACGCAGATCGAGGCGCATTTTCGCTCCAGCTTTACATGAAACACGGCGAGTGGAAGGCCTTGCTCACATATCTGCTAGCGATGGCATGGCTGGCGCTAAGGATGAGTTGAGCGGTCATAAGTTGTTGTGGCTATTGGAAAAAACGGCCTTTCGCCCTACATTAGAACCGAAGACGATTACGGTCCGGCGAGACTGGGGGTGAGCGCGCGACTCGCGCCGCCCGGCACCAGTGCTGGCGGGACGAATTGCATAGCTATACCAGTCCAACAAGGTGTCGCCAGCGGGCGCGCCCCATACCTAAGGATCATCCGCCAGTAACCACGACGCCGAGTCGCCGCCGTGGCCTGAGTGGACGACGATGAAAAGAGAAATCCTCATAAACGCCGGCGCGCGTGAAACGCGCGTGGCGATTCTGGAGGACGAGAAGCTGGTAGAGCTGCTCGTCGATCGTCCAGACAACCGCCGCATGGTCGGCGATGTGTATTTAGGAAAGGTCGAAGCGGTGCTGCCGGGAATTCAGGCGGCATTCGTCGATATTGGCACTGAGAAGAGCGCGTTCCTCCATGCATCGGATCTCGTCCGCGAAAACGCAGATGAAGCCGAAGACGAGGACGAAGACGATGATGACCCGATAGTCGAGAATGGAAATGGCTCGGGTGCTCGCGCTCCGGAAGCGAACAATCATGGGCGGCAGTCGCGCCGCTCGCGAAAAGCTCCGCCGATTCAGGATGCCCTCAAGCGCGGGCAGGAGATCATGGTTCAGATCTCAAAAGAACCCATCTCCACGAAAGGTCCTCGTGTAACCGCCCAGATTTCCCTCGCTGGACGGTTCCTCGTTTATATCCCTGAATCGTCACGGGTAGGCGTATCGAGAAAAATCGGCTCAGGCGCTGAACGCCAGCGACTCAAGGAGCAGGTAAACGCGATTCTCCCCGAGAAGGCCGGAGGAGTGATCGTGCGTACCGTCAGCGAAGACGTTACGCCGGACATGCTGCGCCGGGACCTCGAGATGCTGATGGCGCAGTGGAAGAAGATTCAGCGAAAATCGAAGTTCAGTCGCGCCCCATCACTGATCCATCGGGAGACCGGGCTCACGCGCGGACTCGTGCGCGATCTGTTCAGTGCTAAGGTCGATTCCCTGACAATCGATTCCAGGCCGGTATTTACGGAAGTAGTCGAGTATTTGAAGACGGTGGCGCCCGATCTCATCGATCGAGTGAAGCTCTACGAGAAGAACACGCCGCTCTTCGATACCGTTGGCATCGAAGCCGAGATTCGCGACGCATTCAAGCGCCGCTGTGAGCTACCGTCGGGCGGATATCTGATCATCGAGCCGACTGAAGCCCTCGTGTCGATCGATGTGAACTCGGGGCGTTACACAGGAAAAAAAGATCCAGAGAAAACTGTTTTGCGAACGAACCTCGAGGCCGCTGCAGAGGTTGCCCGACAGCTTCGCTTGCGTGATGTCGGCGGAATCATCGTCTGCGATTTCATCGACATGGACACTCGTCAGTCACGCGACCGGGTTCTCCAGGAGCTTCGTCAGCATTTGAGCCGTGATCGCGCTCGTACCAAGGCGTTTGCCGTCAGCGATCTGGGATTGATCGAGATGACGCGTCAGCGCGTTCGTCAGAGCCATTATCAGAGCATGACCGGCCCATGTCCCACATGCGAAGGAACTGGGCGCGTGTTCACTCCGGAGACAATCGTGCGTCGCGTCGAGCGTTCGGTTCGGCGAATGGTTGTCGAAGGGCGCAAAGACAATCTTCTCGTGAAGCTCCACCCCGAGGTGGCAATGTATGTCCTCGAGGAAGAGAGAGAGCTCGTGCAGAAGCTTCAGAAGGCTGCTCCTTTTTCCCTCGAGCTTCGCGACGATCCTTTGTTGAAGCCGGACGAGTTCAAGCTTGTCGTCAAATCTCAGGGTCGGGACGTCACCCAACAGTACGCAATGGCTTAGCCGCGGGGTAGACGAGAGCCGTCCGGTCAACTATTTTTCAAGGCTGTAGCATTTCGCCTCCAACACGCAGTCACTAAATGGCTTACGCAATTATTCGGACGGGCGGCAAGCAGTATCGCGCCGAGTCCGGCAAGACAATCAGAATTCCCAGCTTGCCCGGTGATGAGGGCTCCGATGTCACGTTCAGCGACGTGATTCTCGGGTCTGACGGTGACAAGACGACCGTCGGCGTTCCGGCGCTCAAGAATGCGAGCGTGAAGGGACAGATCATTCGGCAGGGACGGGGTAAAAAGATCGTCGTCTTCAAGATGAAACGACGTAAGAACTACGCGAAGAAACAGGGTCATCGACAGGGCTTTACCGAAGTCCGCATCGGCGACATCAAGCTCGGATAAGGGATCTCAAATGGCACATAAAAAGGGCGTCGGCTCATCGAGAAACGGACGCGACAGCAATCCGCAGTACCGCGGTGTTAAGAAGTACGGTGGCGAGAAAGTCGTCGCCGGAAACATCATCGTGCGCCAGTGCGGAACTAAGTGGCACCCCGGCCGGAACGTCGGCCTCGGGAGTGACTTCACGATTTACTCGCTCATCGACGGAGTGGTGAAGTTCGAGCACAAGAATCGGTCGCGCTATAAAGTTTCGGTTTATCCCGACACTGAGAAAGCAGACAACGCTGCCTGATTCGAACCCGCCTCCTCGGCGGGTTTTTTTTGATCACGAAACCGATGGTGGAATAATTGCGTAAGTCTCTACGATAAGACCCCTTAAAGAGAGACGAGAATGGCGTTATTCGATAAGCTGAAAGAAGAGCTCGACCGCGCTGGAAAAGCTGCGCAGGGTGCCTTCGACGAAGGTAAGATCAGGCTCGAAGCATTTCGAACGCGCCAGCTCGCCGACAAGGCAGCACAGGCGCTTGGGTACGCCGTCTTCCGCGCAAAGCAGGGTGGATCGGAGATTGACGCCGATACGTACTCGCGCTTGTCGGCAACACTCGCCACGCATGACGCTGAAGCGCAGCGTTACGAGACTGAGCTCGATCGCAAGCGAAAGGAAAGAGAAGCAGGAAGCACCACAGCGGATACTGCGGCCGACGCAGCGACCGCATCGACTGCCTCTACCGCATCCAGCACGTCATCTTCGACAACCAGCGACGCCTCGAGCACAGCAGAGGCGCCGCCTTCGGCGAGCTAGCCTTCACCTATCAGCTAGTTGTTAGTCAGCAGTCAGTAGTAGTGGGCCAACTGCTGACTGCTGACTGAAAACCCGCTGATCGGCTGCTTTATTTGATCGGTTTACCCGGCAGGTTCATGTAGCGCTCAGTGAGTAGATCCTGCCGGGTCTTCTCATTTCTTTCGATGCCTCGCACCCACACGTGTTCGGCGCGAGTCGTAAACTCGAACGGATCGCCGCTCCAGATCACAACATCTGCATCGTGACCGGGCACGAGAGAACCGACTCTGTCTGCGACACCGAAAATTTCTGCCGGCCACAATGTCACCGCTTTCAAAGCGTTCTCCCAGGTCATTCCGTAAGCAACCGCGTTTCCGCCTTCCTGCTTGATGTTGCGAACGTTGAACGCTTCTTCATCGCCGCCGCCTGCATTTCCAACAAGCCCGACCTTCACACCGGCGGCGCTCAACAGTCCCGCATTCTCCTGACGTTGACCGAGTGACGCGAAGCCGGAAGGAATGTTGTTCATCGCGCCGGTAAGCACTGGCACCCGAGCACCCGCAAGCTTCGATGCCATCATCCACGCTTCCGCACCGCCGCCGATAATCAGCTTGAGATTGTAATCGCGAGCAATTCTCAATGCGGCATCGATGTCCGACTCCTTATCGACAACGACAAGCAACGGCAGCTTTCCTTCGACGACGGGAATCATGGCCTCGAGATCCAGCCGGCTCGTACGAAATTCTCTCGTCTCGGCGCGATCGTACTGCTGGCGATGGGTCATGAAAAACTTCGTGTCTTCGAGAAGCTCGCGAAGTTTTACAATCAGCTCGCCGCGCGATCCTGTTCCTGCCGACGCTGCGTCCCCGATCTCTGCGACCATCGCAACAGGTGAGCGAAGAATCATGTCGGTGGTGGTGCCGTCCACGAGCTCTACAATCGCGGCCTGACCTGACACCAATCCACCCGTCGGAAGAATTACAAACGTCGTCACGCCTTCTTTTCTGGCAGGCGCGAGCATCACGGAGTTGGGATTCAATCCCTCCCACACCGTGAATGCGGCGGCAATGTTGTCCTTTCCTCGCGCAGAAAAGTCGCGTGTGTCTGCAACCTGACCGATCTCGACAACGCCAAGCTGCGTAGAGGAATTGATCAATCCGGGCGTGACCCATTTCCCCGTTGCGTCAATTCGCTGTGCGCCCGCGGGCACCGCCACGTTCGCGCCGACGCTTACGATTTTTCCATTGCTGATTACAACCGTTCCATTTTCAATCGGCGGACCGGAAACAGGAAAAACTTTTCCGCCGGTAATCGCAATTGTCTGTGCTCCCGCCAGCGGTGCGAGCAACGCTGCCGATAAAGCAGCGAACCAAATTTTAGAATTGATCATTAGCGCACCCTCGTCGGTACGAAGCCAAGCTCGAAATCAGTTTTCCATTGCTCGGCCGCATCGGTGCGATCGTAGAGCATCGCACCATCGACCCACACTTTATCCGCGCGCGCATAAACGCTGAACGGATCTGTCGACCAGAGAACGATGTCGGCGTTCTTTCCTTTCTCCAGAGATCCGATTTTGTCATCGAGGCCAAGTGCCCATGCTGCATTGATCGTCATCCATTTCACAGCTTGATCTTCAGTGACCGGAATACCGGCTTCAATTCCTGCTTTCATCGCTTTCGCAACTTCCTGATTGAGGCGTTGCGATCCGGCAGGATCATCCGAGTGAATCATTGCGTGCGAGCCTGCGATGCGATCTACCATCGGAAGATTCGCGCGAACCGCATCCATCGCTTCCATCTTGAAGCTGCCCCAATCAGCCCACACACTGGCACCAATTCCTTCTTTTGCGAGGATGTCGGCGACCTTGTATGCCTCCACTCCATGATGGAACGAGCGGATCTTGTAACCGAATTCGTGTGAGATGTCGATCATCTGCGCCATTTCGTCCGCGCGATAGCAGTGATTGTGTATGAGAATATTTCCGCGCAGGACTTCTGCGAGTGTTTCGTTGCCGAGGTCGCGGGTAGGTGGGTCGCCTTTGTGGTCGTTGTTCCACTTGTCCCACTTTCGCCGATACGCTTCTGCGTTGATCCATGCAGTTCGATATCCCGCGACGTTTCCCATCCTTGTCGAAGGACCACGCTGCGCATAAACACGTTTGGGGTTTTCTCCGCACGCCATCTTCAATCCGTATTTAGCGCCGGGAAATTTCATTCCCTGAACTGTGCGTGACGGGACAACCTTTAGCACGACACTTCGTCCGCCGATCAGATTCGCGGATCCGGGCAACACCTGTAGCGTTGTTACCCCGCCTGCAAGGTTTCTTGGAAACTGTGGATCCTGCGGCCACACGGAATGTTCGGCCCACACGTACGGAGTGCTCGGATTCGTCGCTTCGTTTCCATCACTCAGCGCGTTGACGCCCGGCGCAGCGTACACTCCGAGGTGTGAGTGAACATCGATGATGCCGGGTGTTACGTAGCGTCCGCCACCATCGATCACAACTGCGCCTGCCGGTGCATCGACAGTTTGTCCAACTGCAACGATTTTTCCGTCGGCAAATGCAATTGCCCCGTTCCGGATTGTCGGGCCCGCGGCCGTCATGATATTGACGTTGCGAATCACATACGGTGCGGATTGATAGCGCACGTACGTGCTCGGGAAGGGATCGGCGTTTGGAAGTGATGTCGATCCGAGGCCGTTTGCCGCCGCAGTCGAATCGCGGGCTGGAGTCGGTGCTGTTTTCGGTGTGGTCCGACAGGATGAAAGCGCCACTATGGTGGCGAGCACTACAATTGACGAACGCATTGTGAGAGTGTGCCTCCGTTACAGGTCGAGCGCATCAGACGCTCGAGACGGCGCAAAACATACTTCGAGATCGTACCGCGCGGAGCGAGGGACGTGTAAGAGATCTGTCACGCACTCCAAGATCCATGCGGAAATGATTAACCCATTGAGCAACGGTCGATGGTTCTCGGCCTTCGGATCTCGAGTAATGAGTCGTCGGGCAGACCCAATACTCAAAACCCGCTAGCTGACCGCCGAGAACCATTGACTGAAAACCCAATGGGGTAATCATCTTCCAATTGCGCCACTCAACGGTGTTATCGAGTAGTTCAGGTCCGGCGGTGCGCTACCAGATCTCCGATACGATCGGTGCAGATCCCGTCCACTCCAAGCTCGATCAAGCGATCCCAAACACTCGCCTCGTTGCAGGTCCACGCAATGCAACGCCCGCCAACCGAATGAATTGCATCAACGAGTGAACGATCGTAAAACTCGCACGACTCCCAAAAATCACGAGCTAGCGCGGAGCGCAAAACTTCATCGGCCCTGATCGGATACCCGACAATGAGAATGCCCGTCGGTATATCGGGCGCATGCGAACAAAAATCTCTTACGATCCGATGGTCGAAAGAATGAACTGCGCATTGAGACTCGCCGCCCGGCACGCCGGCGATGACCTGTGCGACAAGAGACTCTATATTCGGCGCCTTGATTTCGATGTACGCTTTGGCCGTGCCGCAAATTGCGCGCAGCGCCTCATCGAGTGTTGGTACGACAACTCCAGGAGCAAGCTCGACCGTCTCGAGGTCCGCTGCGGTAAGTGCGGCCAGCGCGCGACCAGCAAATTCCGATTGGCTGGCTCGCGATATGTTGAAGTCATGATGGACGACGACGACACCATCGGAAGTTGCATGGACATCGAGCTCGATCGCATCGGCGCCCAGGTCGAGGGCCGCCCTAAACGCCGGAATCGTGTTTTCGGGGTATCTGTCGCGAACTCCCCGGTGAGCAATTGCTTCGATTATCCGAGTCTCCAATTACCTGCGTTATGAGGGCTGTCGCGGTAATCATATGCATTAACGTTCGGCACCCGGAAGCGTCTACCATACGAATTGAATGAATCCCGGATCCCAATGGAGCGTCGAACACACCGACGAGGAGCTGATCGAGCGGTGGAAGGCGGGCGACTCGCGAGCGGCGACAGAAATAGTGCGCCGGCACGCGGACGCGCTGGCGCGCTTCGCTACGAGTGCAGGCGAGCGGGAGGAAATCGAAGAGCTGGTGCAGGACACGTTGGTGCGGGCGTTCAATTCGCTCGATTCGTTTCGCGCGGAGAGCTCACTTCGAACCTGGCTGTTCACGATCGAGCGGAGATTGATCCTCGACCGGCGCCGCGCCGAGAAGCGCGAGAAGAATATCGTTTCGCTGGAGGGAGCGGACGCGGCAACGGATTACGATGCGCTCGACAACGTGGTGGCGACAGAAACCGCTCGACGGGTACGGCAGGCGATGAGCAAGCTTTCGCCGATGCAGCGCGACGTGTTCACGATGCGGGTGGAGCAGGGATTGGCTTACAAGGAGATCGCGTCAATTCTCGGAACGACGGAAGGAGCGGCGCGAGTGCATTATCACAACGCGGTTAGAGCGGTGAAGGAGCAACTAAATGACTAAGTGCATGAACGCGGACATTCGCGACGTTCTGCCCGATTATGTGCATGGCCATCTCGATGCAGCGTCGACGGCAGAGGTGCGTGCGCACATCTCCGATTGCGCCGAGTGTGTCACTGAAGTCGAGATGTTGAATCTCGTAGTGGCGACGGTCCCGACTGCTCCCGCAATGAACGTCAGTCAAATTGCGACTGCTTTGCCGCTGCCCACACGCCACGGATTTCTTCTGCATCGCGGTGGTGGAGCCACGGCGTCCGAGCCACCGCGCCCAGTAGCGACGCCGTTCGCGCGGCGAAAGGGCGCATGGGCCAATCCGCTTGTCAAAGTCGCGGCCACTGCGGCCATCGTAACTGCTGGCGGTTTGTCCCTCATTGTAGGCAGAGATGTTCTGCGGCCTGAGGTTCAGGTCGGACAAACTGCACCGGCAGCGGTGCCACAGGTTGCTGTAACGCCTGTCGCGCCAGCCATCACTCCTGGCGACGTCCCCGCACCGGCGAAAAGCGCTCCTGCTCCAAAGGCTGTTGAAGTCGCCTCCGCAAAAGGGCTCTCACTCGCCGGCGGTTTGCAGGACTTGTCCGAGGAGCATCTGGCGGCGCTGCTCGAAGACATCGATGAGATGGACGCACTCCCTGCAGCCGAGCCTGAGACGATGGAACCATCGGTAGCCGGCAGTGGAAGCGGGATAGACCAGTGAAGACGTCGCGAATCGTCGCTTTTGCTTGCGCGCTGATAATCGGACTTTCATCCGGCGCGCTCTCGCAAGCTGGGCCGCGACAAAACATGCCGCCGAGGGCGGAGCTCGAGCAGCGGGTTCGCGATCGTATTGCGCAAGTCGTTCGTCGGCGTCTCGAGCTCAATGACGATCAGATGAACAAGCTGTCGGTGGCGAATCAACAGTTCGACCGCCAGCGGACAGCGCTGGTGACAGAGGAGCGGCAGACTCGAATCGCGCTGCGAGGAGAGCTGGCTGCAGGGAATGGTGCGAACCAGCAG
>DATLDN010000132.1:0-3372 GCA_035525855.1 Gemmatimonadaceae bacterium
TATTAGTGAGCGTTATGGCAGTTTGGCATGAGCATCCCGATGCCCGAGGCAACGCCCGGAAACCAGTGAATGCCAAACTGTCATTTTGCTCACTAATGGCTCCCCTCTCACATTCACAAGCGCGGGGGACTTAAAAGCCGATACTTATACCGATCGATCCGTACCGTCGCGAAGCAGCCGCATCGGGTCCGTCGAAATGATTGTACGTGAGAACTTCTCCACCACTCACGCTCCCAAGCTCTCCAACGAGTTTGAACACGTGAGCATCGATCCACAAACTGCCGAACACATTCGAGCGCGTAAGCTTCTGTGTTAGCGCAACCGGACCGCCGGTGCCGCCCTGCGTCAAAGGACGCGGCGCGACGGCAACTCGAATGTCCGCATCACTATCGTACGTGTCCTTGCCGTAACCGATAGATCCGCCAAGAAACACAAAAGTCTTTCCGGCAACCAGGCGCCACGAGTGAGTCGTCACGCGAAGACTGTCCAGAAACAATCTGTCCTCACCAGAAATTCCAGTGACCATCAACGTCGGAAGCCCACGCGTCAAATAACTGAACGACACACCCGGAAAGAGCGGGCCCTCCTGAATGATTCCCACCTTGACCCCGTAACCAACCTTCCACGAGCCCGAAGGAACCGCGATGTCGAGGCTCGAATTGTTGTACGCCGGGAGATAAGCCGCACTCAACAGGAAATCGATTCCGCCCAGCTTTGTCAGTCCCAATGGGAGACCGCCGAGTATCCCAACGGAGACGTCTCCAACGGGTAATCCGATAAATGCATCGGTGATGGAGTACGTGCTCTGCTGAGCGCCCTTCGTGCTTGGTGTAACGCGGTCGACATCAGGAAGCGAACCCTTCAAACCATTGCCGCGAATTCCCGCTGAGAAATGGAAAATTCCGCCGAGTGTCCCTGCGTATCCCTGCGTTGCACTTCCACCAGCCACGATAGCACCGAGCTGAGGCGCCATGTAATTGAAAAGATCGATCGCTTTTTGACATGCGTCCTGCGCCACCATCGTATTGTCCGGCTGTCCCGCCGAGTTCTGTGATCCTGGCGGACACTGCGGATCTATTCCCTGCGCAGTCAATCCGGACGCGCCGAGCAATATCGAAGTCGCAACGATACCGACAATTGTTCTATTCATTTCAATCCCGCCTGCATTCAAGAGTCGAATCAAGGAGCAAAATTTTCCGGGCGTTTCGGTGTCACATTCGCAAACCACGCACGAAGCGTGGCAATCTCGGCCGTTGCATTTCCCGTGGGATAAAACGGCTCGTCGATAATCAGCGCCTTCTTACCATAATCGAATGCAACGGGCACAATCGGCACCTTTGCTCCGACGGCAACATGGTAAAAGCCGGTCCTCCATTCCTGCACTCTCGTGCGGGTTCCTTCAGGAGTGAGACCGAGTATCAGACGATCATGACTATTGAAGGCATCCACCATTTCAGCCACACGGTCGCGGCTGATCGACCGATCCACGGGAATTCCTCCGAGCCATCTCAGAATCTGCGCGAAAGGAGGGACGAATATCGAATCCTTTCCCAGAAACGAAACTCTCAGTCCCAATCCGAACAAAGCTCCTACACCAACGAAGAAGTCCCAGTTCGATGTATGAGGGGCTACGATCAACACGAATTTGGGAATATCGGGCAGGTTCCCGATAATCTTCCAGCCCGCGATCGTGTATGAAACACGACCGAGCCAGTGGGAGAAAGCATTCCCACGGCTCGGTACGTTTGGTCCAGGTTTCGGAAATTCCATGTCAGCACACCGCGTAATGCGCGGACTGCTGTGCGGCGTTTATCGTCGCGCTTTCGCCCGCTTGGATAACGTCGCGCAGACGTTGGCAAACGCGCTCGCACCCTCAGAGCGAAGTTTTGGACGATCCCACGTCATGTACTGCACTTCGCCCGGACTTGGCATCGAGCCTTCTTTGACAACCGCACCACCCTCGGCGTAAAACGATTCGGTCAGCCGCTTCACTCGCACCGGCGTGCAGCGGACCAAGGCAACCTCGGTCATCTGCGTGTAGGGCCTTTTGCTTTCAAGCCTTCTGGGTGACGAGTAGTCCCATCGCGTGCGAGTGATGTACGAGCCGTCAGCATTCCTGGCGGCGCCATCTACGTCGAGGGCGACGGTAACCGCATTGGTTCTATAGACGATCGGCCACGCTGCCTGCGCGCGCAGCGACGGCGCAGCAAGAGCAAATGCAGCTGCTGCGATCGAGTAATACAAACGCTTCATGAAGATTCTCCGTTTTGGGATCCGGCTTGGATACTCTGTGCAGCCGCCGGTAAAGTAAAAATGAAAGTGGCTCCCTGACCTGGTTCACTTTCTACCCAGATTTTACCCGCGTGAGCCTCGACGATCCCCTTTGCAATGGATAGGCCGAGCCCGGTACCCAGTTTGGCCGTCGATTTAGCCTGCCAATACCGATCGAATACATGGGGTACATGGTCCGCGGGAATGCCGGGGCCGGTATCGCATATCGCAAAACGGACCTCTCCGCTGCTGCACTCCGCATTGATGGTAATCTTGCCGCCCTTGGGCGTGAACTTGATTGCGTTGCCAAGAAGATTGCCGAACACCTGAAGAATTCGGTCGCGATCCGCGGCAACTGCCGGAAATCCATCAGCCACATTTTTTTCCAGCGTCAGCTGCTTCGATGCAGCGACGGATGCGACAGAATCGACAGCTTCGTAAACCAGTGAAGGCACATCTACAACAGCGACCTCGACCGCCATACCGCCCGCCTGAATTTTTGCGACATCGAGAAGATCACTGATGAGTCTGTTCGCCCGGCTTGCTGCACGCTGAATAACGTCGAGCTGCCGCCGCGTTGTAACTCTACGATCCTCAGGAGGTGCAACCTCGAGCAGAAACGCTGCAGCCATGTTGATGGTGTGGACCGGATTCTTCAAATCGTGCGAAACAATCGCGACCAGATCATCCCGTGCGCGCGTCGCATCCTGCGCTGCCTTGTAAAGCCGCGCGTTCTCGAGCGCGACCGAGCACATCTGCGCGAGCTGCGTAAGAATTGCTTCGTCGCTCTCGTTGAAGTTTCCGTCTTTCTTTTCCCACAGCTGAATTACGCCGAGTGTTCGGCCGTTCCTGCCTACTAACGGCGCAGAGAGAGCGTCGCGGTCGTCATGCATCAACGTCTCGACAGAATCCGCATCGACGAGTCTGTCGTTTGTGACGGCGCGCATCTCACGCGTCACGCTGGTCCATGATGTCAGCTCGTCAGACTCCTGCTCTGCCGCGTGCCAGATTGCTACCGCCTGTTCGAGCGTCAGCCCTCGCATTGCACCCGACGACAAGGTTTCCTCGGTGAGACGCGTTTGTGCCCTGCGCGCATTCAGG
>DATLDN010000212.1:0-7103 GCA_035525855.1 Gemmatimonadaceae bacterium
ACGGAGTCGCGCCTCACCTTGTTCGCGTGCACTCCAATGATCCAATCGCGCGCGAGGAAGGATTTCGCACGCGGGGGCGCGCCCGTTAACGACTTTGGTGGAGCGTTTCCAAATGCGGATTGCAATTTGGCCGGAAGCGCGCGAGCAACCGGCAGTGCTCGCAAGAGAGGAGAGATCGACAGCACAAACGCGGCGAATGCGAGACCGGCGGCCAGTCTACCCCATGCGGTTCGCCACCATCCGGGAAGAAACACGAGCAGGGAAGCCAGAGCGACAACCCAACCAAGCTCGATCACAGGAATCGAGAGCTGCCACGCGCTGAAGTTCGGCGCGGGTATTATGGCGAGCAATGAAACGAGAAACAGCACCAGCGCAAAGAAGAAGCGAACGATTTTCATCACGCCTCGTCAGTTAATTGCGGATCGCGAAGTGAGGACATATGCGGATCCAGGACTAACAAATAGACCCGTTGGGTTTTGGGTCAATGGTTCTCGGCAATGAGCTAGCGGGTTTTGAGTGTTGGGTTTACCGACCACTCATTACTCGAAAGCCGACCGCTGAAAACCATTGACTCAAAACCCAACGGGTCTATTTGTTAGTCCTGGATCCGCATATGTCCTCGCTCCTCGATCGCATCTGATTGCAACTCCACCTTCCACTCAATTGGAACGTCTGGGCGGATCGATGAAGCCACCGAACAGTATTTCGATACCGACAGCTCCACCGCCCGCTCGGCATGAACTCGCTCGATGCCTTCCCCCGCAATTCGAAAAATCAACATCACGTGCTCGAGATGCCGAGGGATTGTCTCCACTCGCTTTGCAATCACTTCGACTTCGAGCGACTCCACTGGCGTTCGCCGTTTCGCGAGAATGTCCACGACGTCGACCGCCCCACAGGTTCCAATCGACGCCAGCAGAATATCAACCGGACTCGGCGCTGACTTCCCATCACCATCGATTAGTGCTGCAGGTCTACCTGGACGCCCTGCCTCGAAATGGTGTTCTCCAATCCACTTGGCAACGAGCGTTTGCGTCACGCTCACTTTGGGCCGCCTTTCTCGATCGGCGCGCGCACGGCGTTGCCCCACTCAGTCCAGCTTCCATCGTAGTTCCGAACATGCTCGTACCCGAGGAGATTCTTCAAAACGAACCACGTGTGCGAAGATCGTTCGCCGATGCGGCAGTACGCGATCACATCATCAGTCGCCTTCAGCCCCTGTTCCTTTTCGTAAATCGCGCGAAGCTCGTCGGAGGTCTTGAAGGTTCCGTCCGGATTTGCTGCTCGAGCCCACGGAACACTTCGCGCACCCGCAATGTGTCCACCGCGCAGAGTTCCTTCCTGCGGATAATCAGGCATGTGAGTCTTCGCGCCGCTGTATTCATCCGGTGAGCGAACGTCCACTAGCGGCTTTCCACCCTCGGCATGTTCGCGCACCTGATGAAAGAACGCGCGAATCTTATCGTCTGACCTTGGCGGGGCTTTGTAGTTGGTTGCACCGAATCGCGGAACCTCTGTTGTCATGGGACGATTCTCCATCTCCCACTTTATCCGTCCGCCATCGAGAAGTTTTGCATTCGTGAATCCGAAAAGCTGGAATACCCAATAGGCATAGGCAGCCCACCAGTTGTTCTTGTCGCCGTAAAAGATGACGGTTTTGCTCTCGTCGATTCCTTTCGATCGCAAAAGCTTCTCGAATTGTTCGGACGACACGTAATCGCGCTGAACGGGATCATTCAGATCTTCATGCCAGTCGACTTTCTGCGCGCCGGGAATGTGGCCTGTGTCGTATAGCAGAACGTCTTCATCGCTTTCAATGATCCGTATGTCGGGATCATCGAGGTGGTGCCCCAGCCAGTATGTGCTGACGAGCACTTCGGGATACGCGTAGCCCTTCTGGTCGATAACTGGATCGTTTGTCATGCATTAAGGTTAACGTTTTCCGCTTATCTTGTTGCCCAATGGGACAGTACCGCCATCACATCTTTGTTTGCACGAGCGGCAAGACATGTCCACTGTCGGGCTCCGTCGAAATTCACGCCGCCATAAAAAAATCCGTCGCCGCCGCCGGCCTGCGTGACATCGTACGAGTGAACCACGCCGGCTGCATGAATCAATGCGGCCATGGACCGATGGTTGTCGTGTACCCGGATGATATCTGGTACTGTGCTGTCGATCGCATCGGTGCAGAACGAATTGTTGCCGAGCATTTGGTAGATGGCACAATCGTCGAAGATTACCTGTACGTCGCGCCGCCAGGAGACAACAAAACCCCCGATTCAATTCCCGACGCATAATGGGCGGTCCAGCGGATTACTCGACGCCATGGATGGAGCCTTATTCGCGTCATGTGATTGTTTGCACGGGAGGATTCTGCTCGCCTGACAGGCGCGGTCGTGCACTTTATTCGCAGCTCGCGTCGCTTCTCGATCGTGAAGATTTGTTGTTCGGTCCGAATCGAGTGAAGCGCGGCGAAACGCCGTGCCTCGGCGTTTGCGCGGGTGGTCCGATTGTGGTGGTGTATCCGGACGGAGTATGGTACGCAGGCGTGACGCCCGAGCTGCTCGAGCGGATCGTCGTCGAGCATTTAAAAAACGGACGCGTCGTTGAAGAGGCCGTGTTTTTTCGGTTATAGGTTTAACCCGTTCAGTTATGGGTCAATAGTGCTCGGCAGCCAGCTAGCGGGTTTTCAGTAATCGGTTCTACCCACCGAGTACTCATTACTCGAAAGCCGAAAGCCGAGAACCAGTGACCCATAACTCGATGAGTTAATCAGTGCCGTTGCGCTCCAATTACCTTTAAAGAGATGCCGAGCCCGATCAATCCCCGCCGTCTCGTCTTCGGCGCCGCAAGGAAATTCATCTTCGACAATCGCGATCCCGAACAAGTACTCGAAAAACTTGCCGGCATCGATCGCTACGGCAACATCCTGCCACCAACCTCAAGTCCTCTAGAGAACATCATGTCCCGTCCACGTGACCGCATTCTGGCGAACCTCGATGACATGTACACCGAGGCATTCGAGCGCGCGAAAGCTACAGGCGACGAATCCCAGATGGCTTCACTCGACTTCGCCTACAGAAGAGAGCAGCTCTACTTCGAGATTCTGCTCGACGTCAGGGACGCTCTCGAGCGCCGCTAGCCTTCCATCCACTCGCTCCGCCGAGCGGAGTAAGCGACAATGATTTGAGCAAGAATACGATAGTTCTAATCGTCTTCAACATCGTGGTCCTCGCGATTCTCGCGATCGACCTCGGCGTTTTCAACAAGAAGGCGCACAAGATTTCTGTAAAAGAAGCGGCGATCTGGAGCTCCATCTGGATCGCGCTTTCTCTCGCCTTTGCGGGCTACATCTACTCGTGGATGGGCCACGAAGCAGCCGTCGAGTTCGTCACCGGCTAT
The DNA here is from genome assembly GCA_035525855.1 of Gemmatimonadaceae bacterium. Lineage (GTDB taxonomy): Bacteria > Gemmatimonadota > Gemmatimonadetes > Gemmatimonadales > Gemmatimonadaceae > UBA4720. The sequence continues at coordinate 3,403 of DATLDN010000212.1, forward strand.
CTGATCGAGTACTCGCTCTCGATCGACAACATATTTGTGATCCTCCTGATCTTCTCGTATTTCCGAATAGCAGAGGAGCACCAGCATCGCGTGTTGTTCTGGGGAATCATCGGTGCGCTCGTGATGCGCGGACTATTGATCGCCGCAGGCGCGTTTTTGATTCATCGTTTTCATTGGATCATCTTCGTCTTCGGTGCGTTCCTGATTTTTACGGGAATACGCATGGCAATGCAGGACGAAGCCGATATTGAGCCCGAATCGAATCCCGTCATGCGTCTCGTGAGACGTTTTATACCGGTGACTCAGGATTTTCGCGGCCAGAATTTTTTCGTGACAGAGCCGCTCCACAGAGGTGAGGCGCCGAGGCGGTTGGCCACACCGCTCTTTATTGTATTGATCCTTGTCGAGACAACCGATCTCGTCTTTGCGGTGGATTCGATTCCAGCAATTTTCGCGGTGACCCAAAAGCCGCTTCTCGTCTATACGTCGAATGTCTGCGCAATTCTCGGATTGAGATCGCTCTACTTCATGCTGGCGGGGGTGATCCATCGATTCCATCTGCTCAAGGTTGGAATTGCGGTCGTTCTTGTATTTGTCGGCGTCAAAATGCTGCTGTCCACGATCCTCGAGATTCCCAGCTGGGTATCCCTCGTGGTCATTGCGCTGATCCTGGGCGCATCTGTAGGTGCCTCGATCATGTTTCCGCCTCGAAAAAATGTGGCCTGAACCAGCTCTGCATCTTATGTTTACGGCGCTACGAAACGCGTGCCCGGATGCACGCGTCCGTCGCCTTACGTCCACGTTCCTCCTCGTACCCCTGTTGAAGGAGTGTCTTTGATGTTGAGTATGGTTTCCCGTCCGTCGCGGCTCGCCGCTGTAGCAGCAGTCCCGTTCCTCCTTGCCGCCCGGCCGCTTGCCGCGCCGATGGCAGGTGGGACCACCTATGAATTCGTTGTTCGCTCCACGTCCACCGCGAGTGGAGACAAGGAATCAGTGATGATGCGCGGACGCGGCACGTTCGCGGGCACTGATGGTCGCATCGATATTCTGGAAGCCGGCTCGCAGTCCGGTGGGTCAGAGACCTTCGGCGGTAAGGGTTCCTACTTTCTCGTCCTCGACGGCGGAAAGAAGATGATGCTCGTGGACCCGTCGAACAAACAGTACATGCAGTGGGACATGGCAAGCATGCTCGCCGGTATGTCGAAGATGGTGAACGCGGTCGGCGGCCTGGTTCACATGGAAATGTCTGAGATCAAGATCGACGCGCAGGATCTTGGCGCGGGCGAAACAATTCAGGGATACTCGACGCGCCATTTCCGGATGACGCAGAACTATTCGATCAGCGCAAAGATGTTCGGCCGCACGTCGAAGTCTCGCAGCGAGTCCACGACTGATTACTATTTCGCGCCCGCGCTCAAGGCTCTGTCGAACCCGTTCATGTCGAATAGCCAGGCATGGGCAGCTTCATTCGACATGTTCAACAACCCGGACTACAAATCGCAGATGCAGGCAGCGCAGTCGAAGATTCAGTTCGGCGTCCCTGTGAAGTCTGTTGTCCGAACCGTAACGACCGACGAGAAGGGGAAGCAGCAGGTATCCGTTGTTACAAGCGAGATGATCAATTTCAAGAACACCGACGTTCCATCGTCGACGTTTGCAATTCCTGCCAGCTACAAGATGGTCGAGATGCCGAAGATGGACATGAGCGCATCCGCGACCTCCAATTCGTCGAGCAGCGCTTCAGCTGACATCAACGCTGATTCAATCGCAAATGCGGCGAAAGAGGGCGCGAAGGAAGGTGTTAAAGAGGGAGTGAAGGAAGGCGCCAAAGAAGCGACTGCGAAGAAGCTGAGAGGCATCTTCAAGCGATAAATAGGGCGGCATCGAGTGAAACGCGGTAGCCTTAAGTGGCTACCGCGTTTTGTTTTTATTGGTCTACTGGAGGATTAATGCGACATCTGATACAAATAGCCGCCGCGTCTACATTGTCGTTCTGTCTCTTCGCGCCTTCTCTGCGAGCGCAGGGTGACGACGTCGCGTTCGATTTTCGCCAGACGGAGACGCGTAAGACGCCGGGCAAAACTACGACGACCGAGACGACAGGCCACGCAGTGATGTCGAAAGGGCGTATGCGTATGGACATGACCGGGTCTGGCGCCCCCGCTCAAATTCCCGGTTTTGGCCCAGGGTCTACGTTCACGATGATCCTTCCCGATAACGGGCGGACCTTCATCCTCCTCTCGGCGGAAAAAAAACAGTACATGCAGGTAAATCCTTCGGCGATGATGGAAGGAATGCAGAAGATGATGGAGGGAATGGGTCAGAAGATGGCAATGGAAATTTCCGGCGATGACCCCAAGGTCGAAAATTTAGGTAAGGGCCCGGATGTTATGGGACATCATACTGCTCATTGGCGGATGACCACCAACACGCAAGTACGCTTCGGTATAATGGGTCAGAATCAGGAGATGGGATTGGCAAACGTGAGTGACATGTTCATTGCAACTGACATGAAGAATCTCCCGAATCCGTTCCGAGGCCTCCAAAGAAATCCCATTGTGGACATGTTTGGTGATGCAGCGAAGGACTACATGGCTAAAACAGAAGCAGCGACCAAAAAACTTCCGGAAGGAGCGCCACTCCGGATCGAGTCGCATGGGAAAATGAGGAATGCGAGAGCGGAAACCGATGTTAGCTCAGTGATGGAAGTGACGGCAATTCGAAAGATCAACGCGAAAGACGAAATGTTCGCGATTCCGGCTGGCTACACTCAAATGCAGATGCCCATGATGCCAGGTGTTGGGAAAACGAGATAAGTCGCTGAGCCCGAGCTCAGAAATTCGAGTCGATCCGCGCGCGGAGAATCTGCGCTCACTCGCGCGCCTGCTCGATTCAGCGTTCAAGATTCCCGGCACAGGCGTCCGAATCGGGGCAGATTCGATCCTCGGTTTAATTCCGGTGGTCGGTGACCTCACGGGCGCCGCGCTCTCGGGTTACATCGTTCTCGCCTCTGCACGACTGGGCGCGCCGGCGTCTACTCTCGTTCGTATGGTGATCAACATCGGGATCGACACGGTAGTCGGCGCCGTCCCGGTTCTTGGCGACATGTTCGATGCAGGTTGGCGGGCGAACGTTCGTAACGTGGAGCTACTCGATCAGCATATCAGTCTGCCCGTCGAATCGAAACGCGCGAATCGCGCTACCGTGATTGGAGTTGTCGTAGCACTGCTGCTGATGGCAGCCGGCGCTATCGCTCTCGGAATATTCGTGTTACGGTTTCTCGCGCGCCTAGCGACATAACATCAACCGGGGTTTCGATGCGAGTGTCTTGTGTTCGGCTCGGCACAGCTTCGTTGCTAGCGGTTCCCGTTTTCGGAATAGCCGCTCAGAATCGGTCGGAGGCTGTGATTACAGAATACAAGACGACTCGTATGACCGCAGCAAATGGAGATACCACGCGTGGATCTTCAACGGAACACAGCGAAGATGTATGAATTGTTCGAGGTCGAGAAAGATGATGATTGCCTCAAGGTTGGGTTGAAGACATAAGTAGAGATAAACCGGAACTACAACAGCGGGTACGCGAAATCCGTGTGATCCGCGTACCCGCTGTTGTAGTTCCGGTTTATCTCTCCTTATGTCTTCAACACAACCTTGAGGCAATCATCATCTTTCTCGACCTCGAACAATTCATACATCTT
>DATLDN010000152.1:0-30020 GCA_035525855.1 Gemmatimonadaceae bacterium
GGCATGGCTCATCTCCCGCATGACGTTGCCGCTATGCGAATGCTGAGCACTGACACTGACAGGAGCGAGCGCCAGTAAAGCGAGCAATATTGTTCGATTCATAACCTTCCACAGAACGACTCTTAATTCTAACCACTAAAACCAAGCCGACACCCACACTGCACTACTGACTGCTGACTGCTGACTAACCGCACTACTGACTGCTGACTAACCGCACTAATCCCTGCTGGCTGGGTGGTCAGCAGTCAGTAGTGCAGTGCTCATCTGTTGGTAACGATCAGCCTCTCCACCGCATCACTGACTATCTCTACGGGCAGCGTCGTAATCTCGTTTCCGTCCCAGAAAATGTTTTCTCCGGGAATCTTATAAGGGGCGTAAGGATGGTGCTCGCGTTTCAGAAGCACGACCGCAGGCTTCCGAAACGCAGACGCAGCATGAGAGATACTCGTATCGGGAGTGAACACCATCCCGGACGTTCCGACAAGAGCTAACGCCTGGCGAAGGTCCGGCGTCTCGACCGGTCTCGCCCTGACACTTTCCGCGACACGCCGAACACTATCCCATTCGCTCGGCAATCCAATCACGATCATCGGAAGGCTCGGAGCAATGCGCCGAGCTCGCGACAATACTTCCATGAATCGTTCGTCCGGCCAGCGTCGCTTCGCCTCTGAAGCCGAAAGGTTTACGAGAAGGCGAGTACCGCTGTACGCCCCGCTCGTTGCACGTTTCCACTGAGCGTCCGCCACCTCACGCTCGGCTGGAGATAAGAAAATCTGGGGCTGCCAATCCACCGCGTTGGGATCTACGCCGAACGGTAGTGACAACGCTTTCGATCCCTCGATGTAAGGAACTGACCGGTCATACTGCTGAACACGCACGTTATAGATGAGGTCGTTGTTGCCCCCACCGACACCGATTCTGTACGGTGCCCTCGCTGCGGCCATTAGCATTGGTGTCGACGTAAATATCGGTGGATTGTTGATTCGCCCGTCGACGATTACCTGATAGCGCTCTTTGCGAAGTGCCCGCATCAGCTTGAGGTAGCTGAAACGAGATTTTCGGTCGAGCACGAACACCTTTCCTACGTGCGGATTGTTGTCGAGAACCGGTTTGGTTGAAGGATTCGCAACAACGTCGACCTTTCCGCGATCCGATGCCTGCGCGAGCACGCGGATCAATCCGGTAGCCATGATCATGTCACCGATCCGCTCGTACCGAACGAACAATGTGCGAAGCGCGCTTGCATCGAAGCTTGAAGGCTTTACATCACGCGGTCCGGGAAGCGCACGCGCAAGTGTGCGCATCCACATCGCGCGCCATGCGCGCTCAATTGCTTTCGGATCCACCGGTGAGGGCGAGCTCGAGCAGGATCTTCGAGGGCTGCGGATCGAGTGCCTGTACTACTTGAACGCGATCGATCACGATTGGCTCACTGACGCGTTGCGAGAGCAATTGTCGTGAAGTGTCGGCATTCAGCGTCGGATAAAGACTCAATGTGCAATGCGGGCTGAACGTAAATCTCGCTCGGCCAAACGGAAGCCCGCTGCTCGCAATCTGGTCGTGCAGTATTCGCAGAGCCCCGTACGGATCGAGCGGCAGTACAACGATGTCAGTCTGCATAAATCTGATCGGTGGCCCGAGCTCGAGCGTAATCGGTGACGCTTGAGATGCAATGGGCGAAAGCTTTTCCCATAGGTCAACCGTCGAAACCGATGCGGGAATCAATCCGACTCCGGACGATCCCGTGATTGTCACGTGAGGTGACTTGTATCGCGCGAGTCGTGGGTCGAATCGCTCGTTGATTGCTTTTATTTGTCTTCCGGCTTCGCCGCCGACGGGAGCGATTATGAAGATCCCATTGAGTTGCACGAGATCAATATGATACCGTCGATATAATCGGCATCCAATTGCCGCTACCGGAAATGTTCACACCCGCGCGCAGAAGCTTTCGGTCCAGCCAGTTATTCGGATGCGAATGCTGGTACCGAACGATCTTCACGCCGGTGAAAGTACCGAGTGCGGCGCCGGCCATCACGTCGCTTGCCCAGTGTGCATCGTTGTAGATGCGCGACATCCCGGTGAGTGTCGCACCTCCATATAGTATTGGCCCGATGACCCATCGAGTCCCCGGCCACCACCGCTGAGTCTCGCTTGCAACCGTTGCGGCGAACGCGAATGCAGTAGTTGTGTGCCCCGATGGAAACGATCGATAGTTGTCGTCTCTCAGGCCCCGGAATAATCCAAAATTGCGCGCGTTGTCCGGACTGATGCGCGGGCGCGCTCGTCCTGCGACCATTTTGATGACGCCTGTCTCACTCGCCGACAAGACGACTGCGGCCAGTGTGTGAAGACCGAGGTCTTCGGTTCGACGCTGACCATCCGCCAAACCAATTGCATAGATCCCTGCCGCCGTGATCAAGGAACCTGGCTGCCCGATGAGCCTGAAGATCGTAGCCCCGGTGTTGAGAATCCGATTCGATTGTCGCGCGGGTTGCTGGAGCTCAGCCGTCAAGTGTCTGTCGAGCGGTGCCAGCGCAACGGTCGCTAACCCGAATGCGCCCACCATTACTGCATCATGAGCAACGAACAGAGGTTTCTTGCTCGATGTGATCGTATCCTGCGTTTGTGCTCCAGCCCGGGCCGAGAGAAGCACGAGCAGGATAAGTGCTCCGACAGTCTTTCTTTTATGCGTCACGCTTGAATGTCCGGTTATTGATTCTTTACACTCCCTTCTCAAGAACTGCACCCCTTGCCCAGGTAATCCCAAAAGGTCATATCCTCACAATGCTCAATATTGATTTGACTGGCCGGCGAGCACTCGTCGCCGGCGTCGCCGATGACGGCGGATATGGCTTTGCAACCGCCAAAGCGCTGGCCGAATGCGGAGCGAGCGTATGCGTTGCAACGTGGCCGCCGGCGCTCAACATCTTCAGGAATCTCATCGACCGCGGAAAAATGGACGAGTCGCGCCGCCTTTCATCCGGGAGCATGCTCGAGTTCGAGCGCATTTATCCGCTCGATGCTGCATTCGACACGCTGGCCGATGCGCCCGAAGAAATTCGATCGAACAAGCGCTATCGCGACACAGGAGATTTTTCGATCGAAGGAATGGTAAATCAGATACGCACTGATTTTGGTGAACAGTCACTGGACATCGTCATTCACTCTTTGGCAAATGCGCCCGAAGTGAAAAGCTCGCTCCTCGAGACTAGCCGGTCGGGGTACCTCGCCGCACTGAGTGTCAGCGCCTACTCCATGGTCGCAATGGTGAGCAAGCTCGCACCGCTGATGCGCGCCGGTGGATCATTTCTCTCACTCACCTACATGGCGAGCGAGCGCGTGATTCCCGGATACGGTGGCGGAATGTCATCCGCAAAGGCAGCGCTGGAAAGCGATACGCGAGTTCTCGCTTACGAAGCGGGAAGGAAATACGGGGCCCGCGTCAACACAATTTCTGCCGGACCTTATGCATCACGGGCGGCGAGTGCGATCGGAATCATCGATCGAATGGTTCAGTACTGCTCGGTTAATTCTCCGCTGACTGATCCCCTCACCGCCGAAGAAGTCGGTGTAACCGCCGCGTTCCTTTCAAGTCCACTCGGCACCGGTATCACCGGGACCACCATTTACGTGGATAAAGGGTATCACGTAATGGGTATGGCCACAGATACGAACCTGACGAATCAAGAAAGCTGATGGCTGCCGGCCGATGGCTGATGGCTGTGGTGCTTGTGCAGGGATGCTTTATCCTGCCTCGACAAGCTCCGACGCCAGTCCCGAAAAAAACTCCAGCGCAAAAAGCGGCTGAAGCGGTCGACAGCGCGAATAAGGCACAAGGATTAAAGACATACGCAAAGGTTATCCCGCCAGGCGCGCGCAGCACCGAAGGTCTATTTCTCACTCATCGTGTCGGCGACACACTTTATTTCGAGATTCCGCGGAAAGAGCTGAACAAGGACATGCTGCTGGTCGGGCGCTTTGCGCAGGCAAGCGGCGGAAACACGTTTGGCGGTGACGAATTCACTCAACGCGTTCTAAGGTGGGAAAAACAAGGGAATCGGATTCTTCTTCGAAGTGTGTCGTTCGAGATCGCTGCGGATTCGACGCTCCCGATTTCTCGCGCAGTACGGCAAGCGAGCTATCCACCCATCGTTGCTGTGTTTCAGATCGAGAGCTACGGTGCAGATAGCGCAGCAGTGATCGACGTTACCCGTCTGTACACAACAAACATTCCTGAATTTGTCGGCGCACGCGGTTCGCTCGATGAAAAGCGTTCATACATCGAGCGCGCGCAGGCATTTCCCGACAATGTCGAAGTCGAAGCAACACAAACTTCGACGCCGGATAATCCACCGGAATCACAACGGATTTCCGGACCCATTCCCGCCGCGAGTGTTCTCGCACATTGGAGCATGGTGCGGCTCCCCGAGCGGAGAATGACACCACGTCTCGCCGACAAGCGCGTTGGCTTTCTATCCATTCGCCAAACTGATTACGGAACATCGCAACAACGAGCGGTCGAACGGTCGTACATCGCGCGCTGGAGATTGGAAAAGAAATTTCCCGACTCTTTGTTGTCGGATCCGGTCAAGCCGATCGTGTATTACATCGATCCCGCCACACCGGCCCAATGGATTCCATGGATCAAAAAAGGAATCGAAGACTGGCAGCCGGCGTTTGCAGCGGCTGGGTTTCGTCGCGCGATAATCGCTCGCGATGCGCCAACGAGCGCTGAAGATTCGACATGGTCACCCGATGATGTACGCCACACTGTAATTCGCTGGTTGCCCTCAACGACTGAGAACGCGTTCGGTCCAACGATTGTCGATCCACGCACCGGCGAAATCATGAATGGGTCGGTGAAGATGTTTCATAACGTCATGAACCTCGTTCGCGACTGGTATTTCGTTCAGGTTTCGCCATTGGATCGTCGGGCGCAGCGTCTTCCCTTCCCGGATTCGCTTATGGGACGCCTCCTCGAATTCATCGTTGCTCACGAGGTTGGCCATACTCTCGGTCTTCTACACAACATGAAGGCCAGCTCCACTTATCCGGCGGATAGTGTACGCAGCGCGACCTGGGTCCATCGCATGGGACATACACCGTCGATCATGGACTACTCGCGACTCAACTATGTCGCGCAGCCCGAAGATAGAATCGACGTTGCCGACCTCGTGCCCCGCGTCGGTCCTTACGATGTATTTGCGATCATGTGGGGCTACAAACCATTGCCTGGTTTTCCCACACCGGATGCAGAGCGTCCCGCATTGAACGCAATTGCCGAAATGCAGGACTCCGTTCCGTGGTTTCGATACTCTACATCAGGCGATAACGAAGTTGATCCCGGTGACCAGAGCGAAGCAGTTGGCGATGCAGACGCGGTGAAATCGACCCGCTATGGTCTCAAGAACATCGAGAGAGTGGTTCCATTACTAATGTCGGCAACTCTTCGACCGGGAGAAGACAATTCCCAGCTCCTCGAGATGTACGATCGGGTTATCGATCAGTGGGCGCGCGAGATGGAACATGTTGCGAATGTCGTCGGCGGCGCTGAATCGCGAGAGAAGTATGGCGGTCAGCTTGGGCCACGTTTCGTTCCGCTTCCCCGCGCACGACAAAAAGCTGCGGTTCGATTCCTCAACGAGAACGCGTTCACAACACCATCGTACCTTGTGAACGCCGATGTACTTCGCCGAATCGAAGCCAACGGAACGCTGGTGAGAATTGGCGGCGCACAGTCCAGAATTCTGTCAGCGCTTCTGGAGAATGATCGCCTCGCACGATTGTCCGACTACGAAGCATTGTCGAAGGGACGCTCAGCCGATGTCTATGCCGTTCCTGAGCTGTTAGCAGATATCAGACAGGGAATCTGGAAAGAGCTCAACATGTCATCCGTTGCGATCGATCCCTTCCGTCGTGCATTGCAACGCTCGTGGCTGACTCAGGCTGACGCGAAGATCAATCCTCCGCCCGCAATCGTAATAAGCTCTGGCCGCACAGGACCATCGAGAATTCGCTCAGGATTTGGTCCGAACTCCGACGTCCGCGCATTGATGCGAGGCGAGCTCAACGATCTCGATGCGATGCTTCGCTCTACAGTCGATCGGGCAGCGAATCGTGAAACGCGACTTCATTTGCTTGACGCTCGCGCCGAGATAAAGCGAATACTCGATCCGAATCAATAAGAGCTAGCGGCGCGTTTTCATCAGCTGCGTTTTGATTGCTTCGAGCTGGCGAGTGCTGAGCGGGCCGGTAAGACTGTAGCGACGGTTCCCGTTACGCCATGTGATTGTATTGTTCGGCACCCTCGGCGGCGCGGGAGTAGATGCGGTTGGCCGAGCAGAATCTTTCGCAGCAACTGACTGCTTCGCCCGCTGACTGGCGAGATCGCTTTCCGCTGCTCCATCCACCGTTTCCACGAGTGTCACCTGGACGCCGGGTGACACCTCATACACTTCCTGCCGAGTTGTTCCGGTTGTATCCGCACGCACTTTTCGAATGCCAGGGCCAGCGGCTGCAGCTCCTACAGACATACGCTCGGCACTACTACCTATCCCCGTTACCACAATCTCACTGAGTGCATTCATGCTCGGCTTGAGTGCTAGAGTTGGAACGGTTATGGAATCGTTGACTGACACAGGAAGTGTCTTCGCCTCATACCCGATTCGTCGAACAAGCAGTCGTTGCTCTCCGGCGGGGACATTTTCAAGTCTGAACTTTCCGCTCGTGTCCGTTGTCGCTCCAAGGTTCGTTCCCTGGACAGTGACGGTTGCACCGGGCACGGCAAGTCCACGATCCGTCGTGACTCTCCCATCGACACGACCGCGAACACTTTGCCGCACAGCGTCCGCCATCACGCTGGTCGCCGCAGCGGTTGCATCTAGAGTCTTGGACATCGACTGAGGTGCAGTGATACGCGCCGGCGGCGGCGCGGCGACCGCAGCTTCGGCAACATTGGATGGCGGCTGAGCGAATCGATTTCCAACCGCCTCATCTCGAGAGCCCGCCCCCAGAGCACCTATCCCTGACACCGACGCAGCAGCTTTCTTGCCCGGTTCAACGGGAGTTGGAGCAGTTGTACTTCCCGGCGCCGCTCGCTGCTCGCGTGATTGATTCTCTTCGAGACTGCGTGCATACACCCGCGGGGATGCTGAGCTACTTTCCGTGCGCGCCGCGAGAGGCACTGCACGATCCGTTGCAATCGCCAACCCCGCCGTTGCTTTGGTGTTTCGTTGTGACTTCACGACAACAAGCGATGTCCCCGCAACAAGCAAGATCGCTGCAGCCGCGCGGATGTCAGTTCGATCGTACCAGCGCTTCGCCCTCGCAATCCGCGGAATTGAAGCAACGGATTCCTCTTGTGCACTCGGCGGAATCACGTTGGATGCAACATTGTCCAGAGCATTTAGAATCCGCGTCGACGCTGCGATCAATCCTCGCGCTTCCGCAACATGTGCTCTGCACTCCGCGCACTCCGCTGCGTGAGCTTCAACTTTCGCTGACTCGTCCGGCGATAGCTCACCGTCGAGCCAGGTATGGATTGTTCCTTCGTCAAGATGCTGCATTCTTTTCCCTCAGCTCACGCTCGCGTTGAAGCGTTTCGTAGCTTTCGACAAGACGCCTTCGCGCGCGTGACAATGTTGTTCCGATCGAGCCCGGCGATAACTCGAGCGCTTCCGCAATCTCCGAGTAATCGAGTCCTTCCTCACGCATTAACAGCGCGAGACGGTCACGCTCAGCCAATGCATCCACAGCCTTACGTGCGAGAGCCGCCTCCTGCGCGCGCTCGAGCGTGGTTTCCTCTGATTCCACACTCGACTCGCGCTCTTCTTCCGCAAGCAGCGCGAGCTGTCGTCTTTGCCGCGAAGCTTTTCGTGCTTCGTCGCGAACGAGATTTGTCGCCACCGCAAATAACCATGCACGTTCGTTAGTGAGATTTTCCTGCCTGAGCGCGCGCAGAAATGTTTCCTGCGCAACTTCCTCCGCCCAATCACGGTCTCCGAGCCGTCGCGTGAGATATCTCACGAGAGCAGTGTTGTAAGTCCGAAAAAGGCGGTCAACGTCGTTCACGCACTCACCATTTCGCTTGAATCTCCGCTAGCTGCTGACCAGTCAATGTCTCTACCCCCGAAGGTCCGACCTCGATCGCGATATTCTTTCCCGCAATGATGACTCTGTCGCCGATTGCAAATGGCTCGCGCAATTCGGGCAGGATTTCAAGGAGCTTGAAATACGCATCAGAGTACGGACGAATCACAACTTTCCGAACAGAGTCCTTGAAGCTGACATCCGTCCACACACCGTCATGCAGCCTGAACAATCGCTTTCCCCACCGCTGAACGTTAGCGTCACGCCTGGCGAAATCTCCTTCTGCTGCATCCAGCGCGGATAGACTGGTGGCAGCACGCTGAGTTGCGGCGGCCCGTGCTTCCTCGAATACTTTTGCGGCGTTTGCCTGAGGTGGTGGTGCGGCTGCTGCGACCCCAGTGACGACCACCGATTGCAACGCGACCCCCGACTTGAGACGAGGATCCATTCCCGGCTCGAGGACCAGGTACGATGAGAATTCAGTTGGAATTCCATATTGCTCGCCGAGCTGTCTGATCTCATCGTCGACTTCGCTCGATCCGCCATGACGGCGCTTCTCCGCGCTCAGATATCCGACGCGCTGCGTTGCCCAGAGTCTCGCAATGAATGAATTCTCACGCGAGCTTGCCGGCAAATTCACCCGGGACGTCCAATGAATCGGACCATTCGCTGTCGTACCTTCGAAATGAATGCGAGCTGGACCATCGCCGTGATCGTATCTCGTCAGCATAACGAAGTCCTGACCCGCAAAAATATCGGCGGGTTGCGACGGATGCGTTTTCAAGAGTCGCGTTCCGTCTATATAAACCTTCATGTCAGTAACTACCGGGTTTGTTAGACGACTCGCAACAATCGACACCGCACGTTCTACCGATTCATCAGGACGCACGAAATGAGCAGTTCCTCGCCCCTCGAGAGCGAGACGCTCAACGAGCGACACATTCAAATCCGCGCCTACGCCAAACGAAAAGATTCTTCGTGACCCGCGCAAATCCGCCACACGTGTTGCAATTGTTTCCGGATTTCGCTCACCAACCGTGGGCTGCCCGTCGGTAACGAACAGCACGAGCCCAAGTCGTCCAGCCGTTATACGCGGACGTAGCGCTTCTTCCAACGCACCGGAAATGTTCGTTGAGCCGGACGCGTCGAGTGATTCGAGATATCGCGAAGCTGCCCGCACATTGTCGGCGGTCGCATACACGAACTCATCGCGGAACGTGCGAACATCCGTCGAGAAATCGATCAACCGGAATCGATCAGACGGTCGCAATGTGCCGAGGAGCTGTTGTCCAGCTGCACGTGCCTGCTTGATCTTTACGCCGCTCATCGAACCCGATACATCGAGCACGAGAGTGACATCGCGATCAGTCGCACGCGGTGCAACGGCAGGTGGAGAGAGTGTTATAAGTGCGAATCCATTCTCGCGTGCCGGTGCATAAGTCAAAACGGATATTGAAGGTTCGCTCGACCGGCGAACTGGAACGAGCAGTGTGATCTCTCGCCCTTCACCATTGACTCGGACTTCTCGCTGCGACCCGGATCGCGTTGTGTTCAATGAATGCGTTGGTGAGTACGCATTTCCGTAATTCGACTCCGCCGGGTAACGAAGAGTAAACGATGTGCGTCCAGATGGTTCTGCGGCTCGCATCTCGCCAGCTGGTCGAGTACCGCGGAAGTAATCAACTCTTAAAGCATCGCCCTCGCGTTCGGCCACAGACTGAAAGCGGACAACCACTCGCTTCTCCTCACCGGGAGCAATCGGAAAGATTCTCGCGCGAAGAAGTCCATATCCCATCCATTCGACGAGAGCCGGATCCCGCCGTTGCCTGACTATCTGTTCATATATCTGGCGTGCCTCGTTCGCGTTCATCGCTTCACCCGAAACGAGCTCGCCGTTTATCGACAGTTTCAGATCCTGAAATGCGGCGCCCTTGGGAAGAGGAAAGAGATAATCGGCCTCGCCAATTCCGACGCCTCGGTTCACGAAAACCTCCTCTACTTCGTAGCGGAGCACTCCATTAACCAATTCGGCACGAACATCGCTTGATTTCCGCACGACCGTCGGCGCACGCGGATCGCAACGCATGCAAGGACCATCGATTTGACATGGCTGGCATGGACGCGGAATGACCCACCCCTGTGCGGAGAGGATCGTTGGTATCATGAAAAGAAGGGAGACGAGCTTGCGCATCTATTCCTCGAAGGTTCGGCTGCTTTCTTTTATGACGCCGCCGGCTCCCGTCCTTGCACATCGAGCCTGACATCGGTTAGACACCGCTAAATTCCCTTTTCATGACCTTCGCTACTGCGGGAATTCATCACGTCACGGCAATCGCAAGCGATCCGCAGCGAAATCTGGATTTCTACGCCGGTGTCCTTGGGCTTCGGCTCGTGAAACGAACAGTCAACTTCGACGACCCGACCACCTATCACTTCTATTTCGGCGATGCCGACGGAACACCGGGAAGCATTTTTACATTCTTCCCCTGGCCCGACGCCCGGCGCGGACGACAAGGGGCGGGACAAATCGCCGTAGCATCATTTGCGATTCTCCCCAGCTCGGTCGGATACTGGATCGAGCGGTTCATCAAGTATCACGTCGAGTTCAGCCAGCCCGTTTCGCGCTTCGACGACGAGCGCGTAATCGCATTCAAGGATCCCGATGGACTCATGATCGAGCTCGTAGCTCATGCGAGCGCCGAATCACGTCCGAAATGGAGTGGTTTGGAAGTACCGGCCGATCATTCGATTCGCGGCATCTACTCTGTCACGCTCTGGCAGGAAAGCTGTGATCTCACCGGAAAGCTTCTCACTGACACGCTGGGTTTTCGAGGAGTTCGCGAGCAAGCGAGCATCTTTCGTTACGCGACAGCGCCCGATCAGCTCGGAGCAATTGTCGATTTGCGATGTGTTCCCGGACTGTGGCCGGGTGTAATGGGCGCGGGAACTATTCATCACGTTGCGTTTCGCGCGACGGACGATGCAGCACAAGCTGAAGTAAGAGCGGAGCTCGTCGAGCTCGGCTACAATGCGACGCCGCAAATCGACAGGGATTATTTCCGCTCGGTTTATTTTCGGGAGCCCGGAGGCGTGCTATTCGAAATTGCAACCGACCCACCCGGGTTCACCGTCGACGAGCCAGTCACATCACTCGGCCAATCTCTCAAGCTTCCTCAATGGCTCGAACCCCGACGATTCGAAATCGAAGCGCTTCTTCCCAACATTCGTCTCCCAATGCGTATCCCGGGTCCCAATGCCTGAGGCTACCACGGTCGCTAACTTCTCGAACATGCCACACCAGAAGAATTCTCTCGACGATCTTTGCATCAATGCGATCCGCGTTCTTGCGATGGATGCAGTACAGAAGGCGGATTCGGGACATCCCGGCACTCCGATGGCGCTTGCACCACTTGCGTATGTGTTGTGGGGGCGGCACCTCCGCTACAACCCGCGGGATCCTGATTGGTTGAATCGTGATCGTTTCATTTTGTCGGCGGGACATGCGTCGATGCTTCTCTACAGCGTGCTCTATCTCACGGGATACGATCTCACGCTCGACGACATAAAACAGTTTCGTCAGTGGGAAAGTCGAACGCCTGGTCATCCGGAGTATGGTTACACGGCAGGTGTCGAGACGACGACAGGCCCGCTCGGTCAGGGAATTGGAAACGCGATCGGGATGGCTGTTGGTGAAGCCATGCAGAGCTCGATCTTCAATCGCCCGGACCATTCGATCATCGATCATCATACGTACTTCATCGCCAGCGATGGCGACATGATGGAAGGCGTGTCGCATGAGAGCGCTTCATTTGCCGGCCACGCGAAGCTCGGGAAACTGATTGGTTTTTACGATGACAATCACATTACCATCGAAGGAAATACTGCGCTCACGTTCAGTGATGATACACAGCGCAGGTTCGAGGCATATCACTGGCATGTGCAGCGTGTGGACGACGCAAACGATCTGGAAGCTCTCGATCAGGCAATCATTGCAGCAAAAGCAGAGATAACTCAGCCGTCACTGATCATTGTTCGATCGCATATCGGGTACGGCAGTCCGCACAAGCACGACACCGCTGAGGCGCATGGGTCGCCGCTTGGGGAAGATGAAATCAAGCTCACCAAGCAGGCACTGAATTATCCATCCCTCGAGCCATTCTTTGTTGCCCCGGAAGCCTTCGAGCACTGGCGAAGCTTTGGTGATCGCGGACCATCGCTTCAAGCGGAATGGCAGAAGCTTTATGACAAGTACAAAGCGGCCCACGCTGACGCAGCGAGCGAGCTGGAGCGACGCTTACGTGGCGAGCTTCAGAGCGGCTGGGAAGAATTGATCCCGACATTCACCGCTGAGGATGGAAACGTTGCAAGTCGCGCAGCGTCTGGAATCGTAATCAATGCGATTGCGGCGAAGGTTCCGGAGCTGGTCGGTGGATCCGCGGACCTCGCGTCTTCGACGAACACGATCGTCAAAGATGCGCCGAGCTTCGGTCCTGACGATCACAGCGGACGCAACTTCCATTTCGGGATTCGCGAGCACGGAATGGGGTCGATCATGAACGGGATGGCGCTTCATGGTGGAATCATTCCTTATGGCGCAACGTTTCTCATTTTTTCGGATTACATGCGTCCGCCAATTCGTCTCGCGGCGGTTATGAAGCTCCAAACGATCTACGTCTATACGCACGATTCCATCGGACTTGGTGAAGACGGTCCCACGCATCAACCTGTCGAACAGCTCACACTGTTGCGTGCAATTCCGAACATGGTCGTTATTCGGCCGGCAGATGCATCAGAGACCGCTGAAGCCTGGCGCGCAGCGCTGAAACATCGCGACGGTCCGGTTGCTCTTACTCTCACTCGTCAAAAGCTGGGATTCATAGACCGGACGAAGTACGCGTCAGCTGCAGGCGTGGCTAAAGGAGCGTATGTGCTTTCGGATTCTCCTGGCGGTGAGCCTGAAGTTGTTCTCATGTCGAGTGGTTCAGAAGTCGCGCTGATTCTGGAAGCGCAGCAGAAACTTCAGGCAAATGGAATTCGTGCGCGCGCCGTGAGCATGCCGAGTCACGAGCTATTTGCGAATGAGACCGCGGAGTATCGGGCGAGTGTTCTTCCACCGAACGTGAAGCGCGTTGCAATTGAAGCTGCACATCCAATGTCATGGCAACGTTGGGTTGGCGATTCCGGTATTGTGCTTGGCATCGAGCGGTTCGGAGCGTCTGCGCCGTATAAGGAGATCTACACGCATCTTGGTCTCACGGTCGACAAGCTTGTCGAGGCTGCGACGAAGCTCGCGCGTCCGTGAGGCTTCGTGACATAAGTATTTCCCTCGCCGGTGGGACACCCGAGTGGCCGGGTGATACGCCGTATACCTGCGGATGGAGTGCGACGATCTCGCAGGGATCAACGGTAAATGTTTCGACTTATACCACGAGCCCCCATGTTGGTACGCATGCCGATGCGCCATTGCATGTTCGCGACGGATCGTCGGGATCGCATGAGCTTCCGCTCGAGGCATTTTTTGGCCGGGCGTTGGTGATCGACGTAACGAATGCGCCCGAGGTGATCGAATACGAGATGATCGATCGCGCTGTTGGAGACAATTCGGTCGAGCGATTGTTGTTGAAGACCGGCTACTCGATCGCATCCGGAACGTTTCCGGAATCGTGGCCGTCTCTGTCGGAAGCGTGTGCGCGAACGCTGTTGGGTCGCAGCCTTCGACTGATTGGAGTGGATGCTCCGTCAGTTGATGAGCGGCACAGCAAGTCGTTGCCGGTTCACAAGATGATCTTCTCCGGGAACGCGTGCATCCTGGAGAATCTCGATCTGCGTCGCATTCAACCGGGGACTTACGAGTTGATCGCGTTTCCGGTGAAGATCATGTCGCTCGATGCTGCGCCGGTCAGGGCGATCCTGCGCGACTTAGAGTAGCAAGGGAAACCCATCGGGTTTTGGGTCAATAGTTCTCGGCAATCAGCCAGCGGGTTTTCAGTGTCCAGTCTACCGACTACCCATTGCTCGATAGCTGAACGCCGAGAACTATTGACCCAAAACCGGACGCGTATCTCCATTATCTCCGAACCCCCCGCAACCCTCGCTGAATCCATTCGGTTAACTCGGGATCATCAGCGATTGCATCCGCTTCGACAACGAGCCATGTACTCATCGGTCGTTCGCCATCGGGTGCAAATGGCGAAACCCCGGGCTCTTTCATCAAGCTTTCATATTCTTCGCGCGCCGTCTTCACGATGATTCCGGATCCCCAGGCAATCACAAATGCTGATTTGCCGTCCATGAATCCGCGGCCGCCAAAAACATTTTTCTGTCGAATTCCATTTTCGCGCAGCTGAAGCAGTGCATCAGCTATCCGTGCAACCAGTCCCTTATCGAATGTCACGAATTAACCATTGACCCAAGACAAATGGGTTGAAACCAATCGGGAGCACACAGGATTTAGTAGCAATTAGTGACCAATTACGTTACCATCTACTCCGGCGCCCTCGCGATCCGCCGATCAATGCTCCAAGAATTCCGCGCGTGATCATCGTCGTCGCCGTTCTGGCAGCCGAACGTGCAACGGATGAGTTCAGAATCTGATTGAATGTGCTTGGCGGGGGCTTCGCTCCCCGCTTTGCCGCCGGCTCCGCCGCAGCAGCAGGTTGCCAATCGGATTGTTCTCGTTGCTTCGCCGCAGGAGTGGCCGGCTGTGGCGTCACTCTCGAGGCAAGTCGCTCACGCGCACTGTCACGATCGATCGCAGTCGCATACTTCTTAACCTGCTGAGATGAAGCAATCCGCTGATCGAGATCGGGCAGTGGACCCATGTTCGACGCCGGAGGAATGAGTCTCGTCGCAAATGGAGGCGTTGGCACTCCCCGCGGTGAGAGCACAGTAACAAATGCCTCACCAATTCCAAGAGTCGTCAAAGTTTCTTCCACGTCGTAAAACGGCGTTTTTGGAAACGTGCGTGCAGCAGCTTTCAACGCCCTGTCATCGTCCGGTGTGAACGCGCGTAACGCATGCTGCACTCTGTGGCCGAGCTGCGCGAGAACATCCTGATGAATGTCCTTGGGGCTCTGCGTAATGAAGAACACACCAACGCCCTTTGATCTAATCAAACGCACAACTTGCTGGATCTGATCGAGCAACGCCTTACTCGCATCGTCGAAAATCAAATGCGCTTCGTCGAAGAAGAACACGAGCTTCGGCTTGTCGATATCCCCAACTTCCGGCAGCTCGTGATACAACGTCGCCAGCATCCACAACATGAACGTGCTGAAGAGCGCGGGCTTGTCCTGAACATCTTCGAGCTCGAGGATGCTGATCAATCCTTTTCCATCACGCTGCTGCATCAGATCGTGAATGTCGAACTCGGGCTCGCCAAAAAATGCCTGTGCACCCTGTTGCTCCAGCTGAACCATATCTCTCAGCAACACACCCACTGTCGCCTTCGACATTCCGCCATATGACTTGAGCTCAGCGGCACCATCATTCGTGAGATACTCGAGCACTGCTCTAAGATCTGAAAAATCGAGAAGCAAGAGGCCCTTGTCGTCGCAGAATTTGAATACGAGCGACAACACGCTCGATTGCGTGTCATTCAGTCCGAGAACTTTCGACAAAAGCAAAGGTCCAAACGACGACACGGTTGCACGAAGCTGAGCGCCATGCGTTCCGCTGAGACTGAGAAACTCGACAGGGAACGCGGCGGGCTTCCAATCAAAGCCCGTTTCTTTCGCGCGCGTCGTGATTCGATCACTCGACGGACCAGGTGCACCGAGACCCGAAATGTCTCCTTTAATGTCTGCCACAAACACTGGCACTCCGGCCTGCGACAGCTGTTCAGCGATTAATTGCAGAGTACGCGTCTTTCCAGTTCCGGTCGCACCGGCAATCAACCCATGCCGGTTCATCATCGCGATCGGAATCGTGACAGTCGGCTCGGGGTTTGCTTCTCCGTCGTGAACGATTGCCCCAAGCGTTACCGAGTTGTCAGCCTTCGGAAACGCGGCGTGCGCTGCATCGAGTACCTTTTTGTCCATCGTATTTCTCGTTGTCGTTAGTGCAGTAGCGTGAATCGCAAGAGTACTACTTGGCATACGCTATGCGCCATAGCACCACAATCAAACCCTGACACAATACAGAATGCGAAGCGATTCCGGCCACACAACATCGGTTTGGATGGCTGCCGACGTCCCGGAGCTCCCTCAGTTAAACCATAACACGCGAACGAGCGTCTGCGTTGTCGGAGCCGGCATCGCGGGTATGACTACGGCATACCTTCTCGCGCGGGCCGGTCGCGCAGTCGTGCTCATCGACGATGGGCCAATCGGTGGCGGCGAAACCGGCCGGTCAACCGCCCACATTACAGCAGCGCTCGACGATCGTTACCACGAGCTCGAGAAGCTTCACGGAGAAGAAGGCGCTCGCTACGCCGCGGAAAGTCACACTGCCGCAATCAATCGCATCGAATCGATCGCATCCCTCGAAGATATCGATTGCGACTTCGAGCGGCTCGACGGATACCTCTTCCTCGGCGGCGATGACAACCGGAAGGTGCTCGAACAGGAATTACAAGCGACACATCGTGCCGGACTTTCTGACGTAGAGCTTGTAGACCGCGCGCCAATTCAATCTTTCGATACGGGCCCGGCATTGCGGTTTCCCCGTCAGGCGCAGTTTCATCCGCTCAAGTATTTGAATGGACTTGCCCGTGCAATTCTTCGCGACGGCGGACAGCTCTATTCAGGAACGCATGCCGAGAGCATCGAGGATGGCGAGCCCGCAAAGGTTACGACGACCGATGGTCATGTCATTAGCGCTGACAACGTCGTCGTCGCAACCAATTCTCCGGTGAACGACTGGGTCATTCTACACACCAAACAGGCCGCTTATAGAACGTATGTCATTGCAGCGAGAGTTCCCCGTGGCGCAGTCCCTCGCGGTCTCTACTGGGACACACCAGACCCCTACCATTACATCCGCCTCCAGGAAGTCGATCCGATGCTCGATCCATCGCATCGCGAAGAGCTGCTCATAGTTGGAGGCGAAGATCATAAGACCGGTCAGGCGGACGACGCCGAAGAGCGATTCCGTTGTCTGGAAGAATGGACTCGACAGCGCTTTCCCATGATCCGACAAATCGATTTCCGATGGTCGGGCCAGATAATGGAGCCTGTCGATTACATGGGCTTCATCGGAAGAAATCCGGGGACTGACCAGCACATTTACATCGCAACCGGTGATTCAGGTAACGGAATAACTCACGGCACTATTGCCGGTATCCTGCTCACCGACCTGATCATGGGTCGGAAAAATCCATGGTCGAAGCTTTACGATCCATCGCGTGTCACACTGCGTGCTACCGGTGATTTTCTCAAAGAGAATCTCAACGTCGCGGGCCAGTACAGCGACTGGGCAACCGGCAGCGAAGTCGATTCATACGATCAGATTCCGCCAGGCGGCGGTGCAGTGGTTCGTCGAGGAATGAAAAAGATCGCGGTCTATCGCGACGAGCAGGGCGCTATCCACGAGCGATCAGCTGTCTGCACGCATCTCTATTGTATTGTCGCGTGGAATACTGCCGAGCGAACGTGGGATTGTCCGTGTCACGGATCGAGATTCGACCCTTACGGACAGGTCGTCAACGGGCCTGCGATTACTCCGCTTGCCGAAGTTGAGTCGGAGGAGAAAGTGTCACGATAATTTCGTGACGCTGCCCATCATCCTTCAACGGAACCGAATTGTCGACTTTCACTCCATCCAGTGTCGTCGACTCGACACCCCGTTGCGCACCATGCGGATTTTTCACGGTGACGTCATAGCTGCTCGATCCGCACCGATACTTGAGCGTAAACTCCGGCCAATCTGAAGGTATGCACGGATTCATTTCGAGCGTGTCGCCGCGTTTTGTGAATCCGAGAATTGCTTCGAGTCCCACCCGATACGTCCAGCTCGCGGATCCCGTGTACCACGTCCACCCACCACGGCCGAGATGCCCTTCGGCTGTATAGACGTCTGCGGCAATCACGTATGGCTCGACTTTGTACTTCGCGACGGCTTCGGGAGTATCTGAATGTGTCAACGGATTGATCATCTGATACAGCTCGAACGCGCGATCGCCATCGCCTAACAGTGCAGTTGCCAGCACGACCCATAGCGCAGCGTGAGTGTATTGCGCGCCATTCTCTCTGACGCCCGGCAGATACCCCTGTATGTATCCTGGATCATGCACGCTGTTCGTAAACGGAGGCGTCAACAGCATGATCAACCGCGCATCTTCTCGAACGAGATGCTCGTTGAGCGATTGCATAGCAGGACGCACATGCTCCGGATGGCCTGCTCCTGAAATAATGCTCCACGTCTGCGCGATCGAATCGATCTTGCAGTCATCGCTTTCCGCAGAGCCAAGTGGTGAGCCGTCATCGAAGTATGCCCTTCGATACCACGCGCCGTCCCACCCGGCACGCTCGGCTGCTTCCTTATAGTTGTCGGCATGTTTGAGGAGCTCATCGCTAACCGCTACATCACCGCGCGCTCGCGAATGCTCGGCGAATTTTCTCAGCGTTGCGATAAGAAACCACGCGAGCCACACGCTTTCGCCTTTTCCGTCGACACCAACGCGGTTCATTCCGTCGTTCCAGTCACCGGTTCCGATTAACGGCAGACCATGCTCACCGACTGTGCATCCGCGCCGCAACGCGCGAACGCAGTGATCGTATAGCGAGTCCATCATTTCCGATGGCTCCGGAAGATCGAATATCTCCGCCTCACCCGGACTGAGCTCGCGCATCTTGATGTAAGAGACCTGCTCATCGAGAATCGATGCGTCGCCAGTCACACTCACGTAATGATTCACGACATACGGAAGCCAGATCAGATCGTCCGAGAATCGTGTGCGAATTCCCCGACCGGTATTAGGATGCCACCAGTGCTGCACATCGCCTTCCTCGAATTGCCGTGAAGCACTGTAAAGAATGTGCGCACGCGACAGCGCTGGCTCTGAATACACAAACGCCATTACGTCCTGCAGCTGATCGCGGAATCCGTATGCCCCGCTCCACTGGTACAAACCCGCTCTCGTCCACATTCGGCACGAAAGTGCTTGATACAACGTCCACTCATTCACCATTCGGTCGAATGTCGGCTCTGGCGTAGTGACCGATATCAAACTCAACCGATCCCGCCACGCCTTCGCGGCTTTCTCGAGTGCGGCTACCGCTGCATCAGGCGCGCGATACTTCGCAATGAGCTGGCTCGCCGCATCCTGTCCGATAGTTGCGCCGAGCAGTATCACGATCCGGCGAGTTTGTCCCGGTGCTAGCTCGATTCGCGTTTGAAGCGCGGCACACGGATCTATTGTATCCCCGACATCACGCGTCATCCCCTCGCGTGCGAGAGCAGCCGGTGCTGATGGTGTTCCATTCCGCCCGATGAATTCGCGGCGCGCTGCAGTGTATGTCGCCAGTGGATCGCTCAGTGCCGAGAACGCAGTGTACGCCGCGAACTGCGTATCAAAACAACTTCGCGCGAAGATCGCGCTCGAGGGTTCGTCGACCTTCGTTCGAATGTGTTGCTGAGTCCTTTCCCGATCTGAACCAAGAACCCATTCTGCGTACGTCGTTATCTGGAGCCGCTTGATCGTCGTACCTGAATTAGTGATTGAGAGAATGCCGATTTTCACGGGATCATCTACAGGCATTCCGATGTGCAGAGAAGTTTTTATGTCCTTGTGCGTATGGTCGAAAATCGAATACCCCGGCGCGTGTCGCGTGACGTACGGAGTCTTCTCACGAATGGGCTCTGGCGTCGCCGTCCATAAATCTCCGTTGTCATCATCGCGGATATAGATGCATTCACCCGGCGCGTCTTCGACGGGATCGTTCTGCCATGGTGTAAGCCGATACGAGCTGTTGGATGCCCACGTTGCTCCTGATCCACTTTCGCTGATCAGACATCCGCTCACTGGATTTCCAATCACGTTGATCCACGGAGCAGGCGGTAGACTATCGCCGTTCAATCGAATCTCATACTCGCCGGCAGAATTGAATCCGCCGATTCCATTGAAATGAGTAAGTCCTTCGCCGCTTGCCGCTGTATCCGCTGTGATCTTGCTGTCTGCGGTTCCGGGAGTTGGCGGCGACGGCAAACGAACAGGAACTGGTTCTGCAATTGCAGCCGTGCTTTTTGCCGGCGTTGCATTTTTTGCTGCTGGATCCGCCAGAGGAGTTCCAACGCGCGCTGTGTAGTTGTCCTCGATATGCGGGAACTCGAGAAAGTTTCCTAATCCCAGTCCATCGCAATCGACCTGTATCCTCGCAATCGAATACAAGAGCTCGACGTCTTCCGGTTTGAGCAAGTCCGCGCGTCGTATGAAAACACCACCGGGACGATCGAGAAATCCGGATTCACTCGATGCAAGCACCGTGGCGAGCAGCTCGTCGGTGAGCTCCTGCAAATACGTCGGCGGGTGCAGGCTCAGGATCACGAGATCACACGGCAATCCCTTCAATCGCCAGTAGTGATGGACTTTCAGTAACTGTCGAACGCTCGATAATCCGGCTGGCGCTTCAAGCGTCGCGAGTAGAATGGGATAATCTCCGGAGATTCCCATCGACCAGAGCTCATTCTGTCCGAGCTCGATCTCTTTGCCCTTCGGTGCCAGCCCCTTGAATCCGGGATGCGTGTAAGTCAGGTGGCCCGCAAGCTCCTGATACAGCGCAGCATCGGCCGGAGTGATTCCAAGATCGCGAAGCTCCGCCTGCGCCTGCGCCCACGATAGATCGAGCGCGCGCCGCGCACTGTATGAATCGTGATACAGATCCGCGAGCTGAACCGCTGCATCGCGATCCTCAGACACGAATGTGGTGAACGTGACTTCCGATGAACGATTTGCTGGAACTGTGACTTTCGCACGCAGCGCAAAGATCGGATCGAGCACAGCGCCCACAGTTCCCGACAACTCTGCATTTGGATCCATGGCAACCGGAGAGCGTGCAGACCTCCCGCGTCCAATGAACTTTGCTCGATCTGTCTCGTAAGTGATGCTGCTATTCGCACCCGCTCCTGCCGCGACAACATGTCCACACCACTTCACCTTGTCGCTCATCGATCTTGGCCGACGCATCGCGAGAATCGCCGCGTTGTCCGCGAGCCATTCTGTTTGCACGAAGAGATTTCCGAACGCGGGATGCGAGCGATCTGTGTCGAGCGGCTGCATTACTATCTCACCGTAGCTGGTGAGCTCGATTTCGCGCGGAGTGTTCGAGTGATTGACGATCGTGACCCGGCGAATTTCAGCGGCGTCGTCGGACGCAACAGCGATTTCCATCCGCGTTTCGATATCACCATCACGACGCATGAACGTCACGCGGTCACTCGCAAATAAGACACGATACCAGTTCGCCTCAGCACAGACTGGTTGATGCCCGGCCGACCAGATCCGTCCCGTCGACAAATCTTTCACGTAGCACCACTGGCCACGATTGTCGCGCGTCCCGTCGTTTCGCCAACGGTTCACCGCGAGAGCGCCATACTGAATTAGGCCGCTGCCCGAGTTGCTGATGATCGACGTATATGGAACGCTGCCGAGAATCGCGATGCGCGGCTGAGCTGTATTCGCAGTCTCGATCTCGCGGACAGCTGGCTTCTCAGTCTCCGTGGGCACTCGTGCGA
The DNA here is from genome assembly GCA_035525855.1 of Gemmatimonadaceae bacterium. Lineage (GTDB taxonomy): Bacteria > Gemmatimonadota > Gemmatimonadetes > Gemmatimonadales > Gemmatimonadaceae > UBA4720. Next base: position 21,760 of record DATLDN010000152.1, read on the forward strand.
AATCATCCTGCGTCGCCAGATTCTGGAGAACAAGTCGCCGCGGAATTCGCTCTTGAAGAATGAGCTCGGCAGATCTGACGAGCGGATCGGAGTGAAAACGCTGCTGCCAGATATTCGCGTTGAGCACATTGTCGAAAGCCACGAGGCTCATTCCAATGTGATGCGCCATGTACGCGCCGATTACGGCCTTCTTGCTGCCTGGCGTTGGTCGCGTGTAGTCGATTGCGTCGCGGAAACCGAACGGTCCCAACGCTCCTTCTGCTTCGAGCGCCGAAAGATTCCGGATTGAGTGGTGAGCCTCTACCTGAAGGGCTAACGCCGTTGCGTATGGCGCAATAACGAGCTCTTTGCTCAGCCCTCGCTTGAGTGCGAGGTCTGGAACGCCGAACCCACGATACTGATACGTATAGTTACGATCGCGCACATTGTACGCAGACTCCGAGATACCCCACGGTACACCACGCTCCGCCCCATACGATATCTGGCGTTTCACGGCACCAGCGTGGGTTTGATTGAGCAGCGTTGACGGAAACGTTCGCAGCACCAGACCCGGCATCAAGTACTCGAACATGCTCCCGCTCCACGAGATCAGTGTGCGAGTTCCACCGACGGAAGTGAGCGCCCGGCCAAGCTTGAACCAGTGATCGACTACGACATCATCTTTTGCGATCGCGATGAAGGATGCCAATCGCGATTCCGATGCAAGGAGGTCGTAATACGAGTTGTCGAAGGCATTCGCTGAATGCTGATATCCAATCGAGAACAGTTTTCGACGGTCATCAAAGAGGAATTTGAAATCCATCTCGAGAGCGTATGCACGAGCGCGCTCTGCAATTGCCTGAAGACGTTTTCTCTGATCGCTGGTTGCCGTCTCTGACTTCGTGACCTCCACGCATGCTTGTTTGAGAGCAATCAAGTGCCCGGCGAAGTTTCCGCTGTCGACGGTGGAGATGTATGCCGGCTCGAGAACGCGAAGATCTGAAAGGTTATACCAATTGAAGAAATGTCCGCGATAGCGTCGCATGCGCTCGAGTGACCTGAATACATGCTCCAGTCGCTCTATTGCACCTTCCAGGTCGATGAACTTGAGATCGTACGCAACGAGTGTCGAAAGACATTGCAATCCGATGTTCGTCGGCGACGTGCGACCAGCGACGACCGGGTCAGGATCTTCCTGGAAGTTGTCTGGCGCCAGCCAATTTGTTGATTCGTTTACAAAATGCTCGAAGAAATTCCAGTGAAGCTTCGCATAACGCAGTGTGATCGCTCGCTCGGCTTCGCTGAGCGTGAGCTCACGAGTAGTCGCCGGTTTGCTGAGTAGCGTTGCAATCGCCGGCGATGCAAGCCAGAGCAATAAAAGGGGAACTGTCGCTGTCAAAAGAGTGAACTGCGGACCTATGCTTCCGTTCCCGATTCGTCGTTCTGTTATCGCAACAACGATGGAGACCACAATCGCAATTGCGGAAACGGGCCACATGCGACGCCACACTTCCACGCTCGAGCCCGACATCGCCCGCTCCACCTGTGAAGCTGTCTGCCACTCGAGAAGTTTTTGTTTCGATACAAAAAGTCTCGTGAGCGTGCGAATGATGGCGTCTGCACTAACTACCGCCTGATGCGGCAGGAATGTCACCGCGAGAACGAATTGCTGTGCACTCACCCACGCGTCACGCCCTACTGCCGCGTAATACGCCGGCCATGATTGATCGCGTGGTGGTCGCAGTACCGCCAACAAAATCGACAACGCCCAGGGAAATGCGATTGCGGCGAGAACGATTGTCGTCCATGCGAGAGCGGTGCCGGGCAGCAGGAACCAGCCGGCAATGAGCAGAACGAGCTGCGATATCTCGATCAGACTGCGTCGGAGGTTATCGAAGATCTTCCACCGCGAAATCGCGGATAGTCTATTCGGCTCCGCACCCTGGGGACCGGGCACACTGTTTCCAAGCCACTGCAACAGCTGCCAATCGCCGCGAATCCATCTGTGCTTGCGACGCGTGTACGTCAGGTATCGCGCTGGATAGTCATCGTATACCTCGATGTCCGTCGCGAGCGCCGCACGCGAGTACGCTCCTTCTATAAGATCGTGGCTGAGTAGTGTGTTCTCCGGGAAGCGTCCATGCGTCGCTTCCTCAAAGGCGTCCACTTCATAGATGCCCTTACCGGTAAAGCTTCCTTCTGAAAAGAGATCCTGGTACACGTCTGATACCGCGACCGTGTACGGATCGACTCCTGGATGCCCGGAATGAATTGCGGCGAACAGCGAGACATGCGCACTTGTGAGGGATACCCCAACTCGTGGCTGAAGTATTCCATACCCGCGAACGATTCGCCCTTCCTGCGGATCGTACTCGGCACGATTGAGCGGGTGCGCGATTGCTCCCGCGAGCATCTGTGCTGCATCGCGCGGCAAAACCGTATCGGAATCCAGTGTGATTACATACTTGATGCCGCGCAGCTGCGACATATCACCAACGATTGTCGCGAACGCACCGGCCGCCTGCCCGCGTAAAAAGCGATTGAACTGACCAAGCTTTCCACGCTTTCGCTCCCACCCCATCCACACACCTTGCTGTGGATTCCAAAGTCGCTGACGATGAAACAGGAAAAAAATATCCGGACCGTTCGACGAGTACTTGAGATTGAGATATCGCGTTCCCTTTTCGGCTGCGTCGATTATTTCTGCGTCGCCCTCACGCGTCTCAGTGGGTGAGTCGGTGAAATCGCTGAGTATCGCAAAGCAGAGATTCGGATCGCGGTTTGCGAGGTATTGAACCTCGAGATGCTCCAACGCCTCTTCGACCGCCTTGACACTTCCGAACAGCGTTGGCACCACGACAGCGCTTCGAGCTTCTGCGGGAATGCCGTCGTCGCGGAAATCCATTTTCGGGAGCACGCGCGGAGGCATCAGCATCGTCACTAGCTGATTGATGACATTCGCACCGATCTCCGAAGCCGGAAGAAGAGCAAGCAGTAGTACGACGATGGCACGAAATCCTGTGGGCTCGATATTCGAGAAGACGACGGCTAGCGCGAGCAGCGTGATCGTAATTATTCCGCCGAAGTACAGCGTGTTGGGGTGACGCTGAGTCCACCGGTAAATCCGTTCGCCTGTCGGCGGCACGTAACCAGTTTTTTCTTCGAGCTCGAGTCGTCCCTCGCTGACGAGGTAATACCCGATATGTGAAAGCCTCGACGTAGCACTCTGTCCCCTTGCAGCGGACAGTGCGAGCGCTGCATTCGCTACCTCTTCCTCGGGGACCTTTGTTCGCTTCGCAATGTTTTCTACGACGTGTCGATAAAGATCTCGAGTCGCAAACGACATTTTCGAGTATTGGCCTGCGACATCCTTCCGAAGGATTTTTTCCATCGCGCTTTGAGACTCAACGAAATCGTTCCAGTCGAGTCGTGCAATTGTACGGAGACTCGTGATGCAGTTGGCGACCGTCACCTGCGTTGCCGCAATACGGCGATTCGATCTCGTTACCGCTTCTTCCGCAGTGGGTCCGTCTTCACCGATCCATTGCTCGAGCCAGATGAGCGGAGTGAAGTTCGCCTGATAACCGCGAATCTGATGCAGGAATCGCGTTACGAACGTTGGTGTGAATGGCGGATGATGATCGATGAATTCGGCAAGCGCCTCCGTCAGCAGCTCCGGCGATTTCTCACTCGCACCCATCAGCCGCTCGGCCCACCGGTCCGCGATTTCTACTTCGTCGAGCCGCGCGTTAACGCGCAATGTCATTCGGCGAATGTTTTCGACAAGCCCGAGCCGCAGCATCGTCGGGATTGCCCAAAGCTCGCCAATTTTCAGTGTTGCGACTTTTTGGTATTCGCGAACGAAGAGAGTGATGTTCTCGAGTGAAAGATGTCCTTCAGTGTGTGCGATCAGCTCGATCGCCACATCGTACACTCGCGGGTACTCAGCGAGCGTTCCACTCGCGAGCTTTGGCAGCTCCTGGTAATACCCACCCGGAAGGTTTGTCCTGATCTCCCGGATGTGATCGGAGACGATGTAATGATTGTCGAGCAGCCACTCGCCTGCGGGGCTGACATCGACGCCGCGTTCCGTAACGATCGCAAGACGATCATAGACCTGTTCGAGAACTCGGCGACTGTCGTCGAGTCGAAGAAGCAGAGGGCCCGCGCCGCGCTGTTTCTTTGGCGGAAGCAGGCGATGCTTGCGCGCGATGTTCCGCGCATGCTTCGCGAGTCTGTCCGCACCGAGTACTTCGCCACGGATTGGGCCAACGAGCCGTCGCTCTTCCTCATCTCTGCGGCTGAAAAAACCCCGAAGGCGGTTCGCTCCACGAGGAGGGGTTGCTGTACCCACTTAACGAGCCGGTACTTCTGGAAGGTCCGAGATCACGAACGTCCCGGTTGCATGCGCGTACAATTTTTCATGCGTGTCGACGAGTCGCCCTTCTGCAATCGCGGAACGTTTCCCGAGGTGAATGACTTTTCCAATACAACGAATTCGGCCCGTGGCAATCGTCACAGGCCGAATGTAATTGACGTGCAGCTCCATAGTCGGTGCCATCTTGCCCGCCGCAAGCTGCGACTGAACCGCGCAGCCGAGTGCGGAATCGAAGAGTGATGCAGCAACTCCTCCGTGAAGAACGCCGAACGGATTGTAGTGTTGCTCCGCCGGCTCGAGTGCGAATGTTACACTGCCGTCATCGACTGAATCGAGCTCGAATCCCAGCAGTCGCGCAAATGGTGGAGCGGGTGACTCGCCGCGAGCAATGGCGCGCAAAAATTGGAGACCATTGCTCTCACGCGCTTTTTGTGCGACCTGAGCAGGATCACCCCAGGTCGCCGTCCACGTACGATTCATGAGGGGTAAAATCCCCTCATGGCGGCAGCACGCGCTAGGTGCCGCGCTCGCTTCTATTCTTCTTCGGTCTCCTCGTCGCGGGGTGATTTCTTCTCAGGTGCGTCCTTGTCTGATTTCTTTTCCTTCTCAGACGCCTGAAATTCCTGCTTTTCGCGCGAGTAGATGCCCTCGTCGTCCGGGCGGAACTTTCGGTCGGTGTTAACGGCTTCCTTCTGATGTTCGTGAGTCGACTTCGGCATTTGATCTCCTTGGCTGAAGCCGACTCACGTACAGGAATCGTGCCTCTTCGTCAGATGCCGGAATTGGTCTTTCTAACCCGCTCCCGGTACGCCGGGCTCGCATAAATAGCGACCTCGACACGACGATTCAGCTGGCGCCCGCCCTCGGTATCATTTGAGGCAACCGGCTCGTTCTCTCCACGTCCGTTGATTGAAACTCGTGTCCGTGCCACTCCCTGATTCTGCAGGTACGACGCGGCTGAGTTGGCACGACGATACGACAAGCCCTGATTGTACGCATCGTCACCCTTGCTGTCGGTGTGGCCGACGATGAGAAGCTGTGAATCCGGATACTTGTTGAGACTTTGCGCGAGCTCTACGAGGTTGCGTCCCGCGTCACCGCGAATCGCATCTGAATCGAAGTCGAACAGCAGCCCCGAGTCGAACGTTACCTGGATTCCCTCTCCGACACGCTCGACCTTAGCGCCCGGAATGTTGATCGCGAGCTCCTTCGCCTGCTGATCCATCTGGTGTCCAATCACAGCGCCCGCTGCGCCACCCACTACTGCACCGATGATTGCACCCTTTGCCGTCGATCCGGTGTTGTTCCCAATCACTCCTCCGATTGCGGCACCGGTTGTTGCGCCAATTACAGCGCCTCGTTCCTTGTTGTTCATGCTGGCGCATGCTGACACTGCCATCGCGCCTAGTATCAGGACGGCCTCACTGGCCCGTCGAACTTGCAAATATTTTTTCATTTTTTCGAATCTCCTCAGTGGTGAACCTGTTCATTTCTGCTCTACTTGTTGTAACAGGTTAGAAGATTCGTTGTTCCTTTATTTCCCCCTTTCTTTTTCATGGAAAGTGGAACTTTTCGGCAAGAACGCTTACCGATAGAGCCGATATCCTCCGCCGAGGCGGAATGTCACTCCATCTGAGTGTTGTCCGTACGCCTGCGCTGAAAAATCGATCCGATTCGTTACCTCGAGCGACGCGCCTGCAAACATCGCGAATCGATTGAGATCGACTACAACGAGCGTGTTGTCGACGTTACCCCCAGCATCAATGAAGCCTACCTGAAACCGCGGTCGCAAAAAATTCTCTCCCACACCACCATAAAATGCGAGACGGCCATCCCACGCCGCGGTGCTCACGACGCCTTCAACGCCCATCATGTTCGGCTTGAATGTGTCGTGCGATTCCTTCGTTCCGTAACACGGCTGCGACGCGTTGCTCTGCTGCAAAGCCTCGTTCGGACAAGTGATTGGTCCGCGTACGTGTCCAAACGTGCCGTGGCCTCGAAGCATCACGTCGGTTGCATTACCCGTTGGTGCCATGCGAATTCGCTTTGTCCACGAAAGCGCCGCACTTCCGAGATTGGGTTCAGCGTCCCCGAAATTGATAGGTGGCAGATAGCTCCCCTCGATCGAAAATCCTTTCGGAAGCTTGAGCGCCAAACGAGGTCTTCCGAATACTGACGACAATCCCGTGTTCTCGGATTTCTTCGTAAAGCAGATTCCCGATTGACGTATCGCAGAATCCGGCTCGGGGACGAGGCCGCCCTCTCCACCAATTCTCACTGTCCACGCAGGCGAAAGATCTGGCGCGTTCGCAGGAGAAAAAACAATCGGCATCGAGTAGAACGCGAGCAGCTTGGCTTCATTACTGTTTTTTGGAACCCTGCATTGCGCGCTCAACCGTCCAGCGGTCGCACAAACCAGAAGTGCAGCAAAGACGGCAGCGCGAGACACGCTATTTCCTGAGCTTATCGACTGCTTTGTCGAGTGCGTCCTGTACTCTCAGGTACTCTTCGTTGATGGTCTTCATTGCGTCGGGCATCTCCCCCTTCGCTTTATCGATTGCATCCGAAAGCCGTTTCATTGCTTTCGTCAGGCCTTCCTCGAGCTGCTCCCACCCCTTCTTAAGTTCGTCTTCCATTCAGCCTCCCAGACTCCATAAGATTCACGAATTCACTGCTCAATTTTCGGTGGAATGCTGAGCGCAGTCACCTAGATTCCGTCGCATGACGATCACTTCATTGCCCTCGACAAGCACAATGTACCGAGCGCTCACGGAGCGGGATAGCGGATATGACGGCGTCTTCTTCGCCGCTGTTAGAACGACCGGCATCTTCTGTCGCCCGACGTGCGCTGCGAAAACACCGAACGAGGAGAATGTCGAGTTCTATCCGTCGATAGATCACGCGCTTTCCGCCGGTTACCGTCCCTGCAAGCGATGCAAGCCGATGGAGCCCGCAGGCGCAGCACCCGATTGGCTCGAGCCACTACTCGCTCGAGTTGAGCAGGAGCCGACGCGCCGTTGGAAAGACGAAGATCTTCGACGCGAGAATCTCGATCCGCTTCGGGTACGACGTTGGTTTCTGCGTCATCACGGTATCACGTTCCACGCGTATCAGCGCGCGCGGCGCCTCGGCCTCGCACTTGGACACATTCGTCATGGCGAAAAGTGGGAAGGCGTTGGCTACACTCACGGGTTTGATTCGGCGAGTGGTTTTCGTGAGGCGTTCACGCGCGCGTTCGATCGCACTCCCCCTCGAAGTGGTGACATCGATCCGGTGATAGTCGGCAGACTCCTCACACCACTGGGCCCAATGATCGCGGGTGCGAATGCGGAGGGCGTGTGTCTCCTGGAATTTGCAGATCGCCCGATGCTCGAAACCCAGATTGCGCGCATCGAAAAGCGTTTCAATCATGCGGTTATTCCCGGAGAGCACGCGCACATTACGCAGCTGGAGAAAGAGCTCGAGCTCTATTTTGCAGGAAAACTCCGCGGTTTCACGGTGCCGCTCGTTTTACGCGGAACTCCGTTTCAAGTCGCTGCGTGGGAGCGACTGCAGAAAATTCCGTACGGCGAAACTATCAGTTACGAGCGACAGGCTCGTGAGATTGGGCGACACGGAGCGCAGCGCGCCATTGGTCGCGCGAATGGTGACAACCGAATTGCGATCGTGATTCCATGTCATCGTGTCGTGAAGCAGAACGGAGATCTTTGCGGATACGGCGGCGGATTGTGGAGGAAGAAGTTCCTGCTCGACCTGGAGCGAAAGACAGCCTCGGCGGAGAGCTAAGACCTTGCTCCCGTCCTCTCCTGTGCAGCAATAACGAGCAGTAGCAACACGGCTCCGCAAAACACCGAAGCATCGGCAACGTTGAAGGTGTAGAACCTCGCGTCGCCGATGCCCACAT
>DATLDN010000156.1:0-5881 GCA_035525855.1 Gemmatimonadaceae bacterium
GATTACCATCGGGATCTCCGCCGCCAAGCTTCGCCGCCATGGTGATTTCGCGAATGAGCTTGGTGAAATGCGCTCCGCGCTTTGCATCTGCAGCGGCTTTGTAATGCTTGATCTGCTTCCACTTACTGTGACCGGCCATGATCTAAAATAAGCCATCAGCTATAGGAACAGCCATCAGCCGTCAGCTATGAGCCATGAGCTAGACGGCTGGTTCCACATCAGCCGCGAGTGAGCGGAGCTCCGCCGCCGAGGCCTCGTCGATTTTTCCGGTTACCGCCGTAAGTAATTTCTCGATCGCCGATCCAACTGCGGCTGAATTGCCGGTCGAAACCGCATCTGCGACCTCCGTCAGAGGCGTTCGAACGGGTGCAGGGAGTGACAGAGAAGCCATCCATTGCTTCGCCGCGGCGGATCGCGTCTTGGCATCCGATTGCGAAATGTGAAATGGCGGGAGCATAGTCGCCGCCAAACGACCGGCGACGAGGCAAGCCATTGCTATCTCGCGGTCTCCGCCGATCGACGCGCGACCGGCGAACGCGGCCAGGGCGCGAAACCTGAAGTGCGGGGTGGCAAGCGCATAGGGCGGCGGCTGTCCGATCACATTGTCGAATCTAGGCATTCATTAGACCCCCGGCTACATTCACGAAAGCCATGCCACCCCCTGCCAAATCCATCCTCTGGGTGGACGACGAAGGTGAGCTTCTAGAGTCTCATCGCATATTCCTTCGCTCCAAGGGTTATGAGGTCGAATGGGCCAGCAACGCCGACGATGCCGTCGAAATGCTGCGCCGCCGTCCCTTCGATATCATGCTGCTCGATGAGCAGATGCCCGGGAAGCGAGGCCTCGAGGCCTACCGCGACGTGCGCGAGCTGGCGCCGAATCTTCCTGTCGTGATGGTGACGAAGAGCGAAGAAGACGCGACCCTTAAAGAGGCGATCGGCGCAAACATTCGGGATTATCTCGTCAAGCCGATCAATCCGCGTCAGGTGCTCAGCATCATTACGCAGATTCTCGATGGTCCGCGCATTCGTCAGCAAGCTATTGCTCGCCGGTTTGTCGAAAGATTCCGTGCGATCGAGCTCGAGCGCGACCGCGATCTCGATTGGCGCGGTTGGATCGAGCGGTTCGACGAGCTGATGCGATGGGATGTGGAGCTTGCCGCCGCAGGCGAAAGCGGGTTGTACGATTCATTGCGCGGATTGTATCCCGACATGCACCGCGAATTTGCGGGGTACATGAAGGAGCATTATCCAACGTGGCTCAAGAATCTCGAGGGAAATCGGCCGCCTTTATCGATCGATATCGTCGCCGAGTTTCTGCTTCCGATCCTTCAGCGTGATCGCGCCGCGGTTTTCATTGTTGTCGATTGTCTGCGACTGGATCAATGGCGAGTGCTGGAGCCGCTGCTCGCCCCATTCTTCGAGGTCGAGACAACTCACTACTTCGCGGTTCTTCCAACCGCCACGCCCTATTCGCGCAACGCATTGTTCAGCGGACTTTTCCCCGGGGAAATAGCCGCGCGGCTGCCGGATTGGTGGGGCAATGCAGATCGGGAGGATGAATCGCTCAACGCTCACGAGCGTGAGCTTCTGGAGAATCATCTCGTCGAGCTTACCGGACCGACACCCGTTCGTTACCAGAAAATTTCGACTGCGGCGAATTCCGATGAGCTCGAGCGACACTTGGGAACTGCAATCGGAAGCGAGGGAGTGAGCGCGTTCGTTTTCAACTTCGTCGATCTTCTCACACACGGCCGCAGCGAATCGCAAATTCTTTATGAAGTCGCGCGCGATGAGATCGCGCTCCGTCAAATCACCAGACAGTGGTTTCAGCGCTCGGCGCTGTTCAGCGTTCTCAAGGAAGCGTCGCGTAGAAAAATCTCCGTGCTCCTCACGACAGATCACGGATCGATTCACTGCAACACTCCGGCAACGGTTTTCGCGAAGCGCGACGCCACGTCGAATCTTCGCTACAAGTTCGGCGAAGACTTGAGAGCCGAGCGTCCCGAGCAGGCGCTCCTGTTCACGAACGAAGACGACTTGCGACTACCGCGCCGGGGACTGGGCGGGAATACGCTGCTTGCTACGAATGATTGCTTCTTCGTTTATCCCACGAAGCTGCGCGAATATCAGAGCCGGTACCGCGGATCGTTTCTGCATGGCGGCGTCACCCCTGAGGAAGTGATTCTCCCGCTCGCTCTGCTGACACCGAAGGCGTAAATGCCCGTCTATCGACGGCTCATTCCATTTCTGAAGCCGCATGGCGCGCGCATGGCCGGTGCAATCGGTGGCAACATCGTCGCCGCAATGCTCGACGCGTTCTCGCTGTCGCTCCTCATTCCATTTCTCAACACGCTGTTCGATCAGCCGCCGATTCCGCTGAAGGCCGGCGGCCTTGCGAATCTTCTGCGCGCTACCGTCGGCGCATTGCTCGATCCTGCAGACAAGATGGGATCGCTGCGCAATGTCATCTTCATCGTGCTTGCGCTCGTCATCACGAAGAATCTCATCGTGTGGCTTTCCGGGCAGCTCGGCGCAAGTCTCCAGGAGCTGGTGACGCGCGATTTACGCAACGCGTTGTATTCGCATCTCGAACACCTGCCGCTCACGTATTTTACCCGCACAAAGGCCGGACAAATTCTTTCGCGCGTAATAACTGATACGGCTGAAACGCGGCTGATTCTCACGCAGATCGTGACTCAGTCGCTGCAGAGTGGCGCGCTCGTGCTGAGTTATATCGTGTTCCTGTTTCTGATTTCGTGGCAGATGACGCTTATTGCGCTCATTCTCCTGCCGGTCCTCGCTCTTACTCTTCAGCCGCTACTGAAGAAGCTGAGAGCCGGCAACCGCCGTCGCGGAAATCAGCACGGCGAGATGACGAGCGTGGTTCAGGAAACGGTCAGTGGAATTCGGCTCGTCAAATCCTTCGGAGCCGAGCCCTACGAAGAAACGCGTTTCCGCGAAGCGAGTAATCGCTATGCGATGAGCAGCGTTCGGCTGACACGATTGTCGAACCTTGCCGGTCCGGTGACTGAGATTGTAGGAACGACGATGGCAGTGCTCCTGCTGTGGATTGGCGCCCGGCAGGTTCTCGTTGCCGGAAATATGGCGGGCGCCGATCTGATCGCGTTTTTGATCTATGCGTTGAGAATTCTCCAGCCTTTGAAGCAGCTGTCGCAGATGCCGACGACCGCTCAATCGTCTCTCGCCGCTGCGGAGCGTCTCTTCGAGATTCTGGATTCTCCGTCAGAGCAACAGACAGATACCGGTCAAATCGAGCATCGCAAATTTGAGCGCGAAATCCGGTTCGATGACGTCACATTCGCATACGACAGTGAGCCCGTGCTCTCCAACGTCAGTTTCGTCGCCAAAAAAGGAGAGGTCACCGCCCTGGTGGGTCCGAGCGGCGCGGGAAAATCCACTCTGGTCGATCTGATTCCACGCTTTTATCCGGTAAAGCAGGGCCGAATTCTTCTGGATGGAATCGATACCTCGACTATAAAGCTCGATTCTCTTCGCCGGCTGACCGGCATCGTAAGCCAGGATACGGTCCTCTTCAACGACACTGTAAAAAACAACATTGCTTACGGGGCCGAGGGGCGGTTCTCGGACGAGGACGTCGTCGCAGCTGCTCAGGCGGCGAATGCGCACGCTTTCATTAAAGAGCTTCCGCAGGGTTATGACACGATTTTGGGCGAAAGGGGCACCAGATTGTCGGGCGGGCAGAGGCAGCGACTCGCGATTGCACGAGCCTTGCTCTGTGACGCACCGATTCTGATTCTGGATGAAGCGACTTCAGCGCTCGATACTGAATCCGAGCGGCTGGTGCAGGAAGCCGTGGATCGCCTACTTCAAGGGAGAACTGTTTTCGTGATCGCACACCGGCTGTCCACGATCGTTCATGCCGACCAGATACTATTTCTGGATCGCGGAGAGATTGTCGAGCGGGGCACGCATTTGGATCTCTTGAATGCCCGGGGCGCATATTATCGCCTGTATTCGTTACAGTTCGGCTCCCAGATGAACAACTCACTCGTATCCTCGGCAGTCTGACTTGCACATTCTATTTGTTCATTGCTCGAGGGAATGGTCGGGAACGGCGCGCGCATTCGCAGGTGCGGCGCGCGGTCTCTCCGCGCGCGGACATACGGTTCGCTTCCTGGTCGAGCCGGAAAGCAGTGTCGAGCATGCAGTCACTCGGATGGCGAACGTTGCCTCAAAGCTCGGTGGGGGAGAGGATGAATCGTCCCGTGGAATTGCGCCGTTCGAGGTCGTTCAATTCCATTGTGAAACTGGGTGGTTCCGCGGGGGATGGAAGCTCAAGAGTCTGTTCCGGCACTGGGATGCAGACGTCGTATTTGTAACGACTGAGCACGAGCATCTGCTGGCGGCATTTGCCTGCTGGATTGGGCGGCGAGGCTCCATTGTTCGAAGATCCGGCGCCGGCTGCACGTTGAAGATGGGCGCGGCCGGAAAGTTTGCCGCCTGGCTTACAAGGACGACGTACATGTTCACTGACGAACAGTCAGTTGCTGCGTCGAGGCTTCCAAGAAAGGCAGGAAAGCCAATCGTCGCGATGCCCGGAGTAGACACGTCTCGATATCCTGAGCGTGTCAACGGTGCTACAAACGACGCTCCTGATGGATTGGGTCTGCGTTACATCATTTGCGTTTACGATCCGGACTCACGTGGACGTGCCGCAACTGCAATCAGAACGGTGTCGATGCTCGCCCCGCGTCACCCATATCTGCGCCTGATGATCTATGGCGCGGGGTCGGATAGTGAAGAGCTCCGCATGCAAGCAGCAGCATTGGGCGTTCTAGATCTCGTGAGTTTCCTCGGCGAGCGGGATGACCATCTGATGCTCATGCGCGACGCGGACCTCGGCTGGGTTGTTGCGGACTGTGACACTGCTGCATTTGGAATTCTCGACTTGATGGCCCTGTCCGTTCCTGTGATTGCGCCCGAGGGTTCGATCGCCGAGGCGTACGTCGCGAATCTCATTACAGGGACCCTCATTCCGCCCGATGATGCTGCAACAACAGCTGCTGCGGTTGTCAGTCTGCTTACGAATGAAGAGCAGAGAACAACGATTGGCGCCGCAGCCCGCGCGCGCGTCGCTCGTGAGTTTCCGGAGCAGGCGATGGTCGACGGTTTCGAGCAGGCGGTAAATCAGGCGGCCGGACGTCACCGATAGCCGGTTGAGCGACATCGGGTCAGTCCCGGTAACTGTTGTAATCGCGGCGAAAAACGAGGCCGCGAATATCGAAGCCTGCGTTGCGAGCGTTAGATGGGCTCGCGAGATCATCGTTGTAGAGAACGATTCATCCGACGATACGATTGGGCTCGCGCAGAATGCAGGCGCGACGGTGATGTCGAATCCATTTACAACTATTGGTGCGCAGCGAAATGCGGCAATCGAGCGCGCTGCCAGCGATTGGGTTCTTGTTGTAGATGCAGACGAGCGGGGGTCTCCCACACTAGGCGAAGAGATTGCGCGCATTATTTCTTCGCCCGGTGGACACGATGCGTTTCGTATTCCGCGGCGAAATTTTTTTCTCGGTCGAGAGGTCAAACATGGCGGATGGGCGAGTGATCGTCCCATTCGTCTTTTCCGTTCTTCGATTCGGTACAACGCCAGTCGTGTGCATGAGCACGTCGAAGTAAATGGGTCGATTAGTGAGCTGCACGAGTCCCTGTTGCATTCGACGTACACGTCGCTCGACGATTATTTCGAGAAGCTCGACAGATATAGTCGCTGGTGGGCGGAGGATCGATTCGATCGTGGTCGTCGCGCGGGCGCGGGTGCGGTGGTGTTTCGTCCGCCTGCTCGCTTTGTCAGCATGTACTTCTTGCGCGGTGGTTGGATGGATGGTGCGCC
>DATLDN010000170.1:0-9897 GCA_035525855.1 Gemmatimonadaceae bacterium
TGGCATCCCTGAAGATAAGATGTGTCTCCGGGGAACAGCTTTGACGCCTAGATGCGACAGATGGGGGTACCCGGTCCCCGATTCCGCGTGCCGAGGTGAGATGTCCGAGAAAAATCAATCTCACAGCTGTGTCGTTTCGGACATCTCACCTCGGCACGCGGAATCGGGGACCGGGTACCCCCATCTGTCGCATCTATGCGTCAAAGCTGTTCCCCGGAGACACATCTTATCTTCAGGGATGCCACGAAAGGATCTACTCTGCTCCACTGATCGCGGTCTCTACTGCGAGGCCGGTGACTTCTACATCGATCCGTGGATGCCTGTCGATCGCGCAATCATCACTCACGCCCACGGCGATCACGCACGATGGGGTTCGCGCTCTTACGTCTGCTCACGGGAATCGGAGCGCGTACTTCGCACCCGGCTCGGCAATGCGAACATCGAAACGCGCAAATGGGGAGAGACGTTTTCTGTCAATGGCGTAACGCTCTCGTTCCATCCAGCAGGACACATCATTGGATCCGCGCAAATTCGCGTCGAGCACAAAGGTGAAACGTGGGTTGTCTCTGGCGACTACAAAACTGAGCCCGATCCAACATGCACTGCGTTTGAACCCGTTCGGTGCGACGTGTTCATCACTGAATCGACGTTTGGGCTTCCTATATATAGATGGACTTCGGAGCGCGAGACGTTCGCCGACATCGCGAGCTGGTGGCGAACAAATCGCGAGGCCGGACGATCATCTGTCGTCTTTGCCTATGCCCTTGGGAAAGCACAGCGATTACTCGCAGGATTGACCGACAAAGCTGAAGGAAACTTTTACACCCACGGAGCTGTCGAGCGATTAACGCGTGATTACCGCGACGGAGGCGTAACACTTCCCGCGACAACGTACGCGTCCTCAGTCGAGAAAGGTCACGACTGGACTGGCGCAATGATCATCGCTCCGCCATCAGCCGCAGGCACAACGTGGCTTCGGAGGTTCGGCGTTTCATCAACCGCATTTGTCTCGGGATGGATGCGTGTTCGTGGAGCACGCCGGCGGCGCACCGTCGATCGTGGATTCACTTTGTCCGATCACGTCGATTGGCCTGCACTGATGAGCGCGATCGACGCGACGAGCGCGCAGCGTGTTCTCGTGACGCACGGTTATCGCGACCAGGTGGTGCGTGCATTGCGCGAGCAGGGATTAGAGGCAGCCTCACTCGCGAGTCAGTGGGAAGGAGAAACCGGCGAAGAGTCCGAGGTAGATCTCGTACCGGACGACGAGATGCCACCACAATGAAACGCTTCGCCAGACTTTTTTCCGAGATCGATTCGACAACTCGTACAAACGAAAAAGTCGAGGCGATGAGCCGCTACTTCACAGAAGCGGATCCCGCCGATGCCGCATGGGCGGTGTGGTTTCTCAGCGGATACAGACCAAAGCGATTGATCGCTGTACGGAAACTTGCCGAATGGGCAATGGAAGAAGCGCGGATTCCGTCATGGTTATTCGAGGAATCGTACCACGCAGTTGGGGATCTGGCCGAGACGATCGCGCTGCTGCTTCCCGAAAGCTCGACATCCGATGATGGGCCCCTGCATGAATGGGTTCAGACCAAACTCCTTTCAATTGGTGACGCTCCCGAAACCACACAGCGTGAGATCGTTGTTTCAGCATGGCGTGCACTCGGCGGAGTCGAGCGATTTGTCTGGAATAAGCTCATTACCGGAAGCTTTCGCGTTGGCGTGGCGCAGTCGCTGCTAGTTCGCGCGCTCGCACGTGCATCCAGCGTTGCTGAAGGAACGATCTCGCACAGGCTCGCGGGAGAGTGGAAGCCGACGCCCGGCTCTTACCGACAACTCGTCGCTGAGGGAGACGAGGTTCCCTCCGAGTCGACGCCGTATCCGTTCTACCTCGCGTATCCATTGGAGGGAGAGATCGAAGACCTCGGCTCCGTTGACGAATGGCAGGCAGAATGGAAATGGGACGGCATTCGTTCGCAGCTCATCCGGCGTGATGGGAGGTCTTACATATGGTCACGCGGCGATGATCTCATCACCGATCGATTTCCCGAATTGGTCGAAGCCTCGCAATGGCTTCCCGACGGAACTGTGATAGACGGAGAAATCCTTCCCTGGCGCGACGAGCATCCACTTCCATTCGCGCAGCTTCAGCGAAGAATCGGTCGAAAGAATGTCACCGCGAAGATTCGTGCAGACATACCGATTGTTCTCGTCGCATACGATCTACTCGAGCTCGCCGGTAATGACGTTCGTGAGCGCCCACTCTCATGGCGTCGAGAGAAACTTTCCGAGCTGGTTAACGGGGCCAATGCCGAGTCGCGAATAATTCTGTCCCCCGTTACGGCTGCCCTCTCATGGAACGAGATGCGCGAAGCGAAAGACCGCGCACGTGAGCTCGGCGCCGAAGGATTGATGTTGAAGCGTCTCGACTCTTCATATGGAGTGGGCCGACAAAAAGGTGGTTGGTGGAAGTGGAAGCTCGAGCCGTACACCGTGGATGCTGTGATGGTGTACGCGCAGCCAGGCCATGGTCGCCGCGCGTTGTTGCATACGGATTACACATTCGCGGTTCGCGATGGAGATGCGCTCGTTCCATTTGCAAAGGCGTACTCGGGACTAACCGATGCGGAGATTCGCGAGATGGATGCGTGGATTCGCCGCAACACGGTGGAGAAGTTCGGTCCCGTGCGCTCCGTAAAACCGGAGATGGTTTTTGAGCTCGGCTTCGAGGGAATTCAGGCATCGTCACGCCACAAATCGGGA
This sequence comes from Gemmatimonadaceae bacterium, assembly GCA_035525855.1. Lineage (GTDB taxonomy): Bacteria > Gemmatimonadota > Gemmatimonadetes > Gemmatimonadales > Gemmatimonadaceae > UBA4720. Next base: position 2,773 of record DATLDN010000170.1, read on the forward strand.
ATTGCAGTTCGTTTCCCGCGAATACTTCGGTGGAGAAAAGACAAACCGGCGAGTGAGGCAGATACAATTGAGTCACTACGTGCTCTGCTCGACTCGAGCCAGGGCGTGAAGCGTTGAACGATCTCGACCGCGCCGAGCAATGGTTCGAGTCGCGGGGATGGAAGGCTTTTGAGTTTCAGAGAGAAGTCTGGCGTTCCTATCTCGCGGGCGAGAGCGGGCTGATTCACGCTGCAACTGGCACCGGGAAAACTCTCGCAGCGTGGTGGGGACCGCTGCTCGAGTACTTCAATGAAGGAAACTCGAGCGAGCGCGATGTGCCGCTTCGTGTTTTATGGATCACGCCGTTGCGTGCACTCGCTGCCGACACAACGGAGGCGGTTATCGAGCCTGTGGTGGATCTGGGTCTGCCATGGACGGTCGAGACAAGAACCGGTGACACATCTGCTTCTGCTCGTTCCCGACAGGATCGAAAACTTCCGAGCGCTCTAATCACTACACCGGAAAGCCTGTCGCTACTGCTTTCCCGGGATAATGCATCGCAGCTATTCTCGGATCTTCGTCTCGTTGTCGTGGACGAGTGGCATGAGCTTATGGGCTCGAAGCGTGGTGTGCTGACACAGCTGGCTTTGGCCCACCTGCGCGCCATTCGGCCAAATGTGCGCACATGGGGATTATCAGCGACGATCGGAAATCTCGACGATGCGAAGAGAACGTTGCTTGGTCGCAGCAGGGGCGCCTCCCGCATCGTGAAGGGAGCAGAGCCAAAGAAAACTGTGGTCGACTCTCTCATTCCACCTGTCATCGAACGATTTCCATGGGCCGGGCACCTCGGCACGCAGATGCTGCCGCAAGTGATCCAGGCAATCGAGGAAGGCGAAACATCGATCGTCTTCACCAACACACGATCGCAGACTGAGATCTGGTATCAGGCAATTCTTGAGGCGCGTCCGGAGTGGGCTGGAACAATTGCGCTGCATCACGGATCGCTCGACAGAAAACGGCGTGAATGGGTGGAAGACGGTTTGCGTACCGCCCGTCTCCGCTGCGTCATCGCAACATCGAGCCTCGACCTTGGCGTAGACTTTTCCCCCGTCGATCGTGTGTTGCAAATCGGCAGCCCCAAAGGAATTGCGCGATTACTGCAGCGCGCCGGGCGCAGCGGACATCGGCCTGGCGCAATCAGCAGAGTTACCTGCGTTCCGACACTAACGCTCGAGCTGCTCGAAGTCGCTGCAGCGCGCGACGGAATGGAAGCAGGCGCAATCGAGTCGCGTTATCCGGTTGTAAGGCCACTCGATGTTCTGGTGCAGCATGTAGTGACTATCGCGGTCGGCGAAGGATTTCGTCCCGACGAATTGCTGCGCGAAGTTCGCACCACTGATGCGTATGCAGATCTTCCGGATGACGAATGGGACTGGGTGCTCGCGTTTGTATCGAGCGGAGGCCAGGCGCTCACCGGCTATGACGAGTATTCAAAAGTCGTTGAAGGTGACGACGGTATCTGGCGAGTAACGAATCGCACCATTGCCCGCCGCCATCGAATGTCGATCGGAACGATTGTCGGCGATGCCAATATCGAAGTTCAATTCCTCCGCGGACCACGACTTGGATCAGTCGAGGAATCATTCATAGCGCGGCTGAGTCACGGTGATCGTTTTGTTTTTGCCGGGAAGCCACTGGAGTTCGTGCGGGTGCGCGACATGATCGCGTGGGTGCGCCGGGCGCCAAATGTGAAAGGCTCGATCCCGCGCTGGATGGGTAGCAGACTTCCGTTGTCCGGAGAGCTCGCGGCCGCGTTGCGTGCGCGACTCGGTGAGGCGGCCGAAGGAAGCTTTAGAGATGCAGAGTTACAGGCTTTACGGCCGATTCTGGATGTGCAGAAGAAATGGTCGGCGATTCCACGTCCGGATGAGTTCCTCATCGAGCGCGTGAAAACGCGCGAGGGATATCATCTCTTTTTCTTTCCGTTCGAAGGGCGGCTTGTGCACGAAGGACTGGCCGCGCTCTTCGCGTGGCGGATATCGCGCGTAAAGCCAATTACGTTTTCCCTTTCATCAAACGATTATGGGTTCGAGCTGCTATCTCCTGACGAAGCTCCGCTGGATGAGGCACTCGCCACAGGTTTGCTCGACGCGTCAAATCTCGTCGAGGACATCCCCGCATCTCTGAATGCAACCGAGATGGCTCGCCGGCAATTTCGGGAGATCGCTCGCGTTGCTGGATTGGTGTTTCCAGGTTTTCCTCACGCGGGAAAATCCGCGCGCCAGCTTCAGGCGTCGAGCGGATTATTCTTTGACGTGTTCAACCGTTACGACGCCGGAAATCTTCTCGTGTCGCAAGCTCATCGCGAAGTTCTCGAGCGTCAGCTCGAACGAACACGACTTGGGCAAACGCTGCAAAGAATTTCGACTGCGACACTTCTTATTACGAATCCTCCACGAACACCTCCACTCGCGTTTCCACTCCTGATCGACCGGAATCGCGTTCGCGTTTCATCCGAAAAGCTGATCGACCGCATCAAGCGAATGCAGCGGACACTCGAGCGCGCCGCTGGATGACCGATAATCGAATCACAATACAGGGCGAGGAGGTGTCGCTTCTGCCTGAGCGAGCTGCGTACTGGCATAAAGAAAAAGCGTTGCTTGTGGCGGACCCTCACTGGGGAAAGGCGGCGACGTTTCGAGCGGAGGGAATTCCCGTTCCGTCGGGTACGACGCGCGAGGCTATCGAGCGGCTTTCCTCAATAATCCACCGAACTGATGCGGAGCGCGTCATTTTCCTCGGCGACCTTTTGCATGCAAAGGAAGGACGCTCTCAATCCATGTTCACTGCGCTTCGTGAATGGCGCGACGCATTGTCAAACGTGGAAGTTGTGCTTGTTCGGGGAAATCATGATCGCCGGGCTGGCGATCCTCCTCTTGATCTGCGAATTACTTGCGTCGACGCGCCGTTCCCTGCACCACCGTTTCTGTTCGCACACCACCCAGTTCCAAGCGATGATGGTTACGTCATCGCAGGACACATTCATCCTGCGATTCGCTTATCCGGACGCGCTCGTCAATCGGCGCGACTCCCGTGTTTTCTAATCGGCGATCAGCTCGCGATACTCCCCGCGTTTGGTGATTTCACTGGAGTTGCTGATATCGATCCAGCGCCCGAGGACCGCGTATTCGCGATCGTTGAAGATGACGTCATCGAGCTCGATCATTCGGTGCAAAATGACTCACGTCCCCCCACATGATGCCGAGAGCGGCTGGGTTTTCTCCTCGAGCTTACGCCGTTCGTCATCGGTGAGACCTGCGAGCGCCTGCGAGAGCATTGCGCATTGCCCCGGCCCCAATGGTGCAAGCGCGGAGGACGCCTCGAGCATCGAGATTGCCTGCAGCGGACGTTTCAGATCGAGATAAGTGCGCGGCTGGTAAAACCCGAGCATCACTCCAACGAGCGAAAGCATGCGTTGAGCCCATTGCTTTTCGAGTGAGTCACTCTCCGCGGCCATCTTTTTTAAACCGGTGATGTCGAGAGCACGAATGATTTCCTCGCGCGTGGGCGGCGCATCCTTGGCGTCGATTGTGGCGAAATAAACCGACATCTGCGCTTTGCGACTCAGATATCGGGTGTCGAATTCTATGAGACGCTTACGGGCACTGAGAACTGCCGGGTTCATTGCAAGCTCTTTAGCGCGTGCGCCGAAATCACTGCCGGCAAAAGAACCAGCCAATTCGTCGAGATCTTCATATATCTCAGCTGCGTCGAGCAGTTTGCCGAGAGCAGCAATGCTGTCTGCGCGCTTTGCTTCTTCGGTGAGACGCAGCTTCACCCATGCGCTATCCATTGGCCACCGACCGCCGAGCATTCCACGCAGCCTGAACCATGCAAGTGCGTGTTCGATGAGCGGTGCTGGCGGCCAGCTATGCGGCCCGGCGTATTCTTCCACGCGGACCGGAACGCGTTCCGAGCGCAGCCACGATCGGGCACGTCGCACTTCGGCGGCGTTGAAGTCCATCGTGCCGGTAGTAAGTGCGATTGCAAACCCCGGCGCGTGAAGTAATCCGCGTGATCCCGCAGAGTCGTTAAAGATCGGCGCGGCGCCAGCGGAGAGAATTCCGCCGAAGATCTTTGGTGCTTCGAGCTCGATCGACCAGGCGATTCGCGCAGTCCCCGAAAAACCGGCGATGTAGAGGCGCGTCATGTCCGCGGCGATTGTTGTCTGCGCCGCAGTGAGCATTGCGTTCGCGGCGCCGATATTAGGCTCTACTTCGCCGTCACTGAGTGTGTTGTACGAGCTGACGACTACGAAGCCATGCTTCTCCGCGGCGGGCGCGAACAATCGTAGCGCAACCATCGCACGCCCGCGCGGATCCATAACGAACAGCAGCGGCCACTTAGAAGCTTCGGAATATCCGGACGGATAGTAGACAGCGAATGCCTGCGACGTGTCCTCGCCCGCAGTCGCTCGCTCTACGGTGCGACCCGGCAACGATTCGATGGTCTGTGATCGAAGCGGCGTCGAAAGGGAGATCAGCGCACACAGTGCGATGCTTTTCAATGAGGTCACATGGTTATTGTAATAAATGCCGCACCGCTTTACATTGCAGAGTACTTTGTGCACTACTACCTGACAATTCCGAATTATCTGAATGCCCAAAAACACCAAGCGCGCAATCCACCTCGTGCTGCTCGCTATCATAACGCCGCTGGTCATTGTGGGCTTGCTAAAGTGGCAGGAAGGAGGCGTAAACGGGGGGCAGAAATACGCCGAGCCGTTTCGTATCGCCGGGAATCTTTATTATGTCGGAGCGAATGATGTGACGTCATTTCTCATAGCGGGTCCACAGGGTCACATTCTGATCGATGGCGGATATCCCGGTGAGGCAAAGATGATCACGGCGAGCATCGCGAAGCTCGGGTTCAATATCCGCGATGTGAAAATCCTGCTGAACTCAGAGCACCACTATGATCACGCCGGCGGATTGGCAGAGCTTCAGAAGGCGTCGGGTGCACAGCTGTGGGCAAGTGAGCCGAGCGCCGACGCGATCACGTCAGGCGGATACGACCGAAGCCTCCCGTTTCCGCGGCGACTGATCACCGGGATGTTTCAGTATGCCCGGCCCCGCGTAGACCATGTTTTCCGGGACGGCGACACCATACGCGTCGGTTCGATTGCAATCACTGCGCACCTCACGCCGGGACACACTCGTGGCTGCACCTCGTACTCGTTTCCTGTTCGCGACGGAGACAGAGTGCTACAGGTCGTCAGTGCATGCAGCCTGATAGTGATGGAGGTTGGGCAGTACCCGGGATATAAGGCCGACTTCGAACGGACTTTTCGCGTGTTGCGAAGCATTCCGGCTGACATCTGGGTAACGTCGCATGGAAGACCTTTCGGGAGGTATCGAAAATTCGCCGCGCGCGCGACAGCAACGAATCCGACAGATCCCTTTATCGATCCTGCGGGTTATCGCGCCTATATCGACAGCGGCGAAGCCAGCTTCCGGAGAGGTCGGATGCACTGACCTCCGTCATGCAGCGAAGCAATTGAGACCGTTCCTTGCAAAGACAGGGAGTATGTCATTCGATCTCAGGACATTCTCCGTCCTAGACATGCTTCGATGCAGTACAGCGGTGCGTAAGGTCAGTCAATCGTCGCAGAGTCTCGAAGAAGCGGCGCAGAACATCGTTCAATTCATCTATCAGAGCTTTACGGACCGCCGCGGACCGCAGTGCGCCCTGGTCCGGTTCTATCGAACGGAGGCCTACGGCGAGCTTCCGGCCGACCTTAAACATTTTGCGAAGGCAAGATTGAAGGGGCTCGAGCCGGACATGTACATGCGATCGCTCGTTCTTCTGGCTACTGCGGGAGAGGTGGCCGAATGGAATGACCGGCGATTGTCAGCCGGGCATAAAGCGATTCCACTGCCGAGCGTGGAGATTGTGGAGCAGGCGCCGATGGTTGCGCAGCTGATTAGAGAAGTCGGTTTCGAGCTGTCGGATGTTGTGAAGCCGCCGATCGGAATGATGCAGGATCAGGAAGGCAAATCGTACAACGTGTTTCACGTCGAAGAGGCAGTCGGCAGTCCGTTCATTCCCGCGCAGGAAGAGTTTGTAATTCCGTTCGGGATTAAATCAGTCGTCGGCTTCGGTGGGTTGATGACGAGCGGCGAATTCTTCGCGGTGATTGTGTTCGCGAAGACACACATTCCTCACGACAGCGCGATTCGATTTCGCAATGTCGCTCTCGAGGTTAAGGCGGCACTATTCGGTCTTGCCGGAGTTCCGGTGTTCGTTGGTGAGAGCTGATACGAGAAGTCGAAGTGGGGAACGCGACGCAAATGCACCAGCGATCGCGTACAGTGCTCGCGCGGAGAATCGCGATCCCCGATTGATCGCATACACGGGCTCCCACTCGTCGGGGCCGAATTTGGATTTGAATTTCTCCAACCCTTCAAAATTGTAAAATTTTCGTCCGTGGTCTCGCACCATCGAGAGAACGGTGCGCAGCCAGCGCGGCTCGTCTAGATGTTGCGGGGGGACGTTGCGCGCTAGCGGGGCAAGTCCGAGAGTGACATAGCTCGCACCTTCTCCCGCAATCGTGCGAACAGCTTCACGCATCAGCAGCTCGATCGTTCCGTTGGGAGCATTCCGCAATCTTGGGAATTGCTCGACGAGCCAGCCATTACGCGCGGGAACCGGTGAAAGAACAGCGAAAGCGACGATATTGATTTCGTTCGACTGTGTTCGAGTCGCGACGAAGATGCGACGATCGTGCAATCGCTCGAGAGTTGCCGGCTCGACGAGAAAGTGAAGTGGCGGCAATGCGCGCGCGCTCAACCACGCTTCGAGAACGCGCCGAAGCTTCATCGAATTTCCAGCGTCGCTCGGCGCCCATTCTGCGATGGTCACGCCTTTGTTGATTGCGCGATTGAATTGTGCTCGCAGCGACTTGTGCGATTCGGCGGTTTGCATCCAGCTTCGCGGATTCCACGCCGGTTGAGCACCGAGTAAAACCATGGAGTGATCGGAGCTATTGCGGAATCGATCTTCGAGTCGCTTCTCGGCGCCGAAATACACGACGCCTTCGTTGCTGCGCGAAGCGTCGCGCTCGAATTGCTCGGTGATTTCAGC
>DATLDN010000187.1:0-9517 GCA_035525855.1 Gemmatimonadaceae bacterium
AGGAGGAGCTACCAGCGATAATGCGCAAACGCCTTGTTTGCTTCCGCCATTCTGTGGGTGTCTTCTTTCTTCTTGATGGCATTGCCCTCTCCTTTCGACGCCGCGATTACTTCAGCGGCTAGTTTCTCAGCCATCGATTTCTCGTTGCGGCTGCGAGAGAAGGTGATCAGCCATCGCATGGCGAGCGCAGTGCGGCGATCCGGACGAACCTCGACAGGAACCTGATACGTCGCACCGCCAACTCGGCGGCTCTTCACTTCAACTGCTGGCTTCAGGTTGGTGAGAGCTTGCTTGAATACCGTAACGCCGGACTGGCTTGTGCGGCTCTCGACCAAATCCATCGCGCCATAAAAAATTCTTTCGGCTGTGGATTTCTTTCCCTGATACATGATTGCGTTGATGAACTTCGATACCGTCTGGCTATCGTAGCGTGCGTCGGGAAGGATCCCGCGCTTCACTGATTTTTTTCGGCGGCTCATTACTTCTTCCCTCCTTCCTTCGGCTTCTTCGTGCCGTACTTCGAGCGGCTCTTGTTGCGGCCATTAACGCCCGATGCGTCGAGCGAGCCACGAACAATGTGATATCGAACTCCGGGAAGATCTTTCACACGACCACCACGAATGAGCACGATCGAGTGCTCCTGGAGGTTGTGACCTTCACCGGGAATGTAGGCGGTGACTTCGAATCCGTTTGTCAGCCGAACACGGGCGACTTTGCGAAGAGCCGAGTTGGGCTTCTTTGGAGTCGTTGTGTAAACGCGAGTGCAGACGCCGCGCTTCTGCGGGTTCTGCTTGAGGGCTGGAGCTTTTTCCTTTTTCTGAACGTCCCTGCGGCTTTGACGAACGAGCTGATTGATTGTCGGCATTAAGTGGTGTTCAACAGACTGGGAACGAACCTCCTGCGGAGGCTGTAGAGCCTTGAAATATACCGAGTTATGAGGCTTTGGGTCAACCTTGGGAGCTACCTCGTGAAGGCACCGTTGAGAGCCAGGACCAAGGCGGCCAGTGGGAGGACTGTTGCGGTCCAGAACCCAAACATCCAAAAGATCATTTCCGAGCGGAATCTGCTCATTTCGGTGCGAAAGCCGCTCAGGCCTGTTTCCAGTTTCGCTTCAATCTTCGCTTCGAACGCATCCATCCGCGCGTCGAACGCCGCGAAACGGGCGTCCATCCATGCCCTATTCGATTCGTTGATTTCCCTTACCTGCGCCTGGTAGGTAGCGTCCACTGAGTTGAACCAATCCACGAGCTCGTTCGCGGCAGAGTGCCGAACTGCTCATAGAATTTTTTGGAGAGTTTCGCTGTCACAGGCATTCCGACCTCTCTTTCGGTTTGCCCTACTCTAAACGTCGCCTCGGCGCGCCGAGACATCAATCCCCGCGCGAAGCATCCTTTCTCGCGTTTGCGCGGCCTCGATTTTGAATCTCCGTAGTGACATGAAAAGCACACACACAATCCTTGCGACCGCTGCGCTGCTTGTATCGGCATGCGTGGTCACAGAGAAATCGGATACGAAGCCGGACACGGCCGCGGTATCAGCGACCAATCCAACCTACGCGGCTGACTCGTTCATCACCGTTCCGTACGATTCAGCAACCCCTGACACTGCTGGACTCGGTGCACAGATCGGGAACGTCCCTCCATTCGAAACCGATACCGCGTTCACGCGAATCAATGGAAAATCCGCAGGCACAACGCTGACGAAATTCCCGGCGAACATCCCGAATCGTGGAGTGGCAACCTTACAGATTCAGATTCTCCTCGATCGCGCCGGGTTTTCGCCGGGGATCATCGATGGCAACTGGGGGATAAACGCATCGAAGGCGCTACAAGCATTCCGCGTCGCCAACGGAATGGATTCCACTGCTGCATCAGGAATGATGAACGACAGTGCAATGAGGCCAGACTCTGCGGGTGCGAAGCCGTCAGCGGCAAAGAAATCGACGTCGCGAACCGCTACTGCGGCGAAAGCGAAAACAACATCGATCGATCAATCGACGTATCAAGCGCTCACAACAGCAGCGCAAAACACTCCGCTCATTACGACGTATCAGGTCACCGCTGACGATGTCAAAGGTCCATTCGTGCAAGTGACCGGAGATGTTTATCAGCAGGCGAAGCTCGATTGCCTCTGCTACAGCTCTCCTGCCGAGGCACTCGCAGAAAAATTCCACACGAGCGAGCAGATGCTGAAGCAGCTGAATCCGGGCGTCGATCTTAAATCAGTTGCCGCCGGAACTTCGATCCAGGTACCGAGCGTCGTACAGGAGCCCACACCATCCGGCGCGGTCGCAAAGCTTGTCATTTCGAGGAAGGGATTTTGGACGCACGCAGTGGATGCATCGGGAAAAATCATCGCGCATTTTCCGTCAACCCTCGGCGCAGGATACGACCCTTCACCCACCGGCGACTTCAAAGTCACGAACATCGCACACAATCCGGCGTTCAATTATCAACCGGCGCTGATGGCAGAAGTACCAGATACAAAACCGACTGCGAAGCTGAAGCCCGGCCCGAACTCGCCCGTAGGTGTCGTGTGGATGGCGCTCTCGAAGCCGCATTATGGAATTCACGGAACTGGCGCCCCCGAGACGATCGGCTACGCGAACTCACACGGATGCGTGCGCCTGACCAATTGGGATGCAGAACGACTTGCCTCAATGATCAAGCCGGGCACTCCGGTACAATTCGAATAGTCGACTAAACCTGAATGCGCGCGGAGGGCAATGCGTCCCTCTCGCGCACTCCCTGCTCGAATGGGCCGAGCAGATGCGCAATGGAGTTTGCGTAGTAGCTGATCAAGGCTCGATTGTCGGGAAGCACGACGAACCCATTGCCCGATCGCACGAGCATCCGGCGCATGCGAAGCATTTTCCACGCGCGATCGAAAGTCTCCTCGATGTCACCCTCGGCGCGAATCACTCGCGCGTTCAACTCGAGCAAAACGTCGCGCATTTCGCTCATTCGCCCCAGAAGCTTCTCTCGCGAAATGAAATCTGTGTCGAGTGATTGAATCGCGGCGCAGGCTAGAGGAACAGGCGTAACGGGAATGATCGCTCCGATACGCGACATCATGTCGTCGCAGAGCGTCTGCACGCGTGCGAGTCTTTCGGGACGCGGGCGAGAGAATAATCCTCCGGGCAGGTTTGCATCCTCGGCGTCGAGCCACGGGCGCAAATGCATCGGTTCACCAACCGTTACCGCGGCGCGGCCATAGCGTCGCCACCGCCGCATCACTAGTCGCGCGGCATTCCACCAGAGGTATCGCCCAACTTCACGCATTTGTGTCAATCGAGAAGTTCGACTTTTGTGTTGCTCGGTCTGGAGCTCGCGTAGCAGCGAACGATCTTCGAGCACGCGATCGTAGTTGATTGCAACCGGTACGAGGTAAATACGATTCGCATACTGCGGGTCGCGAGCGACGCTCAGGATGTAATCGAGCAGACCAATCTTTCCCGGACGCAATTTTCCGTCACGCGTCAGGCCGCCTTCCGGAAAAATTCCCTGCGTTACTCCTTCGCGCGTGATCAGCCGAATGTATTGCTCCAGCACGCTGTGATAGAGCGGATCGCGAAATTTTCGGCGAATGAAATACGAGCCGAATGATTTGAAGATGTACTCGAGGGGAAATGCTCTCGCCCATTCACCGACGGCATAGGAGATCGCAACTCGGCCACTCAATACAAATCCGACCAGAACGTAGTCGGCGTTCGAGCGGTGATTCATCAGATAAACAACGATTGAATCCTTCGGCAGCGCGCTTCCGGTCCATGCCGGGTGATGATCTGCCGAAACTTTGTAGAAGAGATTCAACAGCGTTCGGCTAGTGATGAAACCGAAGCGGTAGTACGCAAGAATGTTGAAGAACGGGACTATCTCGTCGATGTAGGCGCGAACCAGCTTCCACACCTTCTCTGGTGCGAGGCCGTGCGCATTTGCGTGCGCTTCAACGGCGCGCGCGATGTCTGGTTCCGCGAGCAGGCGATCGCGAACACGCGCTCGCTCGGCAAGCTTGAATCTGTCCAGCCGCGAGCCGCGCTTCTTAACAGAGCGAAGCGCGCTGCGATTTATTCGTCGACGGAGGAAATCTGGAAGCGGTGACATCGCCGACGATCAAAACGAACGATCGCCGGCAAGAAATGGAAGAGTAAAAAATGAGAGCTAGCGAGAATTACTCGAGGATTCATGCAGAGGCATCGGGAGCGATTGCCACACCTCCTTGCCCCCCATAAGTCCAAACATGGATCCAAGAACCAGTCCTACGGTTCCAAAAGCACCGGCGCCGAATGCCATATTCTCTCCGCGTCCGCAAGCCAGGAGATCGCAAGTGTCGTCCATTGCTCCGAGCAGCCCTCCACCCACCACACCAATCAGGCCACCGTAGACTGCTCCCAAGACTAGTCCGCTAAGGTGACTGACGTGCCCTACCTTCACCGACTTGACGTTTGACATCGGCACGGTCCGCGCCTCTTCCGCGGTCTGGCGGACAAACACCGAGTCGGCGGAAATTTTTATGAGCCGACCTTTTACCTCCTTGCCACGTTGATCGGTGATCATGACACGTGTTCCCTGCTGAAGGTCGACCAGCCTTTGCGACAGCAGAGCAGAAGGCAGTGAGACGCTAAGCACCGCGCCGAGAATGAGGGCTCGCATTGGATTCTCCTTAGGGTGTGCGTGGTTTTGAGAAGTGATATCCGCCGAGTCCGCCGAGCACGCCACCACCGAGGCCTAGTGCCCAGATTATGGTAACCGGTTCATCGCAGTGAGCATCGCAGCGAGTTGTATTACCACAGCCGAAGAAAATGCTGCACGAGTATTCGTCGTGCGTCACCTCGTTGGGAACGAACAAATTTCCCACCAGCGCACCGCCGACAAAGCCAAGCGTTGCGCTGCCAATGACACACTTGAATCGGTGAATCTTACACCATGATGGCGCTCGTTCGCGTTCCACGCGGGCATTGTGCGAGACGACCATCGGTGCCTGAAACGCGGCCAATGCAACGTCGCCAGACGCACGTGATTCCTGTGTAAGCGCAACCTGAGATATCACGCCGAACAGGAGCGATCCAACAGCAAGATTTTTTTTCACAACCGCCTCTCTTTGACTGAGTGAAGGAGTGTGTCGCAGTGTGACGGTAACGATGCCGATAACGGATGGGCTTCCATATACGTCGACTGACGTAGCCAGCAAAAAAAAGAGGCGAGCTTTCGCTCGCCTGCTTTATCAAGTTGGCTCAAACTGAGGTCAATGCTCCGCCACGTAGACGCGCTCCCATTTCTCCGTGCCGACGGCTGCACCCACTACTGTTCCAATCGTCAGACCGCCGATTCCGCCGAGGAATGCGCCGATACCCACGTCGTCGCCTTGCGACATGCTGCCCGGGCCGTCCTTGTGTAACACCGCACCAAGCGCTCCTAAGCCGAGGGCGCCGACAGCCGTTCCAATCAAACCGTACTTGATCGCGCCAACAGCGTGATTGCGCCCTCTACTAACACGGATCAATGTCAGGCTCGAAACTGGAAGAACAGAAACGCGTCCATCTTTGCCTGCGAACTGATAAAGCGAATCACTCGACAGGGACTGCAATATTCCGGTGTTTCGGTGCCCCGATCGATCTGTAACTTCGATCTTCGCTCCGTTATGAAGAGCAGACGCCTGCTGGGCGCTGATCACCGACGGCAAAGTGATTAACGAAACCAGAAACAGTACCGTGGGAAATCGCATTTGGTGTCTCCAGAAAAAGTTCGCGTGAGTGGACGCGAGCAGTATGGAGAAATACTTCCGGACGCAGTATACGTCAGACTACGTAGCGGCCACACCAATCTCCCATGGAAAGGTTCTTCGACAAGTTGCGCGAATCTACGGCCACAGTTTGCGCGTTTGGAGATTTCAGTTTTTCAGTTCGGCGTTTCCAGTAGCATTGCCGTGACGACGCATCACGACGCTATCTGCCGGACGTCTCCATGAATCCTTCGACGTAATCCAATCCAAAGCCTTGCTCCCGGATACGTCCCCCGGCAATGCTACTGGAAACGCCGAACTGAAAAACTGAAATCTCCAAACGCGCAAACTGTCGCATTAGTTTCTCCGCCAAACCTAAGAGAATTCCCCATAAACAAAATAAAAAAGGGAGAGCCTTTCGACTCTCCCTTTCGTTATTCGTTCCCGCTTTTATTCGTCGTCGTCTGGCAACGGAGCGAAGCCCTTCGCACCAGCCGGCACCGTCAACTCTTCCAGATCCGGCTCCGCCAGAATTTCAGCGATACTCGGCTCCGGCAAAATCTCCGGCATCGGCGGTTGCGGTGCACCCTCGATATCGACTTCCTGATACCGATACATACCAGTGCCCGCGGGAATCAGGTGACCGATGATGATGTTCTCCTTGAGTCCCATCAGCTCGTCCCGCGCGCCACGAATTGCAGCGTCGGTAAGAACTCGCGTTGTCTCCTGGAAGCTCGCCGCAGAAATGAACGACTGCGTCGTAAGACTCGCCTTTGTAATTCCGAGCAACAGCGGCTCGGATGTCGCCGGCGATTCCTTGTGCTTTTTCGTCTTCTCGTTGACATCGCGGAAATTCTGCTTGTCGACGTGCTCGCCCTCGAGGAAAGCTGTGTCGCCTGAATCGAGTACGCGAACCTTCTGCAGCATCTGGCGGACGATCACTCCAATGTGCTTGTCGTTGATCTTAACGCCCTGCAGTCGGTAAACCTCCTGCACTTCGTTGAGCAGATATTCCTGCACTGCGCGCGGTCCCTTGATGCGCAGAATGTCGTGCGGGTTCACCGGACCTTCTGACAAACGATCTCCTGCGCGCACGCGGTCTCCCTCGTGCACTCGAAGGTGCTTGCCCGCCCCAACCTCGTACAGCTGAGGCTCGACAGACGTATCCGGCGTTCCATCACCAGCGATCGGCGTGACAAAGATCTCACGCTTGCCGCGCTTGATGTCACCAAAGCGAACGACACCGTCAATTTCCGTAACCGTTGCAGGATCCTTTGGCTTTCTCGCCTCGAACAACTCGGCAACTCGCGGCAGACCACCAGTGATATCTCGCGTCTTGTAAGCCTCTCGGCTCACCTTGGCGAGAATGGTTCCGGCTGTGATGCGCTGTCCGTCGGTAATCGTAAGCTGCGCGCCCACCGGAATCACGAAGTCACGCAGACGCTTTTCCTTCGCGCCCTTGGTCTCCCAGATCTCGATGTGCGGGTGAAGTTTCTTTTCGCGATCTTCGATGACGACGATCTGGCGAAGACCGGTGAGCTCATCGAGCTCCTCAGACACCGACTCGTCAGGGACGAGATCGACGAAGCGAATCGTTCCTTCCACATCGGAGATAATCGGGTTCGAGTACGGATCCCAGCTGAAGATCACCTGGTCTTTCTTCACTTCTTCCCCGTCCTTCACCATCAACGTTGCACCAAGCGGCACCTGAAGACGCGCGCCAATCTTGTTGTCGCCAGCCGAGCGAATCGTGAGCTCGCCTTCATATGAAGTGACGATCTGCAATCCGTCGGCGTTCGTGACGGAAACCAGACGGTCTCCATACTCGATGACTCCCTCGACCTTCGACTTACGTGTCGTCTGCTCCGCGATACGCGCCGCAGTTCCACCGATGTGGAAGGTTCTGAGAGTAAGCTGAGTTCCCGGCTCGCCGATTGACTGCGCGGCGATGATACCAACGGCTTCACCCTTATCGACCATTCCCATGGTCGCGAGGTTTCGGCCGTAGCACATCTGGCAAAGTCCACGCTTCGCCTCGCAAGTGAGAACGCTGCGAATTCGAACTGTCTCGATTCCGCTGTCCTCGATTGCGCGCGCCATATCTTCGTCGATCAGCTGGCCCGCTTCCGCGAGCAGCGTGCGACGACCCGACTGATCGGTCTCGTGCGGATCCTCGATATCCTCGGCGGCAACTGTTCCGACGATGCGCTCTGCGAGCGGCTCGATGATGTCCTCGCCTTCCTTCAGCGCGCCAACCTCGAGTCCGAGAATCGTTCCGCAATCTTCCTCGGTGATCGTCACGTCTTGCGCAACGTCAACGAGTCTGCGTGTGAGGTATCCGGCGTCGGCCGTTTTCAAAGCGGTGTCTGCCAGACCCTTACGTGCACCGTGCGTCGAGATGAAGTACTCGAGCACTGAGAGACCCTCTCGGAAGTTCGATTTAATTGGACTCTCAATAATTTCGCCAATACCACCGGTCAGCTTCTTCTGCGGCTTTGCCATCAGTCCGCGCATTCCTGCGAGCTGACGGATCTGGTCGCGTGATCCACGTGATCCTGAATCGAACATCATGAATACAGGATTGAACCCTTCGTTCGAGCGACGCATTGCACTTACCATTGCGTCGGCGATGTCGGAGTTCGCATGCGTCCACGTGTCGATGACTTTATTGTAGCGCTCACCGTTCGTGATGTTACCAGTCTGGTAAGCACGCTGGAAACGCTCGACGCGCTCCGTTGCATCCTGAAGAAGTCCTTCCTTCTCCTCAGGAATGTGAAGGTCTTCGATACCAATCGAGATTCCACCGCGTGTTGCATTGCGGAATCCGAATTCCTTCAAGCGATCGAGGAACGGCACTGTGCCGGCCAGTCCAGTCTTGCGATATGACTCGAAGACAAGCTCACCAAGCGCCTTCTTCTTCATGTCGTGATTCTGATAGCCGAGCTCTTTCGGAACGATAGCGTTGAACATCGCGCGACCTGCCGTTGTCTCGACCCATCGTGCGCCATCGATATCGTTCACCCAGTACCTGATCGCACTGTGGAAGTTCACGAGATCCTGAGCGAGCGCGATCTCGACTTCTGCGACGGTGCTGAACCGGCGCGCAGCCTTGATCTGCTTCTCCCAATCTGCCGGCGCCTTGGTCGCGAAGTAGCAGCCGAGCACGATGTCCTGTGAAGGCTCTGCAACCGGACGTCCGTCGGACGGCTTCAAGATGTTGTTCGACGACAGCATGAGCAGTCTGCACTCGAGCTGCGCCTCGAACGAAAGCGGAACGTGCACTGCCATCTGGTCACCATCGAAGTCGGCGTTGAACGCCGCGCAAACGAGCGGGTGAATTCGAATGGCCTTTCCTTCGACGAGCACGGGCTCGAACGCCTGGATTCCCAGTCGATGCAGGGTAGGCGCACGATTGAGCAGCACCGGATGGTCGCGGATAATCTCTTCGAGGATCTCGTACACCTCTGGTGATTCCTTCTCCACGATCTTCTTGGCGCGCTTTACGGTCTCGGCGATTCCCTTCTCGACGAGCTTGTGAATGATGAACGGCTTGAAGAGCTCCAATGCCATCGCCTTGGGCAATCCGCACTGGTGCAGCTTCAGCTCAGGACCAACGACGATTACCGAACGTCCCGAATAATCGACGCGCTTGCCCAGCAGGTTCTGACGGAACCGGCCCTGCTTGCCCTTGAGCATGTCGGACAGCGACTTGAGAGGACGCTTGCCGCGACCACGAATCGCCTTCGAGCGGCGACCGTTGTCGAACAAAGCATCGACTGCTTCCTGAAGCATTCTC